>JAHOYX010000165.1 GCA_019038705.1 Spirochaetales bacterium
GTTGAGAACCACATGGACACTGGTTTGACCGCGGCCCTGAACGCGACAAGTGCGGG
Organism: Spirochaetales bacterium; assembly: GCA_019038705.1. GTDB lineage: Bacteria > Spirochaetota > Spirochaetia > DSM-27196 > SLST01 > JAHOYX01. The sequence goes on from JAHOYX010000165.1 coordinate 57, forward strand.
GGGAGGAGGAGGCACTGTCACGGCACTTTCGGTGATTGAGATTGGCGGGGCGTATGCGGATCCTCAATTCGGCGTACGGGTGTTTGACGAGAATACAACCGACGCCCCGGACAAGCCGTAGAGGCCGGCGGTAGCCGGTTGCCCGTTCTTTTGTGGATCTTATGGCATTCCGCGCCGATGTAACCAATGGGGTATGCCGCCGTAAAAGTGTTTGACACTACTTTTCGCGGGAAATATACTCGTAGTGACCTTGATAGAATGTCGGTTTTGTAGGTGAAGGAGCAAGAGCATGAGACGAGGCATAGTGGTCTCGATACTGCTGGTACTCGTGCTTGCCGGTGGCGTTGTGGCTGATGAAGCTACCACGAACTGGCAGGCATTGATCCTTGAGGACTTTGATGATCCGGACAGTCGATGGATTGTTCGTGGCGGCAAGTACCTCGCTGTGGAAGACGGAGAGCGCAATTACGAGTTCCCGTTTGACTACCAGATTGTATCAGATGTTTGGCCGGAGGCCATGGGACGGCCGGATTCCGATACCCCGGGAGTCCTCGGTGTGCAGGCATCGTTCACTCGACGCGGGTACAACTACCTGGAGTTCATTCCTGTTGAAGCCGAAGACGGCCCGGACGGGGAACCGATTCCCCGTGGTATCAGCATTCCGGGACGCCCGGCGACAATTGATCTCTGGGCGTGGGGAGCCAATTACAACTACTATCTCGAGGTCCAGGTCCGAGACCATCGCGGGGTCGTGCACACGTTCAAGATCGATGACATGGGCTACGGCGGCTGGAGGAATCTTGAAGCTCGGATACCGAACTACATTCCGAGGGCTGTGCGCTTTGTGCCGCAGCGACGCGTCCTGGAACTCGTGAAGATCGTGCTCTGGACTCGCCCGGACGAGGCAGTGGACGGTTTCCATTTCTACCTGGACCAGATCAAGGTGCTGACCGATGTGTTTGAGTCCTCGTTTGATGGTGAGGGATTGGCCGATCCCGACTTCGTCCAGCAGACTTGGGATGCCGAGCAGAGACAGTAGGAGAGAACCAATGAAACGAGCACTGATACTTGCCATTCTGGTTCTGAGCGCCACTCTTTTGTTTGCTCAGCAGGATTCGGATCCTGAAAGTCTGGGTCGGGACACCGCTCAGCAGCAACTGCAGGAAGTCTCCATCTCCAAGTTTGAGGACTCCGGTTTCTGGCGGGTCTACATGCCGATTGATCAAGGACTCATCGAGAGCCGTCGGTTCGAAGGCAGCCCAATTGGCAAGGAGTTGCTTCCCGAGGAAGAGGCTCTGGGGATAGCCACTCCGGATGACTACGTCCTTGGCGTGAAGGCATCGTTCTTTCGCCGCGGTAATGCTGAACTATACATTCAACCCATCCGCCCGTTGCAGGTTCCCGGCATCACGAAGACCATCTCGATGTGGGTGGTCGGCAGGAACTTCAATCACCGACTGAACGTCGTGGTTGCGGACTACTTTGGCAATGTGAACATCCTGGACATGGGCAAGCTGAACTTCTCCGGGTGGAAGCGAATGACTGTCGCTGTTCCGCCGACGATTGTCCAGCGCGACTATCACTACAATGACCGTATGGGCCTTCAGATCATTGGATTCATGATTGAGCCGGATCTCATGGAGACCTACGGTACCTATTACGTTTACTTTGACGATCTTCGGGTCTACACGGATCTCTTCGCTGAGGAGAGTCGCGACCCCGATGATATGGTCGATTCCTGGTAGAAACGCCGGCTGCGATTTGGGGCTGCTCTTCTGGAGCAGCCCTTTTTATTGCGCAGATCCAGCAGGCAGGCTAAGCTCAGTACCCGTGAGCGGCTACTTCACCTTTCTGAGGGATGTCTATTTCTTCAAGGACTTGTCCGATGAAGAACTGCACCGGATTGAGGGGCTTTGCAAGGAAGACCGGTTCCGGCCCGGAGAGGTGATCTTTCGCGAGAACTCGCCGGCCGAGCGTTTCTTCATCGTGCTGGACGGCATGGTGGAGGTGTGGAAGGACTATTCCGCGCCGCATCCGGATCTCCTGGCAGTTCACGGCCAGGGACACCTGTTTGGAGAGATGGCCCTTATTGATGACCTGCCGCGGAGTGCGACGGTTGTTGCGAAAAGCGAGACTCGCGTTCTCTATCTCTTTCGGCGGGAGTTTGACAGAATTCTTCACGAGAACGCCTCGGTCTCCATGTCCATCCTGAGATCGCTCTCCGCCATGGTGCGGAAGAGCAACGAAAGCTTCGTTGAAGATCTGAGGCGACAGAACACCGAGCTGGAAACGGCCTATGAGGAGCTCCAATCGGCTCAGCAGGAACTCATTCGGGCTGAACGGCTCTCCAATCTCGGCAAGTTTTCGTCAATGATCCTGCATGACCTCCGGAATCCGATCTCCGTTGTCAAAAGCTACGGGGAGATGCTTCAACTCTTTGCCGGAGACGGAGAGAAGGTTCGGGAGTACGCCACGAATGTGGTTCGCGAAGCCGAGCGACTGAATCGAATTGCCAGCGAGTTCCTTGACTACAGCAGAGGCGAAATTCGACTTGACCTGCAGATTGTAAGCGTCGACCAACTCATCCAGCAGGTGATGGAATCGGTTGGCGAGAGTCTCGCGTCGCGGCACATTGAGGTGGTCATAGTCAATTCCATTCACGAGCCGGTGCTTCTGGACCACGAGCGGATCCTGCGCGTCATGATCAACCTCGTTGATAACGCCCGGAAGGCAATGCGACGGGGCGGGACGCTCACCATTAAGGCAGAACGCCACGAGTCCCTGGCAAAGGTTTCGGTCGCGGACACCGGGGAAGGGATGACGCAGGGAACTCGCGAGCGCATTCTTGAGCCGTTCTTCTCTTCGTCGGAGGACGGCGGCACGGGGCTCGGTATGGTTATCGTTAAGAATGTCGTGGACGCTCACCGGGGTACGCTTGAAGTAGAGAGTGAAGAGGGCAAGGGAACGACCGTAACCATCATGCTCCCACTTCGTAGTTGAATGCTCATCTGCAAATCTGCCGCGGAGGATATCTGATGAAGATACGTGACATTGTACCTGTAGCTCTGGGCAGAGAGCCGGCCGACGTGCTCCTGAAGAACGCGAAGATAGTGAATGTTTTTTCGGGGCAGATCGAGGAGGGGAACATCGCCCTCTACCGGAAACGCATCGCCGGCGTGGGAGACTATACCGAGGGCAGGGAAATCATCGACCTGGCCGGCTCGTTTGTCGTTCCCGGGTTCATCGACGCTCATCTGCACATCGAAAGCTCGATGGTATCGCCACGAGAGTTCGCTCACGCCGTGTTGCCCAAGGGAACCACGACAGTCATCGCCGATCCTCATGAAATCGCCAATGTCCTCGGCACCGAAGGACTGGACTATCTCATCCAGTCCACCGAGGGTATTCCGCTGAACGTCTATATTGCGCTACCGTCGGCGGTTCCGGCAACGCAGCTTGAAACCGCTGGCGCCCGCCTGGGCCCCGAGGACATGGTGAGCTTTGTGGACGATTACCCGCGTCGGATAATCGCCCTCGGAGAGGTCATGAACTTTCCGGCCGTGCTCAACGTCGACAACGAGCTGATTACCAAGATTGAAATACTGCGCCACAAATACAAGAAGATCGATGGACACGCGCCGGGCCTTCGCGGGAAAGATCTCAACGCCTATGCAAGCGCCTTCATCCGGTCTGATCATGAGTGCACCACTGCCGCGGAAGCTCTGGAAAAAGTCTCTCGCGGCATGCAGGTCTTCATCAGGGAAGGCACGGCGGCCAAGAACCTCGCTGCCCTCATCGGTGCAGTGACCCCCGAGAACCACATGTCCTTCTCATTCTGCACCGATGACCGGGAACCTGGAGACATCGTCCGGGAAGGTCACATCAACTACCTCGTAGTACGGGCCGTCGAAGCTGGGATCGACCCGATCATGGCCATCCGTATGGCCACGATCAACACTGCCCGCCACTACAATCTGCGGAGCATGGGAGGCATTGCCCCCGGCTACAAGGCCGATCTGGTGGTCCTTGACGATCTCAAGAGTTTCGATATCAGGATGGTAATCAAGGACGCAAAGGTCGTCGCGAGAGATGCAACACTGGTCGCTCCGATCAGCGGCGACTACGGAGCTCCTCCCGAACGTCTCGGCACTCTCGTACTTCCGGCCCTGACGGACGACATGCTGCGAGTGTCCGAGCCGGACGGAGAGATCGTCATCATCGGGATGCGGGAAGGCGAGCTCTATACTGAGAAGATCGTGGAACCGGCAACCGTGGAGCTGGGCCGGGCCGTAGCCGACCCTTCGAGGGATATTGCCAAGGTGGCGGTTCTGGATCGCCACAGCGGGAAACACTGTGCCGTCGCCTTTGCCCGTGGCTTCGGCATAGAGCGTGGCGCGCTGGCAACGACAATCGGCCACGACGCCCACAATCTCTGCGTGCTCGGGATGAACGACGAGGACATGCTGATTGCGATTCGGGCGGTGGCGGGCGCGAACGGCGGGATTGCCGTTGTCGTGGACGGAGAAACCCGGGCACTCCTGGAATTGCCGATAGCGGGCCTTATGTCGAACAGGCCGCTGGATGTCGTGGTGGACAGTCTGGAGCAGCTGAAACACGAGATATCGGGGATGGGCGCCCGCCGGGATATCCTCATGTCGCTTCACTTCATTCAGCTGGCGGTAATTCCGGCCATTAAGATCACCGATCTCGGGCTGGTCGATGTCATGAACCAGAAACTCATTAGTCTCTCCTGCTGACTACCGCATCGATGTATCCCGGCCGTGTCCCGTCAGTCAGAGGCCGAACAGCCGAATGGCGTTCCGGGCGGTGGCCGTGGCCAACTCCGTCACATCGAGCGAACGTTGCTCCGCCATTGCGCGTAGTGTGAAGCCGAGGTGGGCCGGGTGGTTGGGACGGCCACGGACCGGCACGGGAGACAGATAGGGTGCATCGGTTTCCACGAGTAACCGATCGAGCGGCACAATCGCCACCGATTCCCGTATCGGACCGGAACCCTTGAAAGTCAGGTTTCCGCCGAATGAGATGTAGAGATCAAGGTCGAGGCAGCGCCTGCAGAACTCTGGAGTCTGCGAGAAGCAGTGCATGACCCCGCGCGGCCGCCGGCGACGGAGGAGATCCAGGACGTCGTTGTCGGCCTCGCGGTTATGTATCACAACAGGCAGGTCTGCGTCCTCGGCGATTGCCAGCTGCGCGTCAAACAGATCCATTGCGTCCGCCCGTTTACCCGTGTCCCAGTGGTAGTCGAGACCGATCTCGCCCACCGCCACGATGCCCCCATCCGCTGCCTGTGATGCCAGCAGATCGAGCATTGCCGCTCGATCCGGGCGGGTAGCCTGGGAAGGGTGCAAGCCGGATGTGAGCGCTATCCAATCGTTCCCGACAAGACGGGCCTGCCGTTCGGCGAGGTCGTCCGGAGATATCCCGACATCAATCAGGCCGCGAAGCCCCT
>JAHOYX010000109.1 GCA_019038705.1 Spirochaetales bacterium
ATTCGGCCGTGCCCGCCCTGGTCGTGCCGTTCGTCTACCTGACACCGTTCTCCACTGCGGGGCGCGTGCGGGAGCGTGACGCAGTCACCGTGCTGGCTGATCTACTTGCGGATCGATTCGCCGCCGCCGGCGATTCCACGGCGGTTCTGTCTACGGAGATGGAACTGGAAACCCGGATTGAAAGCGACGCGTGGTACATCCCGTCGGCAGTTGCCGTCGAAGCCGGGGGCGAGACGCGGGTTCAGTCGTCTACCGTCTCACAGGGGCGGTCTATCTCAGCGCGGCTGAGCCGGTCGGTGCCGATTGTTCGGCCTGAACGCGGCGCGGGATCACTGGTGTTCAGCTCATCGGGTTCGTTCGCGCGGGACTTCCTGCAGGATACCGAAACGCTGGGCGGATCCCTTACGGTCTACTATGCGTTTTCGAGTGTAACCGGGCGGAGTTGGCAGGTGAATCAGAACACGAGCTGGACGCGGGCGAGGCAGTACATTGACGCCGAGCGGTTGGCCATCTTCCCGGATGAGCCTCTCTCCGAGCCCGAACCGTCCTTCCGCGCGGACAGTGATCGGCTGGTGAACCGCTCCACGTTTCAGTACTCGTGGCGGGCGGACCGTGCGCCGTCGGCTACTCCTTCCACCCTTGCACGCCGGCTGGGTGTGGACGGGGAGGCGCAACTCGTGATCAATCGCGAGCAGATCAGCGTGGAAACCACCACGACATTTGCCGATCCTGCGTCTCTGGGAACGACCATCCTGCTCCCAGTGCGCATAACGCTGGAGCACAGTTCTGAGGTCACGCAGACCGAGAATCTGAGCTTTCGGCTGTCGCTTCTCGGGCAGGGGGGGCTTGAAAAACACGTGAGCGCGGGGCATGTGGATCTGGTGCCGGCTTTCGGAGTTGAGTTCCGGCTGGGCGCCACGATCAGCTACTGATCCTGACTACTGGTGGTGCTCTCCACATTGGTGGTGTTCCCCACACTGGTTGTACTCTGCACAGTCGTGCTGGTGCTCAGGGTCGTGGATATGGCCATGATCCAGCTCCATCGACTCGGCCTCACGGATGTTGCTGATGGAGACATCAAAGTGCAGGGTCTGGCCGGCCAGCGGGTGGTTGCCGTCAAGCGTGACGGTCTTGTCAGTTACTTCCGCCGCAGTCACAACCTGCTGATTCCCGTCTTTGTCCTGGGCCGCGAATTGCATGCCAAGCTCAATCTCTCCATCCGGCAACTTGTCCCGGGATACCTTGAAGACAAGCTCATCGTTACGGATTCCGTACCCCTTCTCAGGTGATACCGAGGTGGTGACTGAATCACCAACGGACTTGCCTTCAAGCGCTTCTTCCAGGCCGGCCACAATATTGTCGTGACCGTGAAGGTAGGCCAGGTCATCTTGCCCTTCCGAGGAATCAAGAATCTCGCCGGAGTCATCCTTGAGGGTGTATGAGATGGATACGACTACATCCTTGCCGACTGTCATGCTAACTCCTTTGTGCAGCGCACTTCCGGGGAAGGTACCGCGCGGGGGGGCAGCGAGCAAGGGTTGTGAACTGCCGCGAAGAATGGGGATGGATCGAACCCATTTCCCGCTGGGGCCGCGAATTGCTGCCGCTGGTGCTCCCTGGCGACCCGTTTCCAGAGTAAATCGCTCCAGAGGCAGGGCTTGTCGGCACTTTATCCCCATTCTTCGCGGCAGTTCACCAGGGTTGGTCGGGAGGGATCCGCGGCACACGTTCGGCAGGTTCTGCCCCCTCACGAAAGTTTCTAATCTTCCTGTTGACAGCAGCGATTGTGTGCGTTACCTTCTTAGTGTCTTACGATACTAAGACACAAGTAAGGTTACTGTGAAAGTAGTTGTGGAGGTGACAATGGTACACATGGAAGACGTTCGATTTCGTTACGGCAGGAAGGCTCCACTGTTTGATGGGCTCAGCCTGGAGTTGCGGACCGACACGATCTACGGATTGCTTGGCAAGAACGGAGCGGGGAAGACCACCCTGCTGAAGCTCCTCTGCGGTCTGCGCTTTCCCGAGTCCGGCCGCATCACGGTGGATGGTTATTCGCCGGAGACGCGCGACCCGGCTCTCCTGGAAGAGATCTTCATCATCCCGGAAGAGTTCCCCTCGCCGGCCGTGAAGGTGTCTCAGTACGCATGGCTTCACGGGGTGTTCTATCCTCGGTTCGATTCAGAGGAGTACGAACGACACGTGGCCGAGTTTGAGCTGGACCCCGATCAGAAGATCTCGGAGATGTCGTACGGCCAGAAGAAGAAAGCGCTCCTGGCGTTTGGACTGGCCGCCAACACGCCGCTGTTGCTGCTGGATGAGCCCACAAACGGACTGGATATCCCGTCAAAGGGCCAATTTCGGCGGCTGCTCGCGGGTGCCGCAAACGAAGATCGCACCATCCTGATATCGACCCACCAGGTGCGCGACATGGAGAATCTCATCGATCCAATCGTGGTCCTGGAAGAGGGGAGGGTCATTTTCAACCACTCGGTGGACGAGGTGACGGACAGACTGACCATGGGTGTCGCTCCGGAGGAACCCGTCGGGGCCATCTACACCGAGCAGGTGCTCGGCGGATTCGCGGCGGTACTGGAACGGCGTGACGACACCGCATCGCGAATCGATCTGGAGCTGTTGTTCAACGCCGTGACGACTCATCCGGCCGACATGGACACGCTCTTTGCAAAGGAGGCAGTGAAATGAGTGCCATTACTCTACAACCAAAGAGAACCTGGCTGCTGATGCGCAACCAGCTGTCGGTTGCCCGCACGCCGGCCATTCTCATCGCCGCCGCGTCCGGTGTTGCGCTAATACTCTATGTCCTCACGTCAATCGGCGGCGGGTCTCCGGCGTTTCACCTGACGGTCTACCCGATACTGCTGTTCGCATTGGGCTACATTGTCTCGAGTTTCTCCTTCCAGGAGATTCACGATCCACGGACAGGCGTCTACGAGCTGACGAGCCCCGGATCCATCATCGAGAAGTACGTGGCCAGGATTCTGCTCACATCCATCGGCTGGGCTGTCGCCGTCACACTCGCTTACATGCTGACCACGGCGATTGGTGCCGGCATAGCAGAACTGATCTTCGGCGAATCGCACGGCATATTCGTTCCGAACAACGGCGTGTTCTGGGAGATGACCACGACCTATCTGGTTTCCCAATCGATTTTTGTATTTGGATCGATCTACTTCAAAAAGTCGGCGTTCCTCAAGACGGTGCTCGTCATGGTGATGTTCGCGGTGATCTACGCCATTTTCCTGGCGATAGCCGCGCGCCTGATCTACTGGAATGTGTTCACAGGGATCTTTCCGACTGAGGCCGAGATGAACGCGCTGTTTGCTGTCATTGAGCCGCAGGCAATTCGGCTGGGCGATGTCCTTGAGCGCATACTGGATTACGTCGGCTGGATAGCCGTCCCCATCTTCTTCTGGTTTGTGGGATATGTACGTCTGCGGGAGACGGAGGTGTAGCATGGAGTTCACCGAAACGCAGGCAATCTATCAGCAGGTCGCCGATCACGTATGCGAGATGATCTTGCGCGCCGGGTGGCCCGAAGAGGGGCGGATCCCTTCGGTCCGGGAACTGGCCATGGATCTCCAGGTCAACCCGAACACCGTCAACAAGGGATATGCCCATTTGCAGGATCGAGGCATCATCTACAATCAGCGGGGGATTGGATACTTCGTGAGCGAGGGCGCCGTATCCCTGACACGGGAACTCAAACGCGCTGACTTCGTCGCGGAGGAACTCCCGCGAATATTCAAGACCATGACCCTGATCGGCATGGACCCGCCGGAGCTCACTCAGCATTGGGAACAGTTCCAACGGCAGGAACCTGAAGGAGAAACAACATGAAGAAGATGACGGGGAGAATCCTCTGGCTCGCCACGGCCGTGGTTGCCGTGGCCGGCATCGTGGTGATCATCGTGCTCCGCACGTTCAGTTGACGAGTCCGGCGGCTCAGCCGCCGGCCGCCCCTTGACGGGGCGGCGCGGCCATCCTGGCTATTGCGGTGCGGGCGCCGCTCGTTTTGCCGCACGATGGAGAGCGTACTCGCTCAGCAGGACGAAGAGCGCCACGGCTGCGCCGGCCAGCTGTGACCACAGGAACGGAGCAATCAGGAGTGGCGCGGAGGCGAACAGCAGCGCGTACTTGTACCACGGCAGAGTGCGGAAGTAGTAGCGCTCTCCGAGGCCCGCCAGACAGATCACCGTTATGAGCCCGCCCAGAACGGCAAGGGCGACCGGCAGGAACCCTGCGTCCCGCGTAATGAGCATGGGCCAGAAGGCAAAGTAGAATGGCACGATGTACGCGGCAACGCCGAGTCGCATCGCCGTGAATCCAGTCTTCATCAGCGGGGAATCGGCGATTCCCGATCCGACATAGACAGCGAGAGCAACCGGCGGGGTGATTGCGGAAACGCCCCCCCCAGTAGTAGCAGAACAGGTGGGAGACCAGGGGCGGCAGGCCGACGGCGGTGAGCCCCGGCGCCACGAGCGTCGCCGTGATGATGTACACCGACGTGGTCGGCAGCCCGAAGCTCAGAACCAGGGAAGAGAGGGCGGCCAGGAGCAGGGTGGGCAGCAACAGTCCGGCCCCAAGGCGGACGATCTGCTGGGTAATCAGCATTCCCAGTCCGGACAGGGCGACGGCGCCGATCACGAGGCCCACGATGGCACACGCAAGGGCGGTTGTGATACCGCCTCGGGCGGCCATGCGCAACCCGTCCACGATGTCGGCGAAGGACATCCTCGTTTCCTTGCGCAGGGAGCTGATCACGAAAATGGAAATGGTCGCTATGCACGCGGCGAACAAGGCCGTGAAGCCAAACACTATCATCCCGACAAGGACAACGATGGGCAGCAGCAGGTGTCCCTTTCGCATTAGCACCCCCCGCAGGGCGGGAAGACGGCTGCGGTCTATGCCTTTCATATTGTTTTTCTTGGCGTGAAGATGCACCTGGAGGTAAACCGCCCCGTAGTACAGCAGTGCCGGAAGCAGGGCGCCGGCCGCTATGATGGCATAGGGTTGGCCGAGATACTGAGCCATGATGAATGCCGAGGCTCCCATGACGGGAGGCAGGAACTGGCCCCCGCAGGATGCAACAGCCTCGACCGCCGCCGCAAAGTGCGCTTTGAATCCCAGGCTCTTCATGAGAGGAATAGTGAAGAGACCCGTCGCGGCGACGTTCGCGGCCGAAGAACCCTGAATGGTTCCCATCAACCCGCTCGCGATGACGCCGACCTTTGCCGGCCCTCCAACGGAGGTGCCCACGGCCGCCAGCGCCAGGTCGGCGAATACCTGGGTGGTGCCGGACTTGCTGAGGAAGGCGCCGAAGAGAATGAACATGTAGACGTAGGTGGCCGAGACGCCTATCGCAATGCCGAACACCCCTTCGATACTCGTGTACAT
>JAHOYX010000149.1 GCA_019038705.1 Spirochaetales bacterium
CGCACCGAACAGAACCGCAAAAGTGAGGAGGAAGCTGGTCCGAAAGAGCCTGATCACCCGACCTCGCGCTTCCGTGTCCACCCCAATCTGGATTACATAGTTATCGCACAGCGGGTATCCAATCACCTCCAGATCGTATCCGAGGACATCAGACGACAGCGTAATGAATCCGTTCGCATGGGGCTCCCCCCCTTCAAAGAGCGGAGCCAGGTCAAACGCGAAGTGCCACTCCACGAGCGGAATCCTGACGAAGACGTTGCTGTTGTCCGATGTGGCTATTCGCACGAAGTAGGGCCGATCGCCAGGAACCATGGTCTCGGTCTGGATGTCGTTGATGAGCTGGGTGAGGCCGGCTTCCTCGCCGGCCGCTCCCTGGAACCTTGCCCAGTGACCGAGCACCCTGGACTGAAGCTCCAGGCGGTCCTCGTTCAGCAATGCCCGGTAGAGGTTCCACATTGTGAGTCCGAAGAGCGCAAGGGATGTGAGAAGGAGTACCAGTGAGAACCACGCGGTGAGGCGGACGTTTATCCGACGGAAGATACGTCGAGGGACACGCGCGGCGCCTCCTGGACGCAGCTCACGATTGCCGGAGGACATATCCTACCCCCCGAACGGTGTGAATGAGCTTCTCCTCGTAGTCCCGGTCTATTTTTGCCCGCAACCGTGACACGAGCACGTCCACGACATTGGTCTGCGGGTCAAAATCGTAGTTCCACACGTGCTCCATGATCACAGTCTTGGAGACCACACGACCGATGTTACGCATGAAGTATTCAAGGAGCGAAAACTCCCGCGGTTGAAGGGCGATATCGTTTTCGCCGCGCCGAACGGCCCGGGAGAGAAGATCCAGACGAAGATCGCCCAGTTCCAGGACCGACGGTGCGGTGATCTTGCTCGAGCGCCTGATCAGAGCCTGAAGGCGGACGAGGAGTTCGGAGAATGAGAACGGCTTGGTGAGGTAATCATCCCCACCCTTCTGAAACCCACGAACGCGATCGTCCACCGATCTTCTCGCACTCAGGATGAGGATGGGAGTGTCCACGCCTCGCGCACGCACGGTCTCTATGAGCGAGAGGCCGTCCATTCCGGGGAGCATCACATCGACGACGGCTGCATCGTACTCCGCGTCCACCATCCGAGAGATCGCTGATTCGGCATCGGATTCGTGATCAATCTGGTAACCCGCCTCCGTCAGGCCTTTGCTGACGAATTGAGCTATCTTGCTGTCGTCCTCAACAATGATGATTCGCATTCATTCGCCCGCGACCATTCATTCGCCCGCAATCCTGCCGCAACCCAGGCAGACATCGTCATTATAGAGTACCGCGAATTGTCCGGGGGCAACGCCCCGATCCTGAGAATCCATCGTGACCCGCATCCGGTCGTCGTCGATCCACCCAATTGACGCACCGACAAGTGCGGGACCGTGCCTGATCTTGACGAGTACCCTGCCAACAGTCGGTGGCTGCCAGGTCCACGAGAGATCCTCAATGTGAAACTCGTTCCGCGCCCGATCCTCCGCGCCTTCGGAATGCGAAACATGAACGGTGTTGGAATCGGTATCCTTTCCAACCACGTACCACGGTCCCCCGCCCAGACCCAGGCCCTGTCGCTGGCCGATGGTGTAGAACCAGTAGCCCCGGTGTTGCCCGAGAACCAGCCCGGTTTCAGCCTCAACTATGGGACCACTCGTCTCACCGAGGTAGTGACGGATGAAATCAGGGTAACGCACTTTGCCGAGGAAGCAGATGCCCTGACTGTCCGGTCTGTCTTTGTTCGGCAGATCGTAGTCAGCTGCCCGCCGACGGACCTCCGCCTTGGTCAGAGTTCCGAGCGGAAAGTGAGTCTGCCTGAGCTGATGCTGGCCCAGGTGAGCAAGGAAGTAGGTCTGATCCTTCACCGGATCCGGAGAGCGCCTGAGGAGAACATGGTCGCCTTCGTCCGTGATGCGCGCGTAGTGACCGGTAGCAATTCTCGTGTCCGGCTCGTGTCCGGCCGCCAGATGATCAAGGAACGCTCCAAACTTGATCCGCTCGTTGCAGAAGATGTCAGGGCTCGGTGTCCGCCCTGCACGCAGTTCCTCAATCGCATAGCTCACAACTCGATCGTAGTATTCGAGTTGGAGGGAAACCACGTTGAGCGGGACCCCGGCGGCTTCGCAAACCTGCCGGGCAAAGGAGAGGTCCTCCTCCCACGGGCAGTCGCCGAGGGATTCAAGCTCGTCTTCCAGCCATACTTTGAGGTAATATGCGATAATGTCATTGGCCGGATCTCGTGTGAGCTCCCACAGAGCTGTGGAGCTGTCTACACCGCCGGAAAGAAGCACCGCGTAGCGCACGTTCCAAATCTACCGTCCGTCTACCGGACGGTAAACCCACCGGCGACACAATTATTATGGATATAGTCAACATTCTGGTTTGCCGGAGTTTGTCGTCGAGCGTATATTGGTTCAACTGTCTCGGGCAATGAGGAAAAGTGGTAATGCAAAACGTAAGTGTAGGCATCAGCGACGTGGGGATCTATATTCCCTCGCCCCTCATGAATCTCGAGACGCTATTTGACCGCAGAGTCAAGGAGCACCCGGACCTGGAACGACGGCTTCGACGAGCCATTGATTCAACCGGTCAGAAGTCGATCCGTTTTCCCCATCCGTGGGAGGACAGCGTAACTATCGCTGCGCAATCGGCGTATGACCTCCTCAAGCGGCGCCCGGAGATGCTCCCGGGACTCAGGTACCTGGCCACCGGCACGGAGTCGTCGGTTGATCAGTCCAAACCGATGGCGGCGTATGTTGAGGGCATGCTTCAGAGGGCAGGCATCGATGTTCCGGAAACGCTGATGACCTTTCAGGCGCAGCACGCGTGCGCGGGGGGAACCGTTGCGATACTCGGCATAGCGGGGTTGCTCGCAATGTCGCCAGGACGGCCGGAATCGGGGCTGGTGATCAGTTCGGACATCGCCCGGTATGACGCCCCGTCCACCGCGGAAATCACCCATGGCGCTGGCGCTATCAGCGTGCTCATCGAGAACAACCCCCGGCTCATGGAACTTGATCTGGACACCCAGGGGCTCTGTTCACGAGATGTCGACGATTTCTTCAGGCCCAACGGCTCGGTCACGGCAAAGGTCAAGGGCGGCTACTCCATCCAGTGTTACGACGAGGCGCTGAACGTCGCATTCCACGATCATTGCGCACGTCGTGGGCAGGCGCCGGATGAGGTGCTTCGCGGCACCGATATGTTCATCTTTCATGTCCCGTTCAAGACGATGGCCCTCACGGCGCTGCAGCGCCTGGCATCCCATCACATCGGGATCCATGGCGAAGAGCTGCAGAAATTCGTCAGCGACCGCGGATTCGAGGAATCGCTCGAACCAAATACGGTGGTTGGGAATCTGTATACCGCGAGCACCCTGCTTGCCCTCGTGTTCCTGCTTCGCGAACGCTACGAGAAGTTCGGCAAGGACATCGTCGGGAAGACATTCATGCTGGGTTCCTACGGGTCCGGCAACACGATGATCATCGTGTCGGGCCGCATTGCGCCGGGAGCACCCGAGGTGATCGAGTCGTGGGATCTGGACTCTGCGCTCACATCGGCCCGTCCTGCGGGACTCGACCTCTACGATACCTGGCTGTCCGCGCCGCACAGCGATGAGAAGCTGAAACAACTGTTCACTGAAGCGGACGTCCCGCCCGAATCGTTCTACTTGGGCGGTATCCGCGAAGACGGATATCGACAGTACGCATTCAAAAATGGCTGAGAAACCACGCTCGGAACACATAGGTCAACGAAAGGCGGAACATCTCGAGATCTGTACCGATCCGGACAGTTACGCGGTGGAGACCGGCTCCACGATGCTCGATGACGTTCAACTCATTCACCGATCACTGCCCGAACTCAATGCGGATGACGTTGACACCTCTTCTGAGTTTCTCGGATCCCGAGTCGCCCTGCCCTGCTTCATATCCTCAATGACCGGCGGATCCGCCGAGGCATTCAAGGCAAACAAGGATCTGGCCCGTGTGGCTCAGGAGGCGCGGATACCGGTCGGGATGGGATCAATCCGAATCCTCTTTCGCAACCCGGATGTGATTGATCACTTTCAACTCAAGGCGCTCGCACCGGATGTCCCGGTGTTCGCCAACATCGGCGGAGCGCAACTTCGTGACCGTGACAACCGGACTCTCCTTGAACTCCTCCGCAGGCTGGAAGTGGACGCTGTCACTGTTCACCTCAATCCCGGCCAGGAACTCTCTCAACCCGAAGGGGACCGGGACTTCCGCGGCGTCCTCGCCGGCATTGCCAGGCTCTGCGAGGAGTGCACGGTGCCGGTCATCGTGAAAGAGACCGGGTTCGGTATCGGTCCGGACGAGGCAGGCGCCCTCATCGATGCCGGCGCGCACTACGTGGATGTCGCCGGGAGCGGCGGCACGAACTGGATGACCGTGGAAGGGTATCGTCTGAGCGAACCGGCCCGGCGGGTCACCGACGAGTTCGCCGGCTGGGGCCTCCCTACCGCGGCCCTGCTCGCTGCCTCACGCTCGCTGCACGGAAGGATCCTTGCCTCCGGAGGGCTCCGTACCGGCATGGACGTTGTGAAGTCCGTGGTGCTCGGCGCCGTGTCGGCAGGATTGGCGTTGCCGTTCATCCGTGCGGTAACCGAGGGCGGGGTGGAGGACGGATTGGCCCTCGTTGAGCGAATTCGGTCCGTGGTGCGGACAGCCATGGTTCTCACCGGCAGCCGGACGGTCGCCGATCTCCGCAGTGTTCCTTACACCACCTCGCCGGATCTCGATCGATTTGTTGCGGCGCTGACCCGGCTCGACAGGGTATAATCGCTCGGAGGCTCCGGCCATGAGCACCACGCAGGACCCTGACCGCTATCTATCGCCGCAGTTTCGCAGGTGGGACATCACTCGACGCCGGGAAGCGATTTCTGCAATCCTCGAGCCCGCCGGTTTCTCCAGGGATGCGGTAGAGCGGGCCCTCGGGACCGATGACGATCTGATTGACCTCTCCGACATCATGGTTGAATCCGCGATCGGGTACGCCGCACTCCCGCTCGGCGTGTGCCGAGGACTGGTGGTCGACGGCCGGACCTACGATGTGCCCCTGGTCACCGAAGAACCCTCTGTTATCGCCGCCGCCACCTATGCGTCCGGGATCGTTGCTCGGTCGGGTGGGTTTGTGACATGGTCCGACGATTCCATCGCTACGGGGCAGATCTTCATTGAGGGGGCGAGGGAGGATGCTGAAGCAGCGGTCCGTTCGGCCGAGCCGGAGATCCGCACGGCGCTCGCGCCGGTCATCGCCAACATGGAGAAACGTGACGGAGGGTATCGAGGCATGGACACCGTGTACCTGCCGGAGACCGGCCTCCTGCGGATACAGCTGCATCTGGATGTCCGCGACG
>JAHOYX010000044.1 GCA_019038705.1 Spirochaetales bacterium
GCTCCTGATCCACTTCTTATCGATATCGCGCAGCTCCACTCCATCAACGGTGATTGAGCCGGCGGTGTAGTCATAGAGCCGCGAGAGAAGGTGCACCAATGAACTCTTGCCGCTTCCGGTTGGACCGAGGATGGCAACCGTCATGCCACGCTCAGCGGTGAAGCTGATGCCGCCGAGAATCTCCCTGTCATCGCCGTAGGCGAAGTGGACATCCTCGAACACCACCCGTCCGATGATCTCGGGCTTCTCAGCCGGCTCGGGCGGATACTCCATCGGTTCCTGAAGGACTTCATCAATCCGACCGAGCGCGACCGACGCCTTGCCCATGTCCGCAAGAATGCGTCCAAGTTGTCTGACCGGCCAGAGCAGCATGCCTTCTACCGTGAGGAACACGACCATGTCGCCAACGGAAAGCCCCCCCCGGATGGCAAACCAGGTCCCGGCGAGCAGAATGGCGCACATGTGCCCCATGGCCAGGAGGTCAGAGATTGACCAATAGCCGGCGAAGATGTTGACCAGCTTCATCGTGAGATCGCGAAACTCCTTGTTGCGCTCCGCGAACTTCTCCTCCTCGTGCTTCTGACGCGCAAATGCGCGAACCACCCGAACCCCGGTCAGGTTTTCCTGGAGAACGGTTGACAATCGGCCTTCCGCCTCGTCGCTCGCTTTGAACGCCCTTTGCACACGCTTGAAGAACACGAGCGAGAACACGAAGATCACGACGACGATAGGAAGCGAGAGGAGCGCAAGCGGGACGTGCAGGCTGAACAACAGGGGATAGGCGGTCGCGAGCAGGATCACCGCGCGCCCTACTTCCACCGACTGCACGGCCATGAATCGCCGCACAGTCTCCACGTCACTTGTCGAGCGCTGGATCAAGTCACCGGTCTCGGCCTTGACGTGGTAGTCATACGAGAGGTGCTGCAGATGATCGTAGAGATCCTCACGGATCTTCTGGGCAGTTCGCTCGGAGGCGACGGCCGACCACTTCTTCTGGTAGAACTGGAACAGGCCGGCCACTGCGGTCACTCCGACGATTACGGCGCCGGCAATCCAGAGATGCGTGCGAAGATACTCCATGGAAGTCACCGAGTTGATCATGCGCACGGCGAATACCGGCAGATCAATCGGCTGTCCTCCGAGAGCCGAGTCAATGGTCAGGCGCAGCACCAGCGGCACGACGTAGCCGGCAACTGTCGCTATAGCGACTGCACCGATGGCGGCGAGATAGAGAAGCTTGTAACCGGCCATGAACTTCCAGAGAAGCGTAATCTTACCGGTCTTCATATTGATCCTCAATGTGGTACCTCACAAACGGAAATGCCCGGCAACAGCCGGACGGCACGAAGGGCGCATTCGTTCACGGATCGGCCATTGCCTGATCCGGCGCACAAATGCCCCAGATACGCCAGCCCACGGGGGCTGCCTCAGTCGAGTCGGTTGGTTGTTCCTGGAATCCGAACGGTAGGTCTGACTGTTACCAGTCGGCTACAGGAGGGCAACCACCGGGCCCGGCACTGACGAAACCATCGTCATACGCAGCGCTCACGAGGATGATTTGATTTGCCATGGGTTGCCTCCCCTGTTATTCACGACTGACCGGGCAGCCGCGTGATATCGTCCGCAGGCGACCTGACAGGCCGCTTCCGGAAGCGATGTACTAACTAATGTCGGGCTCTTCCACTTTTGTCAACAGCACTGGGGAAGAAAGATGTCACTTTGTCGGTGTGGCCCGGGGACCATGGTCTACTCTGCGGGCCTGGCAATGCCGTCAACGACAAGCCCACGGCCGCCGCGGTGGACATCTTGGATGGTGAAGCCGGCGCGTCGCATTTCGGACAGCGTGTCCCGATTGAGGTTGCATTCACCGTTGAACGAGCGCCACACGGGATTGAGTACATCCACCACCTGCCGAAGAATACCGATATCGGGCTTGACGTGCTCTATGAAGACGAGGCTCCCGTCGGGTTTCAGGACGCGGCGAATCTCGGCGAGCCCGCGTGCCGGATCAGGGACGGAACAAAAGACAAGGGTGCTGACAACGTGGTCAAACACCGCGTCGTCAAACGGCAGGCTCTGGACGTCCACTTCATGATAGAAGATCTCGGTGCCGGGTGTCAGAACACCTGTCAGAACACCTGTCGGGACACGCGCCTGAACACTGTTGGTGAGGGTCAGGTCGGACAGGTGCAGCTGATCGATCTTCGAGAAGCTGTAATGGGAAAGGTTCACGCCGGTACCGGCGCCGATCTCGAGGACTCTGCCGGAAACGCTACGCATTCGCGCGCGGCGCCGCCGACTGAAGGCCACCGCCTCGAGCGGATACATGAATGCGTCAAAGAATCGCTCGGCCCATCTCACTGTCAGATGAAGGTACTCAGGCGGGCAGACGGACGGCAACGTACGAATCTAGAACCGCAGCCGGCCCGCTTCCAGGTCCAATAGTCGCTGCTTCCTCCAGAGCCCGCCGCCGTAACCGGTGAGCTTGCCGTCCGCGCCGATCACCCGATGACACGGTATGAGAATCGCGATCCTGTTGGCGCCGTTCGCCCGTGCGACCGCTCGGACAGCTTCGGGGTTGCCGATATGCGAAGCTTGCGCGGCATAGCTGCGCGTTTCTCCGAAGGGAATTGCCACCAGGGCGTCCCAAACCCTGACCTGAAACGGTGTCCCCGGAGTGAGCCGCGGTGTCTCAAAGTGCCGGCGCGTGCCTCCGAAATACTCGGCCAACTCGGAAGCGAGTTGCTCGTGAATCGGAGTCCGACCGCTGAGCAGGACCCGTCCGGTCCGCGCACGTAATGTTTTCATCTGCCCATCCATGCCCCGCCGGTCGGTGAACTCCAGCAGCATGAGTGCCTCCTCAGTGGCCGCGGCGATCATTGTTCCAAGCGGAGTAGGAATTGACGAAAGCATGATCGGCGCTCCTGCCGCGACCGCCGACGGGGGGCCGCCGGCCAACTGCTTCACGGCGTCACCGAATCCGCTCAGTGATTCATATCCTGCGTCAAATGCGGCCCCGGTCGCAGTCTCTCCCTGTGAGATGGCCGAGAGGGCCCGGCCTACCCGTAGAGACCGGCAGTAGTCATGAAAGGTCATGCCCAGGTTGGATTTGAACCACCGCCGCAGGCGCACCGGATCCACCCCTTGCCGGCGGAGGTCGGCATCTTTCAGTCGCGACGTCGGGTTTGCGTGTACGCTCTCGATCACGGCGGAGACCCACTCCGGCATGTCGCCGGACGGCGAGAGCGGATTGCAGACCCGACATGGCCGGTAGCCGTGAACGAGCGCCTCGTGTGCGGTCGGAAAGAACTCAATGTTTTCGCGCCTCGGCTTTCGGGCGCGGCAGGTCGGGCGGCAGAAGATGCCGGTGGTCTTCACTCCGGTGAAGAAGACGCCGTCGTACGAGGGATCTCGATCGGTGAAGGCCCGGAACATCCGCTCGACCGGCGGCAACGCAACGGACGAGCGGGCAGAAGCGATCGCGCCAGTTACTTTCTCACTACTCATGCCGGTGAGTATCCCTTCGGTCGGGGTGCGGATACAACCGGAGATTGAACACTCAATTCGGATCGAAGAACGCGTCCTTTCCCGGGAAGAGGAACCGTTTCCGGGCAACCGCCTCGCTGAAAAGAACGTACACGCACTCGGTTTGGGCGCAGACTTCGCCGGACGCACTCTCAAGAGTCACGTGAATACGGGCGTGACGATCCCCGTCGCGCTCACCCCGGGCCCGGATAGTGAATGGTCCATCGGATGCCAACGCGGGACGTTTGTACTGGATTTCCAGGGATTTTGTCACCCCGGCCGTCGCGTATACGGCGTAGACATACCAGGCGCCTATCTCATCCGCGAGAGTTGCCTGAATCCCGCCGTGAACCACCCCGGGATACCCTTCCAGATCCGGACGCGGCTCCCATGTGGCCGTGACCTCGTCCCCTCTGAGGACAAACTGGAGTTTCAGGCCGATTGGATTGTGGGGATCACAGCCAAAACAGTGATACTCCCCTACACCTGCGAATGGATTGAGGATACGGCGTTTCTTGTCGTCCATGATCCAGAGTCTACCTCACCGGTCCGTGCGACCGCTACTTCTCTTTGTGCCAAACCTGCCCCGAGCTTGCGAACGCCCGCCCGCGCGCCAACAGCAGGTATGAAACGAAGACGAACAACAGGTATGCGAGCCCGACACCAAGCGCCAACCAGAAATAGAGCATGTTCCCCGTCTCAAACGCCCGTACCGGCAGATTGATGGACAGGATGAATGGGATTGCGAGGACAAACGTGATTCCGGACGCGTACGCGTAGTCGCTTGCCACCGGTGTTTCAAATTCGGGATCCACCACCCGGAGGAGCGCGAGGCCGGTCGATAGCGTCCCAGTGCACGCGCCGAAGATGAGTAGCATCCGGTCAAACTGGTAGTCCTTGAAGATTCGTGACGTGAACCACGGAATCTGGACAAGGCAGCCGATTGTTGCCGTTGCCGAGAGGATCAGGATCGGAAGCCAGTACTGCTGAACAATCACGATGGAGATTGCGGCAATCGCCGCAGTCACCATAAAATCGACTGAGAATCCCGACACGCGGTTGAGGGTCTGGTTGTCCAGAATGTGATCAATCTTCATCACCCGCAACAGGCTCTTCATTCCGAGTCCCGCGATGGCGGCAAAGATGAAGCCGATTCCCCAGAGATTGGTCGCCAGACGTTCGCCGGTTGGCCCGATGAATCCCAGGGCCCAGCCCATGAACTTCAGAAAAAGGAAGGCAGCGATGTAGGCGATGAAAACCATGCCGCCGTTCAGGGTCAGCGAGTCAATTGCTTCTGAGTCCGTCGTAAGGAGCGAACCAACCGGAAGACGACTGCCGCGAGGGTAGACGCCCCGTTTTATGCCCTGCTTGTTCATGGCTTCAGCGCGTTCCTTACTCATCCAGCCCTTGCGGATACCGTAGTTGATGAGGAACACCCCGCCGAAGCTCGCGACAATGAACCCGATGGCCGCGAAGGTCAGACCAATGCTCCCGGCGTCTTCGATGCCGGCAACACGCCACCCCTCTCCGATGCTGAACGCCTGTCCCGGACCCAGAACAAACCCGAGCGGCATGAGCCAGCCAAAACTGTGGAAGAGGTCGGGGATGAACGTTTTGATCATGATGAAGGTCAGAATGAGCCCCGTGACCGTCTGAATGGCATACTGC
>JAHOYX010000096.1 GCA_019038705.1 Spirochaetales bacterium
CGGATCAGGCTCTCGTTGCCGGGATAGAGGAGCGTATCTCACATTACATTCAAGCTCGCGAGGATGTTTCGTCCATCCTTATTCTCCGGGCCGATGGCCATGCGGTCAGCGGCGACGGAGACCTGGAACTGGCGTCGTGGGCGGATTACCGCAACCGGCCCTGGTTCGCGGAGACCGTCGCGGCGGACGGTAGGATTGTCGTCTCCGAGTCGTACGTTCAGAATCTCGTGGCCGGCAGATACTCCTGGGTCGTTTCGCTCAGCCGGCTCATTGTTGACGAGGATGGGGGTGATCCGCTCGGTGTCCTGCTCGTTGACCTGAAGTTCAACCGAATCAAGGAACTGTGTGAGTCTCTGGTGGTCGGCAACAACGGGTACACCTTCATACTGGACGATCACGATCGATATGTATTCCATCCCGCGCAGCAACTGGTCTACAGCGGCATCCGAAATGAGCCGCTGGATCGCCTCGCCGCCGCGTCAGATGGACTGCCCGCGCCCGCATTTCAGGACGGCGGCCGCCACTACCTTGTTTCCGTATCGACTCCAACGGGCTGGCGGGTTGTCAGTGTATCGCACGACTCGGATCTGGTGACCGGCTGGGGGTACGTTCAGGTCACCTACGCAATCATCGGCCTCGTCGTGTTTGTCGTGCTTGGACTGATCACCAATTTCATCTCTCAGGGAATCACGCGGCCGGTTCATCAGCTCCAGGAGATCATGCGGAGCGTGGAAACCGGTGAGTTCAAGGTGGCCGGGGAGTTGAAGGCCACCGACGAGATTCGTGAGCTTGCCCGGGAGTACGACATCATGGTGAGTCGCATCCGCGACCTGATGAACGCAAACGCGCGTGAGCAGGAGCTCAAGAGAAAGAGCGATCTCAAGGCGCTGCAGGCACAGATCAATCCCCACTTCCTCTACAACACACTGGATTCCATCGTGTGGATGGCCGAAATGAACAAGAGTCCAGAGGTTGTGAAAATGACCACGGCCCTGTCACGTCTATTCAGGACCAGCATCAGTCGTGGCCGGGAACTCATCCGTCTTCGTGACGAATTGGATCACGTGCGCAATTACCTCACAATCCAGAAGATGCGGTACGAGGACAGGTTCCAGTATGAAGTTGAGGTTGGCGACTCTCTCCTGGATCTCACCGTGCTGAAGATCATCCTGCAGCCACTGGTGGAAAACGCGATATATCATGGCGTTCGGAATGTGAGCTACCCGGGATTGATCGAGATCGGTGGCGCCGTCGAGGACCACAAGCTGCGGCTGTGGGTGCGCGACAACGGCGCCGGCATGGATTCCGCAGAGCTCGATGTGCTGCTGCGGTACCTCAATGGTCCGGTTGGTGAATCTGCGGATTCAGACCAGCAAGGACTCGGTGTGCGAAATGTCCACGCGCGAATCCGTCTCTACTTCGGGCCGGATTACGGGCTGGAAATTCAGAGCGAGCCGGAGAATGGCACGACTATTCAGTGTCGACTTCCTCTGTCTCCATGGATGGGATGATATGCGGAACTGGCTTGTCTGGCTGTTGAGCCTCGGAGCGGCGGTGGCTCTCTTTCTTGTTCTCACACTGTTCTATCAGCAGAGCACCCCGGAAGGTCCGCCGTCTCTGCCGACCGTACCTGTCGTCCTCAAGTCCACGGGGCAACCCATGGACTTCTGGGACGCGGTCTCCCAGGGAATGAGACAGGCGTCGCGCGAGTTTGGCCTTCCGGTGGAGACCACCGGGCCACCCCACGAACGCGACATTGAGCAGCAACTCAGTATCGTGGAAGAGGTCATAGCCGGGCAGCCCCCCCTGATCATTCTCGCAGCTTCCGACTACAACCGACTGGCCGAGCCCGTTTCCCGGGCCGTCTCCCTGGGAATCCCGGTGATCACCCTGGATTCCGGCGTGAACTCCGATGAGCCAATCTCCTTCGTCGCAACGGACAATGTGGAGGCCGGGCGAAAGGCCGGGGCCGAGATGGTTCGATTGATGGCTGAGCACGCTCCAGGCGCCGTGGCAATAGTGAGTCATATTCGAGAGACGGCCACCGCCATCGAACGGGAGGCAGGCGTCCGCGAGGCGCTCTCCGGGCTCGACATCGCAGGCACATGGTTCTGCGACGTGAACCGGGAAAAGGCATACGCTATCACTCGCGATCTGCTCAATCAGCCCGAGATAGGCGGCATTGTTGCCCTCAACGAGGTTGCCACCCTCGGTGTTGCCGATGCCGTCAGGGATGCCGCAGCCCAGGATCGGGTGATCGTCGTGGGGTTTGACAATTCGGTTGAAGAGCTGACTTACCTCGAGCAGGGGATCATCAAGGCCACGGTTGTGCAGCGCCCCTTTGATATGGGCTATTTCGCTGTCAAAACTGCGTACGAGTACCTGAGCGGTGAAACCGTGAACGCCCGGATTTACACCGGGTCGCTCCTCGTGACTGTGGAGAACATGTTTGACCCCGGCTACCAGGAAATCCTGTTTCCGTTCAACGAAGCAGAGTAGGCGGTGTGCGGGCCGCGTAAACTGCCCGCTGAGCGCAAGAATCGGAAGATAACGGACAAGATTCGGAAAATAGTCGATTCCGAAACGGATGGGTCGGCCGGCATAATCGACATTGAGTGGGCTGGCGGCGCCGTTGTGCAGTGTTCGGGCTTCAACTGTCGGATATCATGCTCTTCTACGCGTAAGGAGTGAGTGCCCTGGCAGACCAAGTGCTCTTCATGAAGAACATTGATAAGCGGTTCACCGGTGTGCACGCGCTGAAGAACGTGGATTTTGACCTGAACAAGGGAGAGATCCATGCCCTGGTGGGTGAGAACGGGGCCGGCAAGTCCACCCTGATGAAGGCTCTGACCGGCATTGCCCCGAAAGACTCCGGCGAAATCCACTACCTTGGACGACTGCTCAACCCCCGCGATCCGAAGCAAGCCCTTGAGATGGGGATTGGGATCATTCATCAGGAACTCAACATGATGGATCATCTCACGGTCGCACAGAACATTTTTATCGGGCGAGAGTCTGTCCGCGGCAGGGGTCTGTTTCTGGACAAGAAGCGGCAGGACGAGCGCGCCAGGGAGTTGTTGA
This sequence comes from Spirochaetales bacterium, assembly GCA_019038705.1. Classification (GTDB taxonomy): domain Bacteria; phylum Spirochaetota; class Spirochaetia; order DSM-27196; family SLST01; genus JAHOYX01. Next base: position 3,082 of record JAHOYX010000096.1, read on the forward strand.
CCAGGCTCAACATGGAGATTGACCCGACCGAGACGCTGGGCAAACTGACGGTCGGAAAGCAGCAAATGGTGGAGATCGCCAAGGCTGTGTCCCACAATCTCCGAATCCTGATACTGGACGAACCGACGGCTGCCCTGACCGACATCGAGATCAATGAGCTGTTTACGATTATGCGGGATCTGGCGACCAAAGGCGTCGCCATGATCTACATCTCTCATCGTATGGACGAGATTGGAATGATCACGGATCGGGTCACGGTATTGCGTGATGGTGAGGGTGTCGGCACACGAGAGACCGGGGATGTGACCAAGGAAGAGATCATAAACCTGATGGTGGGTCGGGTTATTTATGAGACCCCCAAGACGACGAGCAATGTGCCCGCCGGGGCAGACGTGGTCTTGCGGGTGAACAGGCTGAACGCCGGGAAGCTGGTGAAGGATGTCAGCTTTGAGCTGCGCAAGGGAGAGATACTGGGGTTTGCCGGGCTCATGGGCGCGGGTCGGACTGAAACGGCCCGCGCTCTGTTCGGTGCGGACGAGATTCAGAGCGGCACCATTGAGATCAACGGAAGACCTGTATGGATCCAGTCGCCGGAGGACGCTGTCTCTCACGGAGTCGGCTATCTCTCTGAGGACAGAAAACGGTACGGCCTCGCATTGAACCTGAGCGTCAAGGACAACGCCGTTCTGGCCACCTACGAAGCGTTTGAGAAGGGGATGTTCATTCAGGCGAAGAAGGTGGAGAAGGTTGCGCGGGAGTTCGTCGAGCGGCTGAGCATCAAGACGCCGACTCTCGACCAGCTGCTCAGAAATCTATCCGGCGGTAATCAGCAGAAGGTCGTTGTCGCAAAGTGGCTGATACGGAACAGCGACATACTCATCTTTGACGAACCGACTCGGGGCATCGACGTAGGGGCGAAGAGCGAGATCTATACACTGATGAACGAACTGGCGGCGGAAGGAAAATCGATTATCATGATTTCCTCCGAACTGCCGGAGATCCTTCGCATGAGCGACCGCATTGTGGTCATGTGTGAAGGACGCGTCACCGGTGAACTGGATATCAGCGAGGCGAGTCAGGAGGCGATCATGCAGTTCGCCACCATGCGAAGTCAGGAAGCAGTGACAGCAGGCCAGGGAGTGTAACGGCATGAGTGCAGCGACCAACAGATTGCAGCAATTCAGGGAGAAGGGCCTGAAATGGATCCTCGCCCCGGCCGCACTCGTCCTGCTCTACATATTCTTTGGCATCTTCGGAAGGAACTTCTTTTCGTACAACACGCTGGTGAACATTCTGGATTCGTCATACTACATCGGATTCATTGCCATCGGCGTCACGTTTGTCATCATCACCGGCGGGATAGATCTGTCCGTGGGGACGGTGATGATGTCCGCTGCGATAATCGGCGGGACAGCATTCAAGACCTGGGGCTGGCCCATGTGGTTGTCCCTGGTGTTGATCCTGGTCATTGGAACGGCTTTCGGGTTCTTCAACGGCCTCATGGTCTCACGTCTCAAGCTTCCGCCGTTCATCGCGACGCTCGGAACCATGATGATTTCCATGGGCATCGGATCAATCGTCGCCAATGTCCGCAGCGCTACCTTCCCGACCCGATCCTCTCCGGATGGATGGTTCAAGAGCATCTTCAAGTTCATCAGTGAAAGCAACACGTCCATCCCGACCGGTGCCATTGTTCTGCTCTCGGTGGCGGCTATAGCGTACATCATCTTGACGAAGACCAAGATGGGGCGCTACATCTTTGCCATCGGCAGCAACAAGGAGGCCGCGCGGCTCTCCGGGGTCAATGTCAAGAGATGGGAGATGATGGCCTACGTCGTTGCCGGGATCACGGCAGGTATCGGCGGTGTCGCGTTCGCTGCGGTTTACACGACAGTCATGCCTGCACAAGGCCAGGGCTTCGAGCTCTATGCCATTGCCGGCGCAGTCATCGGCGGCACGTCGCTCTCGGGCGGCATCGGGTCGGTGTTCGGGACTCTCATAGG
>JAHOYX010000160.1 GCA_019038705.1 Spirochaetales bacterium
GTTGTGGCCGTGGAGTCCGCATCTCCTGCCGCGCCGGCAGACGGCACTATCACTGCCGGACCTGCCATTGCTCGACTCGTCATCGGCGACGATGATCCGCACCGGATCTGCCGGCAGGCTGGAATCACCGTGGAAGGGGAAGCAGGCCACCTGCTGCCCATCCTGTTCCCGAATGAGGAGCCATCCACCATTCTCTGGGATCGATTCTAGAGTGCGCGGCCGGCTGTGAGGGACTGGATCACGGCCGCTGCATCACCGACTGTCAAACCCCCGGTGTTGGTGCGGGATTGAAGTTCGCGGACGGTCACGGTATCGCCCGCGCCCTCGACGATCACTGCCACCGGCACCCCTTTCTTCTCGGCAAAGGTGTACTGCGGGCCCAACTTCCTGCACTCGGGGAACACGTCGATCCGGAGACCGGCTGTGCGCAACTCATCGGCTATCGCGTGATACCGCCCCATCAAGGTGCCGTCCGAGCAGAGCACAATCGCATCCGCTCCACCGGTCTGCGTATCCGCCACCGACAATTCCTCCAGGCCGGCCATGAGTCGATCCAGACCAATGGAGGTGCCCACTCCGGGAAGGCGCTCCTTCGTGTACAGGCTCGCCAGATTGTCGTAACGACCGCCCGAACAGACCGATCCGATCTCCGGCAGCGCCGTCAGGAAGGTTTCAAACACGATGCCCGTGTAGTAGTCCAGGCCCCGCGTGATGGAGGGGTCAAGGACGATCCGGTCCGAAATCCCGACGGTTCTCGCAGCCTGCAGAACCTCACCGAGCCGCCCGAGATCCCGCTCGGCATCCGGGGCCAGCTTCCGCATCGATTCCAGAGTGGACTCATTGTCCGGTCCCCGCGTGACGTACGCCATGATCGTGTCTGTGACAGCCGTTCCCGTGATTTCCTCAAGCTGAGCACGTACCTCTGCCTCGCCAATCTTGCGCAGCTTGTCGACCGCCCGAAGGACCTGCTCTCCCCGATCGGCAACTCCGAGCCCGGCGAGGAGGGAGTTGAACACGCCCCGGTGTGAGAGGTGAATCCGGACCTCATCCACGCCAATCGCGCGAAAAGATCGATCCATGAGCAGCACGATCTCGAAGTCCGCCGAAGCGCTATCCGAGCCGACGATGTCAAAATCGCACTGCACAAACTCCCGATAGCGGCCCCGCTGCGTGTTCTCGCCCCGAAACACCTTGGCAATGTGGAACCGCTTGAAGGGCAGGGGGAGATCATGAAGGTGAAGCGCCATGAACCGGGCGAATGGAACAGTCAGATCGTAGCGCATGGCCACGTCCCGGCCACCCTGGTCGTCAAATCGATAGATCTGCTTGTCCGTCTCGCCGCCGCCCTTCCCAAGGAGGATCTCCGTGTACTCCAGGATCGGCGTATCAATCGGCTCAAATCCGAACGCCGCAAACGTCCGGCCGAGGGTCTGCTCTATCCGTTGACGCTCGCGCTCATCGCGGGGAAGGAAATCGCGAAACCCCTTCAAGAGGCGTGGTTCAATCAGTTCTGCCATAACCACACAATATCCCGGCCTGACCCGGCTCTGGCAAGGGCCCCGACCCGACGGTTCGCCCGATTCTTCCGGGCCACCGTAATATTGTTAGTACCTAATTGACAGGTAAGGTCGAATAGGAACGGAATGCATGCAGAGTGTGGCAAAAAAGAGAAGTGTAGGAGCGCAATCTCGGCAGATGCTGCAAAGTTGTTATTGCAAATTGACATGGCGGGTGCTACAATGGTCGCAATTACGATCATTCCGAAATAGGAGGAATCATGATCAACAAAGTGATCACGAGAGCGCTGATTGTCGCGCTGCTGTTCCTGGTTGGGGGAACTGGTCTGTTCGCGACCGGAAGCGAAGAAGCGGAGGGCGAAAAGCCGACGCTGGTCTGGGTGACGAGCGTCCAGGGCGGGCGTGAGCCTGAAGAGATCCCGTTGTTTGATGCCGAGGTGGAGCGGTTGACCGGTGTGCGCGTGCAGACCATCAAACCCCCAGGCAGTGAGTACACGACGAAACTGACCACCATGCTCGCAAGTGGGGAACAGGTGGATATTGCCTACGCGGGCGGCGGCACGTACGTCAATTTCGTCGAGCAGGGTCTCCTTACACCACTCACGGACAGGATAGAAGCATCGCCGGTACTGAGCGACTCCAAGATCATCCCCGCGTCAGAGTGGGACCGAGTCAGGTCAGCCGATGGAGAGATCTATGGCGTGTTCAACAAGTTCGAGCAGGGCACGTTAGCGATTGTTCGCGGCGACTGGCTGGATAAGCTCGGTCTCTCCGAACCCCAAACGCTTGATGACTACTATGACGTTCTCTACGCTTTCACCTACGACGACCCCGACGGCAACGGACTGGACGACACGTGGGGAATGGCGATTGGCTACACGCTCTATGACATGGTGGGACTCTTCGGCTCCCACGGTCTCATGCGAGGGTGGGTGTATGACGAAGCCGGCGAGCTCTACTCGCCCTATGCGAGCGATGAAGCAATCCCCGTGTACGAGTGGATTGCCAAAGTCTACGCGGACGGGCTTCTCGAGCCCAACTTCATCACCAACAACTCGGGCGCCTTCCGCGACCTGTTCATGGGCGACAAGTCCGGGATGAACTGGTATTGGGCTGCCTGGGTCGGCCTGTACAATCAGCAGGTTCACACCGAAGATCCGAACAACCCCTTCGAGGCACGGGGAATTGCGCCTCCTGAAGGACCTGGCGGGCGTCTGCTCAAAGCCGGTGGCGACGGATTCATGGTCGTTCCCGGTCTCTCCGAGTACAAGGACGAGGCATTCCAGGTGGCCGAGTTCTGGCACACCTATGACGGGAATGTCCTAAGCACGCTTGGGATCCTCGGTCACGACTACAACATGGTGGGCGGCAAGTACGTGATGACCGAGATTGGAGACGCGCACGCACGAGACCATGGAGCACCACAGCCCAAGTCTCTCGCATGGGTCAACCCCTTTGGGGAACTGCCGGGATTTGATGAAGCGGCGGCGATCGTTCGTGAGTACGCATTGCCTCAGATGGCGACTTCGTTCGACAAGATCTGGGAAGACATCACTCGCGGCGAAGCGGCCAAGATCATCCTTGGCGACATCACTGCTGCGCAGGGCGTCGCGAACATGAGGGCCCGGTTTGCCGAAGAGGGAATCGGCGCGTACTAGAGCGGTAGTGTTACACAGCATCTACTGAGAAACCTGCCTCGAAAGAGGCAGGTTTCATATCGGCTGGAATCCGGCATCCATCAGGCGCGCCGGGAAGAGATTGCGGATGGCATCCGGCACAATACGTCTCGTCATTCTGGACATGGGCTCGACCCTCTGGGAAGAAGTGCCGGATGATCGGGCCGTCTCAAGACCTGACGGCGACGGACACGGTGATCGCTTCTACCGCATAGATTCCGATCACATGTTCCGTTACGAGGGGACCAGCAATCGCATTTACCGTGGGGTTCGGGCCATGTTTGCCGAGTTACACCGGCGCCGACTGTGCGTGTCCATCAACTCGCTCAATACGCCGGATGCCTGGCGATGGATTGAGTCGGACATCTACGATTTGAATGCGGACGGTTTTGTGAAGCATTCGAGAATCGGAGAGCATCCGGATCCGGAGAAGCGTGGCCTGCCGCAAAAGACAGACATCAAGGGAGTCTGGATGGCGGAGATCATCGGCGACTGGAACTCGAAAGAACTTCTGGATAGACCAGTCGTGCACTCGGAGGTTCTCTTCGTCGACGATGACGAGTGGAATCATCGTGCCGTGGCTCGTGTGTGTCCCGGGGTGCATTGCATGCTACCGCCAACGTCGGGTAAGAATGGGATGCTTGACGTCGTGAGCATAATCGACCACATAAACAACGGAGAGCCGATTGGCAATTGATCTACGGGGAACAACCGAGAGCGGGAGGTGCGGGTGAGTTCTATAGCAAGAACCGCATATCGAGCCAGAAAGGACTGGATGCTCTACCTTCTCATTCTGCCGACGGTCGTCTATTTCATCCTGTTCGCCTACCTGCCGGTGGCAGACGGTGCGAACATCAGCTTCCAGAATTATCGATTTGTCGGTGAGAGCGAGTACGTTGGTTTCCAGAACTACCAGAAGGTGTTTGACACCGCCGGGTTCTGGCGCGTGTTTCGCAACACAGTTATCCTCGGCCTGTCCAACGTCGTGTTGACCGCGTTTGTGCCCATGCTTCTGGCCATGATGCTGAATGAAGTGATGTTCTCACCGTGGAAGCGGTTTGTGCAGACCATTCTCTATTTGCCGCATCTGTTTTCGTGGGTTGTGGTCGGCGGAATCTGGATATTCATTCTCGCGCCGAACGGAGGGATCGTGAACTCCATTCGTGGATTGTTCGGGGCCGAACCGGTGTTCTTCCTGGTGAAGGAGAACCTCGCGCGACCGCTCTACATCGGCGTCAATCTGTGGAAGCAGGCCGGCTACGTCTGCATCTTGTTCCTTGCGGCAATCGCCGGGATAAACCCCGAGCTGTACGAAGCCGCGATGATTGACGGTGCCGGTGGATTCAAGCGAGCGCTCTATATCACGGTGCCCGAACTTGCCAGAACGTTGAAGGTCGTTCTTCTGTTGAATGTCATGGGCGCGCTGCGCATATTCGATCAAATCTATGTAATGAGAAACGAAGTCGTAGCCCCCAAGGTGGATGTGCTCATGTACTACGTCTACATACGTGGTCTGGAGCAATTCGATCTTGGGTACGCCGCGGCGATTTCGGTTTTCATCTTTCTCATCACTCTGGTGATTACGCTGATGGCGCGCCGACTCATGAAGTACAGCGTGTGATGAAGGAGGAGCGATGAAATCAAATCAGATATCAAACTCCTTGTCTGGCCGCCGGATGTTCGTCGTCGCCAACAACATCATCCTGGTATTACTTGCCCTGTCTATGATAG
>JAHOYX010000094.1 GCA_019038705.1 Spirochaetales bacterium
GAGTACGAGTTGGCGAATCTCCCGTCCCCGTTTCCCTACTCCGAGCACGCCCTCCTTGCCGTTCCCACCGACGCTCCCGAGCCGTCAACCGCCGGCTACCAGAAATTTCTGTCGCGCTTTGTCGGAGACCTTCTGGAACTGACCGAAGGCCACGCGCTCGTCCTGTTCACTTCATACGAGATGCTTCGAGCAACCTACGAGTCCACCCGTGACCGGTTGGCTGGAATGGGCATCAATTCTCTTCGTCAGGGTGAAGATGATCGCGCGAGGCTCCTCGAACGTTTCAACGAAGACACGTCCAGCGTTCTCTTCGCCACCGAGAGCTTCTGGCAGGGCGTGGATGCTCCCGGCGAAGCGCTCCAGGTTGTTGTGCTGTGCAGGCTCCCGTTTCGGGTGCCAACCGATCCGGTGCTGACTGCACGGACTGAAATGATTGAAGCGCAGGGCGGGAACGCATTCACTGCCCTCGCGTTGCCCGAGGCGGTCATGAAACTGCGGCAGGGCTTCGGGCGCCTGATCCGGAGGGCATCCGACAGGGGAGGGGTCGTGATTACCGATGTCAGGGTGTTGACGAAGCCGTACGGGACGATGTTTCGGCGGTCACTGCCCGAAACCCAGGAGAGTTTCAAGAGCGCGCGTGGAGTGCTGGAAGACGTGGAGAGATTCCTCTACCAATGAAAAGGGCTGTCATTCGCCACAGACGGAATCACCCGCCTGAGGAAGAATCACAGCCCTCTGTTGTTGGGAACGCAACGACGGACGTCGTCGCCGTCCGCTACGAGATGATCGCGATGATATCAGCCATGCTGATGATCAGGTGATCTTTGCCGTCAATCTGGATGGTGGTGCCGGCGTACTTGTCGTACATCACCTTGTCACCCTTCTTGACCTTGATGGCCTCCTTGTCATCGCCCACGGCCTTGACCATCCCTGTCTGGGTCTTTTCCTGAGCCGTCTGGGGGATGTAAAGGCCACCCTTTGTCTTCTCTTCACTTTCCTCGGTGCTCAGCAGCACCCGATCGCCGATGGGGATTACTTTCATCTCTTCCTCCTGAAACGAGTGTTGAACAGTGTCGTGATAATCGAAGCTCTCGGTAATATACAGACGCCTCATAACACGGTCAAGATTTGGCTCGCCTTGCCCCGCGAAAGAGCGGGCAGTAAGTTTGGCGCGAGAGGAACCTGTGCAGTCCTGGATGGTCGATATCCGACGTGGGCATCGTGCGCTTCACATGCATCAACCGCTTCGTGCGCTCCGCCACTTTGAGCGCGCTCTGCTCGGGGCTCCCACTAGCAGACTGCCGCGGGATGTGCCGGCCACCCTGTTCTACTACATCGCAGTCAGTCTCCGAAAGGCGGGAATGCGAAACAGGGCGGTTGGAAGCTGGGTTGAATCGGCGAGACTGTCAAAGCGAGGACATGCTCGACGCAAGCTTGCGCGCGTGACCAACGAATATGGTATGGCCAGGCAGGCAACCGGGGAGCGTGACGATGAGCAGGCCTTCTACGGCGTCCAGCTCTCGCGCTATATCAGGTCAAAGAAATCACACAAACTGGGTACTCGGGCTGAAATCGATATGATCGTTGAACTCGTGGAGGAGTACTGGAACCGGATCAGCTCGAGTGGAATCATGAACGACCTGGACCGCGAACAACGACTTGCGCTATTTCGCGACACGGTGGTCGTGTTTCCGTTTCTCTCGGTTCCAGAGGCGCTGAAAACCGACGATGTCGCAATCGATTTCTGCCACGGAACGCGTGTCGGGCCAGACGACCGATGTGTGTGCGGGAGTGGGCTGCCGTATCGGACCTGTCATGGGCGTACGCCGGGTATTGATGAGATACTCACTGGGAAATTCTGACCCAGAATTGTTGGAGTTACGCAAAATTGTGTCTAAATGACACAATCTGTAGTTATTTGCCTATTTGGCGCCACGCCGCAAGCGACTAATTCCATAGCTTAAAAGTAATTACGAGATCAACTATCTGGAGCCGGTTGGCATGAGGATTGCTATATCTGACTGCGGGGGTCAGGATGCCGGCAGAAGCAAGAAGCTATTCACGGTCCAGCAAGGATGACGAGAACGTCCTGTCCATCTATCTGCGTGAGATCAACAAGATCCCGCTTCTCACCCGAGAGGAGGAGAACCGCTACGCCAGACAAGCCGAGGCCGGGGAGAAGTTTGCGAAAGACAAACTGGTGCAGGCCAACCTCCGGTTCGTCGTGAGTGTTGCAAAGAGGTATCAGAATCAGGGCCTCCCTCTGTCCGACCTCATAAGCGAAGGCAATATCGGTCTGATGAACGCCATCGAACGTTTTGATGTCGATAAGGGCTATCACTTCATCTCATACGCGGTATGGTGGATCCGGCAGGCAATCCTCAAGGCAATCTGTGAGAAGTCCCGGATGATCCGGTTGCCGCTGAATCGAGCAAACGAGCTGGTCCAGATCGAGAAAGTCCGCAAGGATACGCAGGGGATCCGCGGCGAAGTCGCGGAGATCAAGAAGATCGCCCAGACCCTGAACATGGATCAGGACCATGTGGCAGATCTCATCAACATCTCTCGAGAGCTCATTTCCCTTGAGACTCCGGTCTACGCAGAGAAGGATTCCAGCATCCTCAGCGATTTCGTCGAGGATGAGGGATATACATCGCCGGATTCCCAGGTCATAGAGAAGGCACTCAAGGAAGACATCAACGACGTGCTCTCCACCCTCACGGACAAGGAGAATGAGATTGTTCAGTACCGATTCGGCTTGAATGGCCGGAGTCCACTCTCTCTGAAGGAGATTGGTGACAGGTACAGCCTTACCAAGGAGCGGATTCGGCAGATCGAGAAGAAGGCGCTGAAGCGGCTTCAGCACCCAAATCGGATCAGCCGGCTTCAGTCCTATATCGCCTGAGCCCCCCCGCTGACATTGACATCCTGCGTTGTTTCACCTTAGCTTGCCAGTAGCACATACCGAACTACCATTTCGTTGGGGGTAATTCCAATCATGAAGAACGTGTATTTTTTCGGCGAAGGCAAAGCCGAAGGCAGCAGAGAAATGAAGGCTTTCCTTGGTGGCAAGGGAGCCAACCTTGCGGAGATGTCCAGTATCGGGGTCACGGTTCCGTCTGGATTCACAATCTCCACGGCAGTCTGCGAAGCCTACTATGACAACAAGCAGAAGATTCCGAAGCTGGTCGCGGACGAGGTTGATAAGCATCTGGCCCGTCTGGAGAAGGCGATGGGCAAGACCCTGGGGCAGGCGGACGATCCATTGCTGGTTTCCGTGCGTTCAGGCGCGGCGGTTTCCATGCCCGGCATGATGGACACGGTGCTCAATCTGGGTATGAACGACAAGGCCGTGAAGGGCCTGGCGGCGAAGAGCGGCAACGAGCGCTTTGCCTGGGATGCCTACCGGCGATTCATCAATATGTTCGGCAATGTTGTCATGGGTGTGGACCACAAGTACTTCGAGGCCACCCTGGACAAGATCAAGAACAAGAAGAAGGTCGAGCTTGACACCGAGCTCGACGCCAAAGACCTGCAGAGTGTTGTGGCGGCATACAAAGATGTCGTCAAGAAGCACACGAAGCAGGGTTTCCCGCAGGACCCGAAGAAGCAGCTGTGGGCTGCCATCGACGCTGTATTCGGTTCCTGGAACAACGACCGGGCGATAGCCTACCGCAAGATCAATGACATCAAGGGTCTGAAGGGGACGGCAGTCACTGTCCAGTCCATGGTGTTCGGTAACCTCGGCGAGGATTCCGGCACCGGCGTCTGTTTCTCTCGCGATCCATCCACCGGCAAGAAGGTATTCTACGGCGAGTACCTCATGAATGCCCAGGGTGAGGATGTCGTGGCGGGTATCCGGACTCCAATGGAGCTGAAGACTCTCCAGAAGAAGAATCCCAAGATCTATAAGCAGCTTGTGGGTGTAAAGGACAAGCTGGAAGCGCACTACAAAGATATGCAGGACATGGAGTTCACCATTCAGCAGGGCAAGCTCTACCTTCTGCAGACCCGGAATGGAAAGCGAACGGGTGGGGCGGCAATCAAAGTTGCTGTAGATATGGTCAACGAAAAGGCCATAAACAAAGAAACGGCGATCACCCGGGTCACCCCTGATCAGCTTGACCAGGTTTTCCATCCGCAGATTGATCCGCGTGCCAAGAAGGCTAACAAGGCTGTTGCCAAGGGTCTGAACGCAAGCCCCGGAGCGGCCGCAGGTCTGGTGGTCTTCACGGCAGATGAGGCCGCCGCGTGGAAGAAGGACGGGAAGAAGGTTCTCCTTGTTCGAAAGGAGACCAGCCCTGAGGATATCGAGGGTATGCACGCAGCCGAGGGAATTCTGACATCTACCGGTGGAATGACCAGCCATGCCGCTGTCGTCGCCCGAGGGATGGGAACACCCTGCGTTGCCGGTTGCAAGGATCTCGTCATCAGCGGCAAGAAGGCGACTGTGGCGGGCAAGGCGATCAAGCAGGGCGACTTCATGACAATTGACGGCACAACCGGTGAAGTCTTCATCGGACAGCTCGATCTCTCACAACCGACGGTCGCCGGCGAGCTCCACACTTTCCTCGGCTGGGCAGATGAAATCCGCAAGAAGGCGGTCCGCCCGGGTCTGAAGGAGAAGGGCATCAAGGTTCGGACCAACGCCGACACTCCGGTGGACGCCAAGCGCGCGCGCGAATTCGGCGCCGAGGGCATCGGCCTGTGCCGCACCGAGCACATGTTCTTTGAGGAAGACAAGATATTCAACTTCCGGCAGATGATCCTTGCCGAAGACCTGACTGCGCGAAAGGCCGCTCTCAAGAAGATCCTTCCTCTTCAGAAGAAGGACTTCAAAGGTATTTTCAAGGCGATGGACGGACTTCCGGTGACCATTCGGCTCCTCGATCCGCCACTCCATGAG
>JAHOYX010000147.1 GCA_019038705.1 Spirochaetales bacterium
CGTGTGAAGTGCTCCGGCATATGCTGCACGACAACCATTCCGGGAGCATCGAGCGGCAGGGCTTCAAGGAACTCTCGCAAGGCCTCTGTGCCGCCGGTGGAAGCGCCCACCAGGACAACCTTTTCCGTGGTTTGGACCATGGCCCGCTGAGCCGGCCTGGCCAGGACCGCGTCAGCCGTGAGTTTTGGCGCCGCCTGCATCGAGGCGCGCGGGCGGCGTTTCTTCAGACTGATTTGACTGGCTGCTTTGACTGCATCACATATTTGAATCCTGGACTCCTCCAGGAACCTTTTCGTGCCCAGCTTTGGCTTTGTGAGGATCTCAATCGCTCCATACTCCAACGCTTTGAGAGCGGTTTCCGAGTTATCCCCCGTGAGGCTGGAGCAGATCACGACGGGAATGGGGTTCTCGCTCATGATCTTCTGGAGGAAAGTAAGGCCGTCCATGCGCGGCATTTCCACGTCCAGCGTGATGACGTCGGGGGGCGATTTCTTCATCTTCTCCATTGCATACAGCGGGTCCCGAGCCGATCCGAGCACCTCAATCTGGGGGTCGGCGGAGAGCATCTCTGCCATCGTCTGGCGCACCAGGGCTGAGTCATCTACGATAAGCACCTTGATCCTGGATTTCGCTTGCATCACAACCTCCGGTAGATTGTGGGCGCAACCTGTTCCAGCGGTACGTCCATGCCGAACAGCGTCTCTGAATGGCCCACGAAGAGATACCCCCCCTGTCGTAGATGGCGGCATACTCGGGTGATCACTTTCTCCTGTGTTTCCCTGTCAAAGTAGATGATCACATTTCTGAAGAAGACGATGTGTTGCGCCACATCAACCGAATACCGCTCGGCCAGTAGATTCAGACGCTTGAAGGTCACAAGCTCTCTCAGGCCCGGAACCACCCGCACCAGTTTCTTGCCGCTGTCCTTGCTTCGCAGGAGATACTTTCTTCGTGAAGCCAGAGGCACCGGTTCGATCTTGGATGCCTCATAGACCCCCGTCCTTCCCTTGTCCAAAACGGCGGTGGAGAGGTCTGTGGCAAGAATGGTGAACTCAAAACGCCGGTGTTGTTCCGCGAACTCGCTGAGGACCATGGTCAGGGTGTAGGGTTCCTCTCCGCTGGAGCACCCGGCACTCCATATCCTCAGTGAGCTTGTGACACCTGCCCCATCGCGATCCATGAGCTCCGGAAGCACCTTGTCAACGAGATACTCAAAATGGGCCGGCTCACGGAAGAAATCAGTCTTGTTGGTTGTCACCAGGTCCAGCATGCTGACCAATTCGGCAGTCATTCCTTCATCGGAGAAGACATAGTCGATGTAGTCTCCGAACTTGGAGATGCCCAGGGTCCGCAGTCTCTTCTGAAGACGGGACTCGAGCATGATCTTCTTGGCGATGGGTAGCTTGATTCCGTACTCGGAGTGAATGAATGCGCTCAGGCGTGAGAAGTCACTCCTGGACATCTCCGTGCGTACGTGGTCACTCTTGATGCTGCTACTCATGTCTGGTGACTCATGGCGGTCTCCTCCGCTTCGGCGATTGCGGCGAGCTTGAGCACGTCCAGAATCAGGGCTATCGTGCCGTCGCCCAGAATCGTCGCTCCGGAGACGCCCTCCAGATCCTGGTACATCCTTCCGAGGTTCTTGATCACTGTTTGCAGACTGCCGATCACTTCATCCACCAGTAAACCCACTCCGCGCCCACCCGCATCGATGACCACGACATGTCCGGTCTCCGAGGACTCTCCGCCATGTGCGAGGAACTCCCGCAGGTTAACGTAGGGCAGCAGACTGCCCCGCAGGTTCACCAGCCGGCGGCCGTTTGACCGCGACGCATCCTCAGGCGAAAGCTCCACGCACTCCCTCACAACAGCGAGGGGAACGACGAAGAAGTCGTCCCCAAGTTTCACGAGGAGTCCCTCGATAATCGCCATGGTGAGCGGGATCTTCAGGGTTACCGTGGTACCTTCGCCCTCGCTGCTCTCGATCTCCAGTGACCCTCTCAAACCCTCGATTGTCTTCTTTACCACGTCCATGCCCACCCCGCGGCCGGAGACGTCGGTTACCTCCTGGGCCGTGGAGAATCCCGGGGCCAGCACCAGATCAAAGATTTCCTTTTCGGAGAGTTCATCCTGTGGCGACACAAGGCCCCTCGCAACCGCCTTCGTCAGGATCTCGCGGCTATTCAGGCCGGCGCCGTCGTCCGTGATCTGTATCAGGACTTGAGCCCCGGAGTGCTCTGCGCTCAGAATGATCGTTCCGGCACGCTCCTTGTGGTGTTTTGCTCTCACGTCCGGAGACTCAATACCGTGATCGATGCAGTTTCGCACCAGATGCACAAGGGGGTCGCTGAGGCGCTCAATGACGCTCTTGTCCAGCTCGGTGTCGTCGCCTTCAGTAATGAGTTCCACCTCTTTCCCAAGCTGTCCGGAGAGGTCCCGCACCAGGCGCCGGAACTTGCCGAACATGGAGCCTATAGGCACCATCCTCAGGCTCATGGCAGTATCGCGAAGCTCGGCGGTAAGGCGCTCCACCTCTTCAGCGGTGGAGACCAGTTCCCCATTGCCCAGTTCGCCGGTTGTCTGGCTCAAGTGGGCCTGCACCGTCACCAACTCGCCGACGAGGTTCACCAGCGCATCGAGTTTGTCCGAGCGCACCCGGATGCTTGAGGCGCTTGACGCACTCTGCCGGGCCTCCTCCGCCCGTTTGACCTCACGCTGCTCGTGGAGAGCGGATTTCACCGCCTCGGCTTCACCCAGTCCTTCTTCGACCAGGACCTGTCCCAGGAGTTTCTTGCTCGACAGGATCCTCCGGAGGTTCTCCTCGTCAATGTCTCCCCGTTCAAGCAGGATCTGACCGAGCTTCTTCTGGGTGATGTCCTCATCCACTGCATCCAGATCCGCAAGGACCTCAATCTCCAGCTCGCTGTCGTCCTCCACAAAGACGAAGACATCCCGAACGGCATTCATGCCTCGATCAGTGGTCAGCATGATGTCCCAGTATGTGTAACAGTGCTCTGGATTGATCTCATCCAGGCCCGGGATCTCAGCGGTGTGAGCCATTGCCTCACAGTCGCCGAGTTCGGCCAGTTCCTTGAGTAACAACACCGGATTCGTGCCAAAGAGAAAGATCTCGGCTGCCGGGCGAAAGCGTATCCGGTACAGTTCGCGATCCCCGGAATCGGCTTGAGTCCCGTCTGATGCGTCCGCGGCTTCGGATGCGACGGATTCGGGAGCGCCTTCCATTCGTGCATCAAGGGAGAGCTTCTGTAGTTGTGAGACAATCCGATCGTTCTTTTCGCGAGTGGCGGGCGCCCCCCCGTCGGAGGTTGCCAGCATGTCAAGAATCTGATCACGCGCCGCAAGGTTCAAGTCTATCAGTTCCTTGGTGACCGGCAGCCTGTCGTTGCGCGCCAGATCCAGGACGTTCTCTACTTCGTGAGCGAAATCAGCTATCTCCTCAAATCCGAACATGGCTCCTGAGCCCTTGAGCGTATGCATGGCTCGGAACACACGGTCAATCAGCTCATGATTGGCGGAGTCGCCCTCCAGCTCCAGAAGAGAGTTCTCCAGTTCGGCAAGCAGTTCCGAGGCCTCCTCCCGGAAGGCTGCTTTCATGGTGTCCGCGTAGTTGCCCTTCATCCAGTCACCTTTCCAGATTCGATGATTTCAGGCCTCCAACCAGGAGAGGATGTCCGCACCCTCAACACCGCCATGCTCCCGCCCGAAGAGCCCGGAGTCTGCCGCCGCTGCCTGGAAACTCTCCTCCGCACATCCCGAGACGGTAGCCTCCTTGCCCAATGCCTGCGCCGATTTTCGAACGGAGAGCAGGAGTTGAAGGAAGGAGAGATCTGTCTCCTCCACTTTCTTCAGTTTTATCTCCAGGTGTTGCGTTTCATGTAAGGCCTCGCTCAGTGCCCCGTGCATCTCCAGAGCATGATTCACCGTGAGCCTCCCGGAGAGTGTGAGCCGTATCCTGTCCTTTCGGGATTCGCCCTTTGGTGAACCAACCTTGATGTCAATCATTGCCTTTGGTCTCCGCGCGTGTCCCTGGTCGTCGAGAGGTCATCAAACACAACGGCCTCCGTGCCCGGTTTGCGCACCTTCTGCCGGATCGATTTCAGATGGTTCAATTCCTCGCTTCTCAGAGGCGCGATCTTATCTCTGCGAATCTTCCTGACCAGCACTTTGGCGGTTGCGGTGAACAGGAGGACCTGACGTCCTTCCGTACCGCCCACATCCGATGAGACCACAGGAATACTCTCCGCTTCCAGGTACTCAAAGGCGAACCGAACGTTGCTCTCCGCCACCTTCGGAGTTTGGTCGCCAGTCAGTTGGAGAACGCTCCCTCCGCCGAACACCTTTGCACGGAAACTCTTCCTGTTCCCGCCCAACTTGACCAGGGCGCCGATCAACAGATCCATTGCATACATCCCGTACCTGCCGCTGTCGGTGAGATAGAACTGCTCACCGGTTGTCCCCGGCAGCATGAAATGATTCATCCCGCTGACTCCGTTCGCTGGATCGTACACAGCGACTGCAACACAAGACCCGAGCAGCGTGGCAATGATCCTCTCTTCCCGGGTTCCATGATGCTCTCCCGGCATGATGGTGACCCTCTCCAGATTGAATCTGCCGTCAAAGGCAATGGTCACCTCACGACCCCTGTCGCGAGCGATTTCTGCGACTCGTCCGGGGCGCTCCTGCTCGCGATGATCTCCCCTCCTGCCGCATACCTTTCCATTGATAACTTAGCGCCTTCAACTCACGATCCGAATACTGCAGAGACCGTATTTCCTTTCAGAGAAGAGAGTACTTGGCTCAGATGGCGCCGCCTCACCGATTGGGGCGCTGCTGACAGCGGCCGGGCGGGCTACTTC
>JAHOYX010000054.1 GCA_019038705.1 Spirochaetales bacterium
CACTCAGACACCTCTCCGAATCTGAACGGGTCATCAATATAGCTACCGCCCCCCCCCTTGTCAACGCGAGAGACGGGCTGGAGACGTTCGGCGCCGGTTACATTCCGGGCTTGCCTCCGAATTGGGTGATGAATCCGCGCACGGTGTCCAGATCCGCCCGGGGAACGGTTCCCTCTGCTCTCTCAAGCAGATCGTCGTCATAACGAAGTCCGGAGTAAAGAACCCAATGGGCTTTGTTCACCCGGATCAGGCCAAGCTGGATCGACAAGACGTTCCCCTGCGCTCGGCCTCGTGACAGCGCCTCGTCGCCCAGTTCGCGATAGCGACGATACGCCTCTACGTGAGCGTCTGCAACTGCCCGCGCGGCCTCGTCCGGCCGGGGAGGGATATTCAGCACCGACCCTCGCCGGAGGTAGTCGGGATCAGCGACGGTTTCCGGGTTTGCGGCGAGGAGCATCGGCCAGAGATAGGGATCGAACCAGTATTCGCCTGCCAGGTCAAAGAGTGTGTCGCCCTGAACGACGGTGTGCGTCACTGCGGCCGATGGAGTCGCCGGGGTTGATGAAGTTGATGGGGTCGTTTTCGCGGGCTCCTGGGTCGCCGCGACTGGTTCCGGCTCGGCGGTGTCGGGTGGTGCCGCCGGTTCGGCGGGCGCGGGCGCATCATCGGCCGGGGGTGGTGGGGCCACAGGCGTTGATTCGTCTGCCGCCTCAGAAGCGATGCTTGTGCGGAAGAGGCCTTCGGTGAACGGGCCGGCCACGAGAATTGCAATGCCGGCGGCGGCCACCAGGACCGCGGCGGCGAAAACAAGCAAGGGAAGACCGCTGCGTTGAATCGTTCGACTCATCATCTCACTTCAATTATCAGACATCGCTCAGGCCGTGTCCACAATGAATCCGCCATTGGGTACAATGTCGTGATGGCATCACTCTCAGATGATTCGCCGCTCTCGCAATCGTTCTACGACCGAGACGTGGTGACAGTAGCGCAGGAACTCATCGGATGCGTACTCCGGCGGGGGACGGAGGATGGAACCGTCCTTGCGGGCAGGATCGTCGAGACGGAGGCCTACCGGCACGATGATCCGGCGTCCCACGCGTACACAGGGCGAAGCGAGCGCAACGCCTCCATGTTCGGGCCACCCGGTCACGCCTATGTCTATCTGATCTACGGAATGTATGATTGTTTCAACGTGGTCTGCGGTCCACCGGACATCGCGGGTGCAGTGCTCATTCGCGCCGTTGAGCCGACCGATGGTATCTCGTTCATGTGGCAGAATCGATTTGGATCAGGCGGTCGACCGGCCGATTCGAAACGGTCACTGACGGACCTCACATCGGGCCCGGGGAAACTCTGCCGGGCGCTCCGTATCACTCGGTCCGAAATTGACGGGGCTTCCCTGGAATCGGGTCCGGTCACGATACACCCGCCGCCCTTGCTCGTCGGGCGGATAGTTGCGGCGCGGCGCATTGGCATCTCAAGGGCGGTTGACAGGGAATGGCGGTTTCTGGAGTCGGAAAACCCGTTTGTGTCGCGACGTTAGTCCACTGAAACGCCGAGAATTTCAATCAGCCTGTCGAGGTCGGCGGTGGAGTAGTAGGCAATCTCGATCCGGCCTTTCTGATCACCGCCGCGAATGACAACCTTTGTTCCAAGGACCCTCACAAGTTCATTCTCCACGCGCTGGAGTTCGGGGCTCTTGCTTTCCGGCTGAGGCTTCGCGGAAGAAGGCGCCTCATGTTCGTGGGTGTCGTCGTCATCGATGCTCGGCTGGTCCTCGACGCGTGGTTCCTGCTCGGGCGGTCGGCCGGCCGCTTCGGCTTCGCGGACGCTGAGACCTTCGGATCGGATTCGAGAGAAAAGGTTCTTCCGCTCGGCGGTATCCGTAATGGCCAGCAGTGCTCGAGCATGCCCGGCCGTGATCTCTCCCGATGCGAGCGCTCCCTGCATCCGGGTTTCAAGCTTCAGCAGGCGGAGGCTGTTAGCGATTGACGGCCGGCTCTTGCCCAGGCTCCGAGCGAGTTGCTCCTGCGTGTACCCGGCGTTGCGCATTGCCTGGTCGAAGGCGGTTGCCTCGTCAATGGGATTGAGATCCTCGCGCTGGAGGTTCTCTATGAGGGCAATCTCCAGCTTCTCGTCATCCGAAAAGTCCTGGGGGATCACGGGAACTTCGCTGAGGCCGGCGATCTTGGCCGCGCGGTATCTCCGCTCGCCGGCCACGATCGTGTAGGATCCGTCTCCCTGATCTTCAGCGATGATTGGCTGAATGACGCCCTTCTCCCGAATTGAATCGGCGAGTTCCGCAAGAGTCTCGTCGTCAAATTGAGTCCGCGGCTGATTGGGGTTGGGCTGAAGATTGTCAATCTCAACAAGGAGAACGCTGGTCATGTTCGAGAGTTGCTCGAGATCCTTGCCTTGCAGCAGCGCGTCGATCCCTTTGCCGAGTCTACGCTTTGACACGTTCAAACACCTCTTCGGACAATCGTTGATAGCTCTTTGCCCCGACGCACGCGGGGTCGTACTGATGGATTGGGATGCCGTGGGACGGGGCCTCAGACAATCGAACGTTGCGCGGAATGATTGTCCGGAAGACACGCTTCCCGAAGTACCCGACAACTTCCTGCACGACGTCCTGGGCGAGGCGTGTCCGTGAATCATACATGGTGAACAGAATCCCCATGATTTTGAGATCCCGATTGAGTCCGTCCTGGACCCGTTTGATGCTTTGCAGGAGCTGCGTCAACCCCTCCATTGCGAAGTACTCACACTGCAGCGGTATGATCACCTGATCGGCGGCTGCGAGCCCGTTCAGCGTGAGGATGCCCAGCGACGGCGGGCTATCGATGAAGACGAAATCGAACTCGGCCCGGACCTCCTCGGCGGCACGTCGAAGATAGAGGGCCCGGTCCTCCTGATCGACAAGCTCAACGTTGGCGCCGGTGAGATCAATGCTCGACGGCACCACGTGGAGATTGTCCACGGAGGTCGATTGGATGAGCTGTGACAACGGAGTTCCGGCGGTTATTGCTTCATAGGAGCCCGGGCGCTCACCATCAGCCCCGACGGCACTGGTGAGATTCCCCTGAGGATCAAAATCGATCAGGAGAACCCGCTTGCCTTCCTCAGCCAGGTAGGCGCCGAGATTTACCGCTGTGGTGGTTTTGCCGACACCACCCTTCTGATTTGCGAATACAACAGTCATTCCCATGTGGTCGGCAAAGTATAGCTAATTCACGGGCAGTTGTCACCGAACCAGAGCGAACACACGCGAGCCGTTGTGATCAGCGCATTCCCGCCGTACAATGTCCCTGATCGGTCGGCAGCCGACAGGGTGCCACACGGCTGCCAAGCTCCTTCGCTGTGAGGATCCATGCTGAACTGGAAACAGAAACTGGCGTACGGGACCGGAGACATGAGCATCAGCCTCGTTACAACGATGGTTGGTGCCTACTTTGCCATCTTTCTCACGGACATCGTGGGGATACCGGCCGGGAAAGCCGCCATTGCGGTGTTCATCGGCCGAACCTGGGACTATGTGAATGACCCTCTCGTGGGCTTCCTCTCCGACAGGACCCGAAGTCGCTGGGGCCGGCGCCGGCCGTTCCTGCTCTTTGGGGCCATTCCATTCGGCCTCGCGTTCGCCTTCATGTGGTGGCGCCCGCCAATTGAGAGCCAGAACTGGTTAGTGGTCTACTACGCCCTGGCCTACCTCGTGTTTGATGCGGCGACCACGGCCGTCTATATGCCGTTCGTCGCTCTGACACCCGAGTTGACCCAGGACTACGATGAACGAACGAGCCTGACCAGCTATCGCATGGCGTTCAGTATCCTTGCGAGCCTCATCGCATTCGTCGTGCCGGCAGCAATCATAGGC
Source organism: Spirochaetales bacterium (assembly GCA_019038705.1). Classification (GTDB taxonomy): domain Bacteria; phylum Spirochaetota; class Spirochaetia; order DSM-27196; family SLST01; genus JAHOYX01. The sequence continues at coordinate 3,875 of JAHOYX010000054.1, forward strand.
ACGTTCAACCCGGAGAGCGCCCGGCGCTTCCTCATCATGGGTGTCGCGTTTGGAGCGGCGAGTGTCTTTCCGATCCTGGTCACCTTCGCGGGGACTCGTGAGCGCAAGGACTACGTGAGCCAGAAACCGCCGCGCCTGTTCGCGTCGCTCAAAGCGGCCTTCCGAAATCGGCCCTTTGTGTTCTCCATGGTGATGTTTCTGCTCACCTGGATGTCAATCGATCTGATCCAGGCTACCTTGCTCTACTTCATCAAGCACGGGGTTGGCCGTGAGTCCCAGAGCGATATCATCATGGCGGCAATCTTCGTGACGGCTCTCGTCACATTGCCAATATGGCTCTCAGTCTCGAATCGGGCCGACAAACGAAAGGCGTTCGTCATCGGGTTGTCCTTCTGGGCCGTCATTCAGATCATTCTGATCACGCTCACGCCTGCGACAAGCCTTGCCGTCGTGCTGGGGTTCTGCGTTCTCGCGGGGGTTGGGGTGGCGGCGGCCCACGTCCTTCCGTGGTCAATCATCCCTGATGCGATCGAATGGGACGAATGGCACACCGGGAGTCGCCACGAGGGCACGTTCTACAGCATCGTCACCCTGGCGCAGAAGGTTGCATCATCGCTTGCCGTCCCGTTGGCGCTCGTCATACTGGAGGCTTCCGGATACGTCGCGGCCGCTGAGACCCAGCCCGCGAGTGCCGTCCGGGCGATCCGGGTGATCGTGGGCCCGGTGCCGGCGCTGCTGTTGGTGGGCGCAATCTGCTTCGCGCTGTTCTATCCACTTGACAGAGACCAGCATCGAAAAATCGTTGCGGAGCTGGAGGCACGCCGAGGTCGGGAGGAAACATGATTGACATTCGACCCATGAGGACGCGAGCCC
>JAHOYX010000115.1 GCA_019038705.1 Spirochaetales bacterium
TTGTAGCACGGCAGCTCGCCCTCCCTGATACGGGTTGGGCCGAGGACCTTCACGTGATGGTGGACCACGACCCCGTTGAGGAACAAAGTGAGAAAGGCCGGCTTCACAAGTCTTGAGCCGTCAAACACCGGGACTTCCCAGAGTAGGTCACAGGTATTCCACTCGCCCGGCCCTCGGATCACGTTCACCAACGGCGGCCACTGGCTGTAGATCCCACCGACAACGCCATCCGCATAGGTCGGATTCTCGTAGCTGTCCAGCACCTGGATCTCGTAGCGGTCCATCATGAAGACTCCGCTGTTGCCACGGCCTTGACCCTCACCAACGACTTCCGCGGGAGAAGCGAATTCGAGATGCAGCTGAACGCTGCCGAAGGATGCCTTTGTCACGATCCCCCCGGACCTGGGCACCACCTCCATATACTCACCCTCGACCTGCCATCCTGGCTCACCACCGCCCTCTCGCTCCCAGGCAGCGAGATCGGTCCCGTCAAAAAGAACCGTCGCGTCCGAGGGTGCGCCATCGCTGACACCCGGGGTCACGATCGGCGGCTGCGGCCGTGCGGGATCGTGGGCGTAGTATCCTGATTCCGGAATAACGTGGATCGGTTGTTCGTTGTTCTTCTCTGCCATGGTTCATCTCCTGTTCACCACTTCACCATTCGTAGATCGTCTAGTTCAGACGCACGCTCCGTTTTGTTTCGCCGGACTGTATCAAGCCCGACAACATTCTCATCAATGCCAGCGCATCGTCCAGCGAATTCAGCGGTGTGGTATCCGTTCGAATCGCACGAATGAACTCGCGCGCCTGCAGGACCATCGGCGATCCAGATGGGTAGCCGTTGGCAGGCAGGGGCTCCACCTCCACCGAATCAACAGGGCCATGTATGAGTTCCCCCTTTTGAATATCCAACCCGCCTTCGGTCCCGAAGAGTCGGGACACTTGCCAATCGGTAGCATAGGGCTTGTCGGGTTGATTCGGATTCTGCGGTCCAACCGCATTCATCCCGAATGCGAACAGGCACGCCAGCACGGCGCCTGACTCGAAGCGGATCATCCCTGCGACGGTGTCGTCGGCGGAGTACGTGTTCGGGTCGGTCGCATACTGCTTGAACGCCGTGAATGTGGCCGCGGTCACTTCCACCGGCTTCGGCTTGTCCATTGCGAACCAGGCTTGATCGATGCCATGCACCCCGAGATCGAGCAGCACCCCGCCACCACGCTCCTTTTCCGAGCGCCAGGCATTCCCGAGGATCTGCTTGCCCCGGCTGCGGATCCACCGCGATTCCGCGCAGTAAACCTCACCGAGCTTGCCCTCCTGCACCATCCTTCGGGCCGCCTGCACGCTCGGCAGGAAACGCGACTGACGAACGAACATGTACTTGCCCGGACTGCTCCTGGCCACCTTGGCCACATCGAGCATCTCTTCATAGGTGCACGTCGGTGGTTTCTCGCAGAGCACATGCAACCCTGCCTTCAGACAATCGATTGTCGCCTGTTTGTGCAGGAATGTCGGAAGCCGAATCAGCACCGCATCAAGATCCGCCTTCTCAATCATCTCGCGGTAATCTGTATACACGTCTCTGAAGAGGGATCGTTCGCGTGTGCCGCGCACATTCTCTTCTCTCACATCGCATGCCGCAACAAGTTCGATGTCGTCCAACGGAATGCACGTATCGTCTTTCGCGATCGCGAATCCGTGCAGCGTATTGTCTCCGGGCTTGATGCCCGCAATTCCCAGTTTGAGTTTGTCAGTCATAGTGCCGTCCTCGCGCCTTGATAGTAGTCTACCCGGTTCTTCGCATGGAGCTTCCGCCTGGCTGACTGAAACTTCCTCTGAACTGATCTTCTGATCACCTGTTTCCGCAGGTCCCCGTGGCCATACCAATGCCCATGATACGGGAGGCAGGAGGCTGTTTTGAGACACACGTGTAGTTCCCCTATGGGACCAGCAATCGATCGTCAAACGCCAGGGAGAGTTGACCGGTCTGTTTGCGGTACCTGGCAGGCGAGGTACCGTGGTGTTCCTGGAAGAGCTTGTAGAAGTAGCTGACGCTCTCGAACCCGCAGTCATAAGAAATATCCACCACGGACATCCTGGTGAAGGTGAGCATGTACGAGGCCCACGCCATTCTTGCCAGGTTCACAATGCTGGTCACCGTCCGGCCGGTGCGTTTCTTGACCTCCCGTTCGACGTGTTCGGTGGAGAAACTGCAGAGGCTGATGAAACCTTTGTGGCCCTGGGAGAAGTTGCCCGGCTTTTGGATCTCCTTCAGTGCCCTATCGAGCCACTCCCCTCCAGGTGTAAATCGCGCGTCTTTCGGTCTCCGGAGCAGGAAGAAGAAGTCCAGGAGAAACCGCTCGAGGTTAATCAATGCACCTTCATCGGCGAGAAGTGTCTGATAGTTCCGCTCAAACCAGTTCTGCTGCGCAGGATCCAGTCCCACCAAGGGGTTCGAGGCGTTCTCGCGGAAGACATCGGGCAGGTCTTGCGCATACCGGTCCCTCATGAAGCGAAAACCCTCCTGCGGGAAGAGGATCTGAATGATACGGAGATCGCCGCTCCAGTCGCAGTAGCAGTGCTCCACCGTCTCCGGATAGATGAATAGCACGTCTCCCTCTTTTACCCGGGCGCCTCTGCCGTTCACCTGATGAATGCAGCTGCCGGTCTCCACGAGAACCAACTCGGCGTAGTCGTGGGTGTGAGCGGGAAGGAACGGCCTGGTGGTAGCTGTCTGAAGCTTCAGGAGATAATGCTGAGGGCGGTTGCCGTTCGTTTCGGCATCCCAGCGCAACTTCATCGACACTTCTCCTTTCCGCGAAATTCCCGTCGATTGTGCCAGATGACTGAATCTTGAAGTACGTACAGCAAATTGACGTTCGTACCTCACAATGGTATACTCGCCTCGGGAGCTTGTCAAGCTTGTCGGGCCAGTCTTGCGCTGCACGGCGGGATTGACAGTGTCGGGAGAGATGGCACCGATCACGCAACAGGAGATTGCTCGCAGCCTTGGTGTATCTCTGTCAACGGTGCACCGGGCGTTCGCGCGCCCGGAGAGCGTATCGCGTATCGTCAGAGAGCGCATATTCGAGTTTGCCGGCGCGAACGACTACCGGCCGAATCGGAGCGCACGGGCTCTCCAGGGCAGCAAGCGCCATCGGGTAGCGTTGTTTTCAAGGAACACGCCGAGTTTCTTCTGGGACGACGTGGCTGCAGGCGCCAGAATTGCCGCCCGACAGTTGTCCTCGCTTGGGCTCGAATTCCACTACCGGCGTGTGTCGGGTTATGACGGCTGCATCCGGGCCCTCAGGGAGGTCGTCCGGAACGGCATAGATTGCATCGGACTCGTAAATCACACCAACATGCACATCGAACGAATCATCGAGTGGGTCCAGAATCACAATCTTCCGCTTGCGGCGTTCAATATTGACTTCGAGGACGTCGACCGTCTCTGCTACCTGGGAACCGACTACGTCCAGCAGGGGAGACTCGCCGGCGAGGTCGTCGCGAAGTTCCTGCCGGAGGGGGGTGAACTCGGGATCCTGACGTCTCCCGAGGAGCCCAATTCCTTTCTTGCCGGGGCCGACATCCAGAACCAACGATTTCGCGGAATGAAGCAAGTGCTCGAGGACTTCCCCGGGATACGAATCAAGCTGATCCCGATCAGGGAGCATGGCGTCGAAACGCCACCCGAGAGGGTCCTGGAAGCACTGGACGATCTACCGGGTCTGCACCGAGGGGCGATCGTATGTATGCCGACAATGCCGGGATTCTTCGTGCGCTACCTTCACGAAGTTGCTACGGACGACCGGCCGGCTGTCGTCGGATTTGCTCTTTCTCCGCAGACAACCAGTCTTCTCGAGGGCGGACTCATTTCCGCGGAGGTATATCAGAACCCGTCTCTTCAAGGGTACGGAATCGTGCGACTCCTGGACACCTACCTGGAAACAGGTCGCGTTCCGCTCCAGAAGAAATACATCATCACGCCACAGGTGATTTTCAGCAACAACGTGAACCAGCGGAACGTGTTTGATTTCATTGCCGAGATCTCCGGGCCGTCGGACAAGTAGACTTCATCGACACCCCGATTACCTGTCTATGATTCGCGACCACGAAATGGTTCCAGGGCTGTCCGCTCATATGCCCGAGGTCATCGACCATGTCGACCAGACGCATCCTGAATTGCCCAAACGGCATGTACCATCCTCTTTGGAGACCCGGCAAGTCAGCGTGATCGTTGCCCCTCCATGACTACCTCAATCGCAGGTTCATGCCAAGTCTATGCTCTCGATGCTCGGGCACCAGAACTTCTCGATGTACTCGATCACAAGATCGGTACCTCTCGCATGTGACACATAGGGAGGCATGGCGGGGTTGTACATGGCGTCGGTCAGGTCGCGGCACACCATGATGTCCTGGCCCCACCGAACCATCTGCCTGATGGCAAAGGACCGGCCCAATATGCACATGTTTGTGTGCACACCAAGGATGATCACGGAATCGATCCTCATGTGGCGCAGGTAGGAGTAGACCTCTACGCCGTCGTCGCTGATGACGTCCCTTTGTTGATCGATTTCGATCGCGGGATGCTGTCGGGTCCAGAGCCTCTGATTGACGGCTCCAGGATTGTCTTCTGTATCTGAGCCTCCGTCGGAAGCATCGACGGGCGGAGGCGGGTTGTCTCGCCGGACCTCGGCAGGTGGGGTCCAGCGGGGCACGCTCTGGATCCGTACC
>JAHOYX010000225.1 GCA_019038705.1 Spirochaetales bacterium
TTGTCGGCCTCAATCCGAAGAACCTTCTGATACAACTCGCGCGATCTGTCGTGGGCCTTGGTCTTCCGGCACACATCCGCCACGCGAGTCAGCACCGTGACGTTGGTGTCGTCCTGGCGAAGGTAGAGCTCCCACGCCTCAATCGCCTGCGCGTAGTGCTTCAGCGACTTGTGGCTGTCCGCCAGCCCAAAGAGAGCGTAGGTATTGCCGGGGTCCGATTCCAGGCATCGTCCGTACAGTTCGATGGCCGACTCGTAGTCATCCCGCTTGCGAGCCGCATCTCCGAGTCCAACGAGTGCGTAACTGTTCGTTGGCTCTTTCTCCAGTACCTTCCTGAAGCTGTCTTCGGCTTCCGCGATCCTTCTTTCCCGAAGCAGCTGATAGCCGCGGCGCGAAATAGCCGCTATGTCCGCATCGTGTTCCTGCATCATTCGTCGTCCTTCAACCAGCCCCGAACCACTCCCGCCATGCGTTCGGTGAGGTAGTCGGTCTTGCGCCGGTCGGGAGCCAACCAGTACATCCGGAACGCTTCCAGAAACTGTTGCCGCTTGTAGTGGTAATCACCCAGACGCATGAGTCCATCGGTGTATCCGGTCGTGAGGAAGATCCGTTTTGCCTCTTCGTACTTGCCGTCGTTGAAGAATTCATTCCCGCGACGGATGAGGGCGGCGCGCTGACCACCATCTATGGCGGGGCGCTCGGCGGTCTTGACGAAGCCGGGAGCTGCAAGCGAATCCTTGAAGACGTCGGGATTGTCGGTCATGACATCCGTTCCAGTATAGCCGCGACCGGGATGCGACACTATACGCTTCCCTTCGTGGACATCTCGCTCTCCGCCGCAGGGGCGTAAGCGATCGAAATGGCCTTACCGAGCGCCTTGAAGAGCGCCTCGATCATGTGATGGGCGTTCTCCCCGTGGCGGCAATCGAGGTGAAGCGCTATCTTCGCTGACATCGCCAGGGCCACAAAGAACTCGCGAAAGAGCCACATCGGAAACTCACCGCTGTAGTCCTGAGGAAAGTCGCCGTGGTAGTGCAGGGTCGGCCGGCCGCAGATGTCAATGGTTGCCTCGCTCAGGGCCTCGTCCATCGGAATCACCGCATGGCCGAATCGCTTAACCGGACCGCCGTCTCTGAATATCTGATCGAGGCATGAACCGAGAACAATCCCGGTGTCCTCCACGAGATGGTGGGGATCAACGGTGACATCGCCGGAGGCCAGAACCACGAGACCGATTTCTCCATGGAACGCCAGCGCGGTCAGCATGTGATCCAGGAACGGCAGGCCGGTTGAGACCTGCGCTTCGGCTGCGCCGTCAAGGGTCACCGTGATCGTGATTTCAGTTTCGTTCGTTGTTCGCGTGATTGTCGCCGTCCGGCTCATGAATTACCCCTACCGAAGAGTATCGACCAGTGCATCTATTCGTTTGTAGTGAAACTTGTAGTAGGCAGGATTCGCTACGAGCACGACCGATACCGTGGCGAGCTCCTCAATGACCATGAGATCATTTGCCCTGAGGGTGCTGCCGGTTTCCACGAGATCGACAATGTACGGGGCCAGACCCAGAACGGGCGCCAGTTCCACCGACCCGTCAAGGCGGATGATCTCACACGGAATGCCGCGTTCCTGGAAGTAGTCATGGGCGAACCGGGTGAATTTGCTGGCAACCCGCAGGCGATGCACGTCTCCCTCCGGCCGGTAGTCTGCACGGCTCGCAAGGCACATGCGGGTCTTGCCGAACGGCAGATCCATGAGCGTGAAGAAACGATATCCGCTCTCATAGATGCCGTCGGTGCCGCAGACGCCGAGCCCCGCAATGCCATGGTGAACATAGGTTGGCAAGTCGGAGTTCTTGACGAGCATGACTTGAAGCTGTCCGCCGGGGTCCGTTGCGACGAGCTTCCGATCTTCGAATCGGATCTCATAGCCTCGGGAGCGCAAGAGCTCCTCGGTCCGATCCTGGAGCCGTCCTTTGGGAATTGCGAGCGTCAGTGCATCGTTCTGATTCCGGGCCGTCACAGGCGCACTACCTTGCCCTGAGCGCGCAGTAGACGCGCGTTCCGCACACGGTCTCGAAACGATCCGCTGCCGGCGGTCTCAGGGTGTGGCGTTCGGGGCAGATCCGCCGACGGAAGCTGGGACTGCAGTCTCCGGAGCATGAGCGAAAACCCGACCGATGGCGTGTTGGCCCCGAAGTGACCGAGGAGCTCATCGTATCTGCCACCCGAAGCAACCGGGGCATCCGCTCCCTCGTCATAGAGGTGAAAGACAATTCCCGAGTAGTAGTCGCGGTCTCCCACTTCAGATAGATCAATCCGAAATCGGTCTCCGTGGCCGACGGCCGAGAGCTCGTCAGCCAGAGAGAGGAGGTAGCGGAGCGCTTCGCGTTCAGCCGGCTGCAAATCGATCGATTCAGAGATCAGTTCCCGCAATTCACCTGCTGTTCCGATGAATCGATACAGTTGGATCAGCGAATCAATTCGTTGCGGATCCGCTCCCTCATCGGCGAGCAGCCGACTCGCCTCGTCCCACTTTCGTGCCTCAATGGCGCGGGCAAACTTCTCACTCCTGTTTGATTCGCGCAACAGGGCCCTGCTGCCCAGGTGCAGGACCGAGGTTGAGGCCCCGAGACCATCGGCGGTCTCAAGCAGGAGCAGGATGATCTCGGCGTCGGCCTCTACTCCGGCGGTCCCGATGAGCTCGGCGCCAATCTGGAAGAACTCGTTCTTGGAGAGATCATTCGAGTCCTCGTGCCGGAGGATTGTGTCTCCGTAATAGACGCGAACCGGCAGATCCTGTTGCTGCACGATCATACCCATCTGGCGCGCCAGGAAGAGGGTGATGTCCGAGCGAAGGACCAGGATATCGCCATCGCGGTCCACAAGTCTGTACGATGACTTGGCGGTCTCGTCGTCAATCCCACGATAGAGATCATGGAAATCGAAGACCGGGGTCTGCACCGGGAGGTATCCCCACGACGAACAGATATCCTCAAACTGTCTCAGAAGTTCGCGATGGGCGTAGGCCTCTTCGAGATAGAATGCTTCCGTCCCCTGCGGGATGCGCAGCCGCTGGTTTGACACGACAACTCTCCGTTGGGCCAATATATCAGATTTACTCGGACGGGAGATAGGTATCCCGATACGCAAGCGGCGTCAATCGGTGCTGGCCGCGGGCTGCCACGAGCGCGGCGCGAAGCGATTGGTTTTCCGGCGCGTCGAGTGTGGGATCGGACTCCAGGATGTCAAATGCGTCGGCACGGGCTTCGTTCATCATTTCCATGTCCCGCAGCAGATCGGCGGCCCGAAAGCGGAGGTATCCTGACTGTTCCGTGCCCGCGATGTCTCCGGGACCGCGGATCCGGAGGTCCTCTTCCGCAATCTGGAAGCCGTCGGTATGGGTGTGTATCGTCTTCAGCCGCTCCTTTGCGATGTCGGTGAGCTCGTCATCGTAGACCAGGAAGCAGTAACTCTGATGCTCTCCCCGTCCGACTCGCCCACGCAGCTGGTGAAGGGCCGAGAGTCCAAACCGCTCGGCGTGCTCAACAACCATGCAGGTGGCATTTGGAACATCCACTCCAACCTCAACGACACTCGTTGCCACCAGAACCCCGAGATCACCGTCGCGGAACCGATCCATCGTCGCGCTCTTTTCGTCTTCCTTGAGCCGAGAGTGCACGAGACCAACCTCGTATTCCGGGTAGACCTCATCCTTCAGACGTGTCCACATCCCCTCAGCATCCCTGAGATCGAGCTTGCCGGATGCATCTATCACAGGATAGACGAAGTAGGCCTGCCTGCCTGCCGCCAGTTCCCGGCCGACGAACTCGTGCACTTTTCGTTCATTGACCTGTCGAGCAAGGTGGGTTTCCACGGTTTTTCGACCGGCGGGCATCGTTCGGATGGTACTCACGCTCATGTCCCCGAACACGGTCAGCGCGAGGGTTCGGGGAATCGGAGTGGCGGTCATGAGCATCAGATCGGGCTGCCTCGCCTTCTGGGTCAACGCAAGGCGTTGAAGCACTCCGAAACGGTGCTGCTCGTCAACGATTGCGTATCTGAGGTTCCGAAATCGAACCGATTCGGTGAACACGGCATGCGTACCGATGACCAGATCAACCGTGCCCGTGGCTATTGCTTCAAGAAGGGGCTTCCTCATCGATGTCGATATGCTGCCCGAAAGGAACCCCACCACCACATCGCTACCGGCGGATTGCAGCAGGCGAGCCGCGGTGTCCGCGTGCTGTTTCGCGAGGAGTTCGGTGGGTGCCATGAGGACCACCTGGTGACCTGCCTCAATCACCGGAAGGGCCGAAAGCAGCGCGACAACGGTCTTTCCCGACCCGACGTCTCCCTGGAGCAGCCGGGCCATGGGGATATCCTGCTCAAGGTCGTGAACTATCTCGGAGAGGACTTTCGTTTGATCGTCGGTGAGCGAGAACGGGAGGTTCGTGACGAGAGTCTCCAGTTCGGTACGAGGCAGCCTTTGGGCCGGTCTCACCGCTTCTTTTCGGAGAACCGATCTGAGTGCAACGCTGAGCTGAAGGAAGAACAGTTCAGCATACACCAGGGATCGCCGTGCATGGTCGGCTGAGGCCATGTCGGGTGGAGTGTGCAGTGCGGTGAGCATCTGATCGGTCGGCAGGAGCTCTCGCCGGCTGAGAAGCCACTCCGGGATGTCGGAGTCCACGCCACGCCCATAC
>JAHOYX010000183.1 GCA_019038705.1 Spirochaetales bacterium
CAGGAGGCCATGAAACGGTCCTGGAAGCTCATTATGGAGGGTAGAGGTAACGCTCAGTACGTGAAGGACTACATGCTCCTGGCGAAAGCCGAGAAGGAAGAACGAGAAAAAGCAGCACGTAACGACAAGGAAGACAAGTGATTCCAATATATCGGAAAACAAAAACGTTGACACAGACACCCGAAATCGAACATATGTCTTCGCCGAAATTTGAAGAGTTTTACTTCAAAAGTCGGGTGAAATGGCGAATAAGCCTACCAATAAAGGGAAAAAGCCCAAGACCAAGCACGATAAGAGTCGTGACTGGGATGCTATCCGCGAGGACTGGCATGCTGCCGACGGGTACAATCTCAAGGAATGGTGCAAGCTTAAGGGGCTGCCGCCCAGTACCGCTTCGAAGCATCTTTCGGTCAAAGCGAAGAGGGCGGAAAGGAAGCGTCGCGACGAGAACGTCCAGGCCTTCCGCAAAATCCTCGAGGACGCCGGCAAGGGTGAGCCGGACCAGGTCTACAACAATGCGCTCAGACAATCGATTGCCCTGGTCAGAGAAATCATGCTCCAGGCTGGCATCGAATTCCGAACTGCTCTTGAATACAGTCACGCCTTCAAGGATCCAGCATCGATCGGTCGGCTCGCGATATCAGCCGCGGCAGAGCTGCGCGAGATCTCGCTCGAGTACCAGGGCCTGCCGGACGACGATGAGGAATATACCTGGCCGCTGACAAAGAACTTCTGGCCTCACGACTACCAGCGAGATTTCATATTCGACCTTCCGAGTAACCTGAGACGGCGCGGCGTTGACGCGTTTGTCTTCGCGTTCATCGGGGGGATCCGCTCGGGCAAGACGCGCTGCGGAGCTGAGAAGTTCGCGCACATGGCGTCACTGAACCGTGGCCGCACACTCGCTATGTACGCTCCGACATACCGCATGCTCCGGGACTCTACGAAAAAGACTTTCCTGGAGGTCCTCGAGAACAAGGGCATCGGATACGTGAACCGGAAGAGCGATAACGCGATCATCCTGTTCGGCGATACGACGATCCTCTGCAGATCTCTCGACAAACCGGATCGCAACCGTGGCACGACGCTGGCCGGCGCCTGGATGGATGAAGTCGGCCAGATGCGCAACCGCGAGGCCTACGACATTGTCTACGGTCGAGTCTCTGATCCGGAAGCGGTAGAGCCGTTCCTGATCATCTCGACTACTCCCGATGGAATGAACTGGGCCTACGACGTCCTGGTCGAAGAGGGAGTAAAGAACAAGGTCCGGCTTTACAACGCTCACACCGATCAGAACATCTCTCTCGATGTCGATTATGCCGAGCGGATGAAGGGTGTCTACGATCCGAAGTTTGCGAAGCAGGAGCTCGCCGGCGAGTTCATCGACGTGTTCTCCGGCAAAACGTACTGGAACTTCTCGCGCCAGGCGAATGTGATCCCCGAGGGCCGGATCCCCTACGATCCGATGCGGCCACTGATCTTGATGTTCGATCTCAACGTAGATCCGATGTGTTGGAACATCGCTCAGCGGCACACGAAAGGCCGCGACTACATCGACGTCATCCTCGATGAGATCCACATGCGCACAGCATCGACCGAGGAAGCTGCTCGGGAGTTCCTCGCCAGGTACTCAGGCCAGAAGGGCGGAGTGCTGATACACGGCGATGCCACTGCACGGAATAAGACCACTGTAACAACCCGTACTGACTACGAGGTGATCAAGGAAGTCATCAGCGAGGAGCTGCCGCTCATAGAGATCAGGATCGGCAAGACCAATCCGAGAGTCACCGATCGCGTGGCCGCGATGAATGCCCGGCTCAAGGACGGCAAGGGGCAGAGGAAGCTGTTCCTGGTCAAGGAGAAGTGCCGAGAGACGATCAAGGACCTCGAGCAGGTGGCGTTTAAGCCCGGTACCAGGGACCTCGATAAGACAGACCCGAAGAGAACGCATCACACAGACGCTATCGGCTACTACATAAACCGTGAATATCCGGTCCGCCGGATCAAGAGGAGGGCCGCCTGATGCCTTCGACCTCAGAGCTGTTCGATAAGCTGTTCGAGAGCGCGAGAAAAGGTCAGAAGATGAGCGTCGGCGAGACGATGATCTATCTCGCCTGGCTAAAGACCCTCGAGGATCGCGAGAAGGCTGAGATGTCGGCCGCACAGCGCCTGGTTGACTGGTACCAGCGCGATCGCGAACAGATAGTTGCTCACCTCAGGCTCGTAGCGGGTAAGACGTTTCCTCAGAACGAGACGAAGGAATGGCAGTTCCCCGTGCTCAACGAGGTCCCGCGCACCATCAAGCGCCTCTCGCTCGCTTACAAGAAGCCCGCCACCAGGAAGCTCGCACGCAAAGGCGAGGAGCTCAAGCCTGATGCGAAAGAATACGAGCTCGTGTTCGGCGAGAACGGGATGTACCGGCACATAAAGATCGATCGGAAGATGAAGGAGCTCGATCGCTTCAGCACGCTGCTCAATACCGTTCACGCGGAGGTCGTTCCGCGCAAGGGCGCGATCGACTGGGATATCAGGCTTCGGCCGTCAGTGATGATCGTCGAGGATCCGGATGACTATCTGAACTTCGTGAAGTTCGCATATCGATGGGCCCCGTTGGATCCGGAGACGCTCAAGACCAGAGTGGGCTGGGTAGTCTGGACGGCCGAGCATCACATGTTCATCGTCGACGGTGAAGATAAACCGATCGGGATGAGCAAGGATGACCTGAGCAATCCCTACGCCGGCGAGATCCCGGTAGTGACGGTGCGCAAGCTCGAGCTCGACGATTACTGGGGACGCTTCGGCGCTGACCTGGTCGACGGGATCGAGGCTGTGAACCTGCAGCTCGCGAACATGTGGGAGAACGCGTTCCTGCAGACGCACGGGATGAGATTCACTATCAACTGCGGATTCACTGAGGGCTCAGTAATCAAGCAGGGCCCGAAACATGGCGTCGACCTCGATGGTTTGACCGCTGATGATATGCGGCCTGAGTTTGGGTACGTCAAGCCCGATAACGATATTCCCGTAGTCCAGGACCTGATCAAGTTCTTCCTCGACACTGAGGGGCAGGGCTACGGCATGCCTGCCGGCGGATGGTCCGAGGACCAGGTTCCCGAGAGCGGCTTTGCGAAGTTCCTGAAGAACATCGAGCTGCTCGAGAACCGCGATGACGATGTCCAGATATGGGAAGAGATCGAGCAGCAGCTTTTCGACAAATCCCGCATGGTCTACAACGCCTATTGCAAGCCGAGCGAGAAGATCCCCGAAGACCTCGAGCTGCGCGTTACATATCCCGAGATCTCATTCCCCGAGAGCCCGACAGAGAAGGATACCAGGTGGATGCTCCGGATCAAGGCCGGCCTGGCCTCGCTGGTCGATTACTACATGCAGGAAGAAGGCCTCGATGAGGAGCAGGCGCTCGAGCGCGCGAAGAAGGTAGCCAAGCATAACGCAGAGATCCGTGAGGCCGCAGCGCCTGAGTATGAGCTGCCTGGATCCCCGCGGCCAGGCGAAGAGGACGGTGACGAAGAGTGACTCCGGACCAGGCAAGATCTGTCATCGCACAGCTTAAGAGCCTGAGCGTCGAGCTCGACTCGGCCATGCTCAGCTCTGAGACAGCATTCCTGAAGGCCTGCAAGGTGGCTCAGGAACACCTGTACGCGAAGATGACAGACCTGCTCGCGCAGAGCTCTGACGCGCTGCTCGATGACGCGATGGCCTGGTACAGCGAGAACGCGATGGCGCTGGAGGGAATAGTCAATGGATCCGGATACTACCCGGCCGCAAGGGCGTACCTCGACGGCTATGACGAACTCGCGAAGATCACTCAGGGGATGATGAAAAAGGCTGGGTTCGATCCCTCATTTGCGACGATCCCGAAAGAATATATCAAGTTCATTAAGGCTCATGACTGGCGGCATTTTTCGTTCCTTAACGATGAGGCGCTACAGAAGCTCGAGGACACTCTGCTGGAGACGATGCTCGCCGGCCGAACACGCGGCGCGATGCTCGCTGAGCTCAAGGGAGTGTTCACGGGATCATACCCATGGGGAGACAAGAAGGGCCTGTACGAGTGGCACGCCGGCACGTATGCGCGCACCGCTCATCACAGGGCCGCTCAGTCGTTCATCCTCTCGCAGGCGGACGCGGCAGGGGTCGAGAATTTCATATACATCGGACCGAACGATTCGAAGACCCGCGGCTTTTGCGCGGAACTGGTTGGAGGAGTTTACAGCCGCAAAGAGATCGAGGCGATGGACAACGGCCAGACAGGCAACGTCCTGACCGATCGAGGCGGCTTTAACTGCAGGCATCAGTGGTTGCCTGCGAGTGACGAACTCGCCGCGGCTATCCGGAAGGATATCACCGCGAGCGAGATAAACACCATCTCGCCGGCGTAGCGAGATAGCCCTCAGAAGGGAGCCTGGCATGGCAAAGTTAAAAGACGTTCTTGATCTCCTCAAAAAGCAAGGGGTGGAGATCGGTGCGGAGGCCGCGGCTGCGGTCATGGAGAAGTTTGACGGGCAGCTGCTCGTACCCGCCGACAAGCTGATCGGCGAGGGTCAGATAGCCGTTTCCGAGACGGCCTGGAAGGACAGAGGCGAGGATCTTACGAAGTTCAAGAACCGGGCGAAGAAGGC
>JAHOYX010000124.1 GCA_019038705.1 Spirochaetales bacterium
ACTCAGGCACACAGGAATGGTACCACCAGTTTTCATTCATTCCAACTGCCTGCAGAGTGCTTCACGAGGCGTTGGAATGTCGGCCTGCCGCATCCCCAATCGCGGTCGTCATCGCACCCCCGCGTGCCACGATCTCCTCTCGCACAAAACGTACACCGCGTAGAATCTCATCCGCCGCAGATGCAGCGCCGGTGATCTCCTGCACCGTGTCCGACGAGGCGGCCACCTTCTCTATGCGGCCGTGGCGCACCGTGACGGTGAGTTCGGTAGCGGGAGCGTGGTCGGACGCGCAGATGGCAACGCGCCGGTCGAACGCAGGAGTCTTCCCGAATCGCCACTCCCAGGATTTCAGCTCGCGCTCGTAGAGGGCTATCTGCTCGTACCCATCATCGCTCGGCCACGCAGGACTCGCCAGGTCGTGCAACTGCACCGGGCCAAACTCCGCCCGGTATGCCGTTCGGAGCGCCTCCACGAGCACCGGGTGCGTGATGTCGGCGCGGATCTCGCTCAGATTGACGACTCTCGATCGGACGCTTGGGATGCCCTTGCTCGAAATGGCCGCCGGCCCGGCTGTTGTGGCCGTGGGTCCGGCGGGTGCGGGGGCGTCCGGCGACGTGAGGAATGCGGTGAGTTTGTCCAGGTCCGCGGAAACGAGGAGGGTGCCGTGATGAAGGGACCGCCCCTTTGTGTGCCGGTAGGCGTTGCCGGAGACCTTTCGGTCGCCGACCAGGAGATCGTTCCGGGTGTTCCGACCTGCCGATAAACCGAGGGCGTCGAGCGCGTTGATCACCACGCCAAACTGCCGATCCAGATCGTAGGTCGAATCGATCCCGAAGAAGGTGAAGTTGGTGTTGCCGGCGTCGTGGTAGACCGCCCCTCCGCCTGAGATTCTTCGCACCAGGGGCACGGCCTCTGCGGCCATTCGCGCCAGGTCACACTCGATCCACGGATTCTGGTGCCGACCGATCACCACGCACGGCGAGTTGCGCCACACGAGGAGCGCATGGTCTGCCCCGGTGAAGGTCTCGAAGAGAAAACGCTCAACGGCCAGGTTGCGCCAGGGGTCAAGCGTGTCGATTGCGGAGAACGCCGACACCGCTACTCGGCCGGGTCAATCCGAAGTTCTGCGTATAGTCCGTAGTGGTCCGACGGGAAGACTCCATAGGTCGGCCGATTGAATATGAGCCGCACGTTTCGCGCCGCTATGTCGTCGCCCCGGATAAAGATGTAGTCGATCCGCTCGGGCTCGTCCGACGAGGAAAGCTCAAAGGACCTGATGTTGGTGTTGGCCGAAGGATCAAAAGTAGTCCCGGCGCCGCGCCCAACTGCCTGCCAGACGTCTACAAACCCGGCTTCACGAAGAAGCTCAATCTCGTCTGAACCCGGCAGGGCGTGGAAGCTCCCCATCAGGATGACCGGGGCCTGCCCGGCAAGCTCATTGATAAAAACGAGGGTCTTTTCAGCCTCGTCCAGGCGCAGATCTTCCCCATCGACTGCCTCCCCCATCAGTTCAAGGAGATCATCTCCGGAGAGATCTCCGGAATCGTATCGATCCACAAGACTCCGCATCCGATCACGATCCGCGTGGGGTGACGGCGTCCACCGGGTGGTGAACACGTAAACCGGTCGATCGGCAACCTGCAGCTGTGCAGCAACAACATTGCTCGCCGAACCGAACTGGAACGCCGCGACGTTTCCTGCCCCACCCCCGGTGAGTTGACCGGTGGGAAGCTGGGTGAGGGCTCGCTCTCGGATGGCGAGCAGCGCGCTCCCTTCGCGGAGATTCGTCGGAAGTCCAACCGGGCCAATTCGGACACCGGCCTGTCGAACAGCCGATACCGCGTCATAGCCGAGATCTTCCGAGAGACGCTCGACATAGGCGGGGAGTGGGTTTGCATCCTGAATGGCGATGATGTCCGGCGCAAGATCGGCGAGCCCGGTGGACAGGAGGTCGTAGCGGAACTCGCGGGCGGCGCGGTCTTCATACTCGCGGACCCGAAAGATGCCACGGTACGTCAAGCCGGACCAGACGTCGACGGTGGCAACGGAAATGTTCTCGGCATACACGGCGCCGGCGACAGAAAAAATCGCAAGGACCAGGATGAGGCGTCTCATACATTCATTCTACGGAGGCAACAACCCTTTCTCAAGCGGTTTTTGCGCTGCGCGGGAACTTGATGTACGGCACAACAACCGAATTCTTGTCGCCGCCGGTCCCATCATAGGTCACCGTCACGATGGGTACCCCGGCAATCTTCTCAATGGCCGAGCTCAGAGCTTCGGTAACGAGGGAGGGGCAACAGAAGGCCGGGCTCGTCTGGACAAACAGGGCAATGTCCGGATATCGGGCAATCAGGTGGAGGATCTTCAGCGCATTCTCGTAGGACTCGCCTTCCTGTTCAATCACCATGCCAAACTGGTCCAGGTCTTCCTCCAGGTCGGTGCGTCGCCAATCCACCGGCGGGCCAACGTAGCGCTCAACCTCCCGATGGTACCGTCGCTCGAGCTGCTCGACAGCGGCAAGGACAAGGCGTTGCTTCGCCAGAAGCATGAACTCGCGCCTGCGCCACAACCGCCCGAAATTCGGCCCGATGATTATCTTCGCGTAGTCGCTGTACGGTGTTGTCACCGCTTCACCGCCCGCCTCCTCTATCCGTCGGATGAGATCCTGATTCATCACGTCGTTATCGCGAACATAGAGATCGCCGAAGATGGCGACCTTGGGTCGCTTCTCTTCGCGGCGTGGTATCGCGTCAAAGGCGGCAACCATCTCCTTGAGAGCTTCGTATCGATTTTGCTTCCCCTCGAACACCGGTATCAGCCGTTCGCGCCATTGGGCCACTACTTCGTCCGTCTGGCCCGGATTAGTCTCGTACGGCCGAATCCGGCACATGATACTGCGCATCCAGCCGCCGAACTGGTAGGCAAAGTAGGCGCCGACGGACGCGGCCGGTGAGATGTCAAGGTAGGCGAAGTGCCCGACATAAACGCCCAGATCACCCAGGCCCTCTTGTACAAAGAGTCCTTTGAGAAACCGGGGGTAGAGCGGGATACCGCAGGTCCACCTGGATTGACCCATCCACAGTACGGTCTTGGCCGGGTCCAGATTGTTGTCGCGAACGTAGTCCATGGCCTCCTGGGCAATGGCGCTCACGGGAATGCACTGCCCCGAGTTCAGTCGCATGCTTTTTTGGATTGAGAGCGCTGTCTCGGTCACGGTGACGGCATTGATGCCGTTCGCGCGGAGGTTTGCCGCCTGCAGGCGTGAGGTTATCGGGTCCCAGGCCGGCAGCAGGAGGGTCTTGTCGCCAATCGCCTTCTCGAGATCCGGGGCAACCTCCACGTCCGACTGGTGAGAGATTGAACCGAGGTGGATTGTCCTGCGGGAGCCTTCCTGATGATGGTTCCTGAACGCACGAATGGCTGCCTCAATCCGGGTCTCGTACCCGACGCTTGAGTCGTGCTCGTCAAGCTCCAGAAGAAGGTAGGGTTTGTCGCGGGCGTCCATGATGCGTTTGAAGGCGTCGGCGCAGAAGGCGTCGGGCGCGCACTTGAAGCTGGTAATGAACACGGGATAGAGGCCCGGTGTCCGCGCGGCGATGTCGGCAGCCAGGAGGATGTCCGCGGCGTATCGCCAATGGACGCTCTCGATCAGCTTGCCGGCGTCTTCGCTCGGAAGCCCCTGGGGAAGCATGTCCTGGTAGAACGCCCGGACGCCAATCTTCCCGATGATGTCCGGGATTCCCTTGTTCATAGTGGGATCAACGGCGGTGTACGGCCTACCGAGCAGCACGACATTCACATCGTCCCGGATCCGGTTGTCTGCGAAGATCTTGTGAAGCTCAAGTCGGGAGCGCTCCTGTGCCTCTCTCGCCCTCCGGAAGGCGCTTCGGATTTCGGGCACCGGGATGTCACAGTACGGCTCGAAAACCCGCCTGAGTTCCCCTGCCGTGTCCCGCCCCGGACCCCAGAGGACCGGCATCAACAGTCGATCTCGATCTTCAGGCCGGGAACTGCCGGCGAGTATCGACGGTGTGAACTGGGTGTAGTAGCAGTAGGCCCGCTTGCGCTCTCCGGTGTATTGGGTCTCCAGAACCACCGGAAGGAAGACAAGATCGGCATGCTCAAGAAGATAGGAAACGTGTCCGTGGAACGCCGCCACCGGGCTGCAGAACTCGGCGCCCTCGAGCTGCTTGCCAACACGCACCGCGTCCGCGTATCCGACAGTAGTTGTGGTCTGTATGCCGAGCTCGGCAAAGACGCGTTCCCAGAAGGGTCTATCCTCGGCGAGGTGGAGTCCGGTTGGGATACCGACCACTTTGTCTGTTCGCCATTTCTTGCCCGGGACTCGAGGTGCCCTGGCAACCAGGCGTTCCTGTTTCTTGCGCACAGCAATGAGGTCAAATCCGCTCTTGTTTGCCGACACAAAGCTCGGTGTCGCATAGTCGCGACCGCAGAGGAATCCGTATGCCACCTGCTCACCGCCAATCTGCGCGATGGTCAGCCTGCAGTTGTTTGTACAGAGGGTGCAACGCTCGCTTCTCACCGGTATGTCGCTCCGGTAGATTCCGATGCCCCTGAAGGTCGAT
>JAHOYX010000091.1 GCA_019038705.1 Spirochaetales bacterium
CGACCGCGCCCTGGTGCTGTGTTCCGGCTGCTCTGATCAGCCATGGTGTTCCCCTCCCATCCTCTTCAAAACGGTGATCAATGCCGCTATAGTTAACCACTTCAGGAGAGGTATGAGCAACCGCGACCGAGACACATCATGGCATCCGCTTCGCCGGCAGAAGTTCCCGGCGGCGTTTCAGCCGACCTACGCGGACGGCGCCGCCTATGCCGAGGCGTTGGAGCGACTGGCCGGGCTGCCGCCGATCGTGTTTCGCGGCGAGGTTGAGGTGCTGAAGTCCCAGATTGCCGAGGCCGCGCAGGGGCGGCGCTTCATTCTCCACGGCGGAGACTGCGTGGAGCGCTTCATCGACTGCAATCCGACGGCCATCACGAACAAGCTCAAGATCCTCCTGCAGATGAGTGTTGTGCTCTCTCACGCGGCCCGACGGCCGGTGGTGCGGATCGGGCGCATTGCCGGCCAGTACTTCAAACCCCGGAGCAGCGAAACCGAAGTTATTGACGGGCGGACTGTCCTCACCTACCGGGGAGATACCGTTAACGGCTTCGCGCCGGAGCAGCGTGATCCGGATCCGGACCGACTGGTGGATGGCTACTTCCACGCTACCGCGACCCTGAACTACATCCGGTCGATGATTGATGGGGGATTCGCGGATCTCCACCATCCCTATACGTGGAATCTGGACTCCATTGAGCGTTCGGAGAAGTGGGAGGAGTACCGGACAATCGTGGAGAGCATCCTGGACGCGATTCACTTCATGGAGAGCTTCGGCGGGGCCAACGCGGAGAGCCTCGGGCGGGTTGAATTTTTCACCTCACATGAGGGGCTCCACCTCGGGTATGAGAGTGCTCTCACCCGGGCAGAGAAGGATCGATTCTACAACCTCGGAGCCCACCTGCTCTGGATTGGTGATCGCACGCGAGCCATTGACGGCGCACACGTCGACTACTTCCGTGGCATCAGCAATCCGATAGCGGTCAAGCTCAGCGCTCACGCCGGAGCGAATGAAGTGATCCAACTGTGCAGAATCCTCAACCCGGGGAACGAGCCGGGCCGACTCAGCCTGATCACTCGACTCGGTGCGTCATCGGTGGGCGCCGCGCTCCCGCCGCTGGTGAAGGCGGTCCAGGATGCGGGCGCAATCGTGGCCTGGATGTGCGATCCGATGCACGGAAACACGGTCGCCACCGCGTCCGACCGCAAGACCCGACGTTTCACGGACGTGCTGAGCGAGCTATCTGAAACCTACGAGATTCACGAGAGTAGCGGCTCCACCCTTGCCGGGGTGCACTTTGAGCTGACCGGGGAGGATGTCACCGAATGCGTCGGCGGCACCGTGAATCTGGAGGAATCCGATCTCTCGCTCAACTACCAGACCTACTGCGATCCCAGACTCAACTACGCGCAGAGCATGGAAATGGCGTTCCTCATTTCAGGACTGCTGCGCGCCTGACATTTCGGGTCACACTTGCATCGCTCTGCGGTGTTGCACTTCACGGAGGACATCATGTTTCGTGAACGTGCGCGCCTGGCGATTGTCGGGCTGATCTCGATTGTCGGAGTTATCGCGATTTCCGGTTGTGACATTCAGGTGCTCTACCCCTCTGCCTACGAAGACACCACGATTGAGAATGACACGCTTCTTGCTGTCGTCACACCGGAAGGAACCGAGGCGTACAGCCCGGCGGACGTCGTCCCGATTCAATGGTCCGGCAGCATTGATTCGCCCACGGTCGTCATTGACCTCTATCGATACGGTCAGTTCGCAATGCAAATCGCCAGTCGGGCGGCCAACACTGGCTCATTCAATTGGCTCATCCCCGTCGACTTTGATGCAGTGTCTGAAGTGACCGATCACTACCAGATTGCGATCCGCGCACAGCACCCGGATTACTCCCCTGGCGATCTCTTCGTTCAGGCATTCAGTGAGCCGTTCACGATTGTTCCCCAGGCGAGCGGCGGGCTCAGTGACGTGACGGTGAGCCAACGGATCATCACTATCACCATGACTGACAACGGCCAGGAGATCGACGACGACACCGTAGACATCATCCTGAATGGCGCGACCATCAGTGCAGCGCACGTTCTCGTGGGTCCCCCGGGAACCAACCTGGAACTCACCCTTCAAGCCGGCATCAATCTGCTGGAGGTCGTTGCCCTCAACGAAGGAGCTATTTCGCCCAACACCGCAGAGTTGATTATCAGTCATGTTCTGGAGGGCGAATCGATCCAGGAGTGGCGGCTCGCCACGAGCGAGAGCGGGTCGCTTACGATCACCGCTCCGTAGCACCCTGATGGGGGCGCCGCCGCCCTACCAGGTAATGAGACCGAACGCCGGGAGCGAGACGCTTTCGGTTGGCTCGGTTCGGATTCGGAAGTTCGTGAACTCGGCAGCGCCGAGTGATCGCAGGGCCACTTCCACACCAGCATCTATCCCAAACCAGGTCCGGTATCTGATCTTGTCCTCACCACCAATCGCGACGGTCAGGTACTGGTTGTCCGGCTCGTAGAGAACCTCAACATCCAGGAACTCCGAGATAGGCTCTTCAATGATGGAGTCCAGAACCCTGCCCATGTTGATGTCGTCGTCGGATCGGTAGAGCTGCAGGTAGGTCAACTGAGTCTTGTACACATCCGGGTCCCGCGTGAGCCACACGAGAAGGCTCTTGCCCATACCGTACCCGCGACGCCTGTCAACCTCGCTGACGAAGAAGTGCAGGCCAAACCCCACCCAGCCATCAGGATCAAGGGAACGGACGCTGAACGAGTAGAGCACAGGCTCGTTGCTCTGCACGGCGGGAACGGCGAGTTTGGCAAAGAAGGCGTCGCTGTCGGCCTGGACCGCCCGGGAACCGGTGATCGACCAGTCACCAACATCAGGCTCGCTCCCGATAAACCCGGAGCGGACGGTGTCGGTCAATCGCTCGCTCATGAGCGCAACGAGACCATTGGAGAGGATCTCCTGGAGAATCGTGTTCTCAAGCTCGAGGGCCTCGCGACGCAACTCCTCATTCTGCCGGACGAGAGCGGCGAGCTCCGCGGTTACCGCGGCGAGTTCGGCCGCGTGCTCTGCGGTGGCCAGCGCAACCTCAGCATCATCGACGCTCGCGAGTGGGGTGGTGGTAGCCGCTCTGTCGGTTGCACCCTCGGGTACAACGGCCACGGCGGTGTCCGCGGTGGCGATGAGGGTACCCGGTTGTTCCGGCGCGAAAATGGCCGGCGGGATCCCGTCTCCCACACCCGTCCGCAGCGCCTCCTCCAGTGTCGCCAACCCCAACGCGGCCTCTTCCAGCTGGGCCACCCGACCCTCGAGGAATTGGAGCTCGGCAGTGACTGCTGCGGCTGCGGCCTCCAGATCTTCCTTTCTCAGGTAGTCGCCCGGCATGGTCCACAGCGGTGCCGCAACTGCCGCGTCATCGGTCGATCCGTCCACAGCGGTAACAGGTGGCATAATCGGTAGCTGCACAGAACGGTAAGCCTCTACAAGTTCGGTGAGACGCTCAACCTCGCTGGTCATGGCCGCAAGCTCGGCCCGCAAGCGTTGATTCTCTGTTCGCAGTTCGGTGATCTGCTCGGCGAGGGTCTTCTTCTCATCGCGGAGCCGATTGTTCTCCATGGCGACCCCAACAAGGTCGCCGGCAAGCAGGTCCCGCTCCTTGAGCAGCGCCACCACCTGCTCATCGGTCACAGGCGTGTCGGTGGTCGGCGGCGCCAGCGCGGCAGCCTCAAGAGCGGCGACTTCCCCGACGAGACTGTTACGCTCGGCGGTGAGCTCCTCGAGCTCCTCCTGGAATGCTGCGGTGCTTTCAGCCACTGCAAGTGTGGCCAGTGCCAACGCCTGAACCGCGTCAAGACTTCCCGCTGCGGTTTCTCCGGTCAGAGTCAGGTCTGCATTCTCGCCCACTGTGATGGTTCCGGAGTAGACCTGTCCTCCCACGATCACACCGTCTATCTGAAGAGTCTGTCCGTCAACGGCAGTCAGACTCGCGAAATCCATGACTGCCCGTGCGGGGAGGAGGGTGTCGCTTTCCGGGCTAAGCGCGGTGAGGGTCCAGGTTCCGCTGGAATCCTGGGTGAAGGTCAGTGCGTAATCAGTTCCGCCAATCCCAACCGACCGAACACAGAAAGAGTCGGCGCCGGCCTGCTGGATGGAAGCATTTCGAAGGTCCAGGTCCTGAACCGAGTTGATGCTTCCGAGAAGTGATTCGTCAACCCCGGCGTCCGACTGCGCCCAGATCGTACCTGCCACGAGCAAGAGAATGATGGATAGCTTCCGCACTGTGATCCTCCGCGTTCTCAAGGCCCCCGCCGAAAGCAAATGGCCTCTCTCCTATTGTCGGACGGATCGCCGCCACAGATTATGCATCTTGAAGCGCACCAATAATCACGGTGCGAGGAGCGAAAATATCTGAAGTGTCACTGAGCGTGGTGGTCTGAGCGAGCGAGATCCCTGTGAGCGAAGG
>JAHOYX010000156.1 GCA_019038705.1 Spirochaetales bacterium
CCGCTTCAGTGAATGCGGAATAACCTGTCGTAGCGTGTCCACGCTCGGAAAACCTTCCAGGAGCGCGTGGATCGTCAAGACTATGACGTTTGCCGCACCCAGGAACCCCAGCTTCTGCGCCATGTCTGATGCGGGCACCGGATAGAACCTGAGGTCTTCCCGCGTCGTCGTTCGGGAGATCATTGATGAGTTCGCAATGATCAGTCCGCCCGAGGGTATCTGATCCTCAAACGCATCAAGCGAGGGGCCGTTCATCGCGATGAGCGTCGTTGGCCGGTTCACCAGCGGCGAACCAATGATCTCCGTGCTCACAATCACACTGGCATTT
Organism: Spirochaetales bacterium; assembly: GCA_019038705.1. Taxonomy (GTDB): domain Bacteria; phylum Spirochaetota; class Spirochaetia; order DSM-27196; family SLST01; genus JAHOYX01. The sequence goes on from JAHOYX010000156.1 coordinate 329, forward strand.
GCTGTGCCGCCCCGCATCTCTGGCCCATACGATGGTAACCAGGTTGCATGAAGCCCCGCTGTGATCGCGCAGTTTGCCAGAAGCACTCCGGCGGACATGACACCCTGACCGCCAAATCCGGCGATCTTCACGAACTGATCGGTGAGTTCGGTGATCTGCTCGTCGGCTTCCAGGTCACGCTCCGTGGAGAGGGTGGTATACAACTCCTCATCATCCATCATGGCCGCAGTCATGGACCGTTTCGCCGACTCGGCGGATTCCTTCACTTCCGGCGCATCCACATCCCTGAAATTGCCGAGTGGGAAGATTGGCTCAAGATTGGCAGCGACCCAGGTCCGGGCTTCCACCGGCGTCATCTTCCAGTTGATGGGGCACGGCGAGAGGATCTCAACGAAGCTGAAACCCTTGCCGTCTATCTGGTTCTTGAGCGCCTTCCGGATGGCCTTTCGCGCTTTCAGGACCTTCTTTCCATCGGCGAGTGAGACTCGCTCAACGAACACGGGGGTCTTCAGTGCGCTGATCAGCTCAACCATGCCAATTGGGTTGCCATCGCGGCCGAGGTTGCGACCCGTGGGCGTCGTCATCGTCCTCTGACCAACCAGGGTAGTCGGGGCCATCTGGCCTCCGGTCATTCCGTAGATGGCGTTGTTGACGAAGTAGACGGTGATGTTCTCGCCGCGATTTGCGGCGTGGATGATCTCGGCGGTTCCAATGCCCGCGAGATCGCCATCACCCTGATAGCTGATCACGATTGAATCGGGATGGGTCCGGCGTACTGCTGACGCCGCGGCCGGGGCTCGCCCGTGAGCGCATTGGAGATTGCCCGTGTCGAAGTAGTAGTACGCGAACACGCTACATCCAACCGGGCTGCAGAAAATGGTTCGATCCTGGACTCCGAACTCGTCTATGGCCTCCGCTATGAGCTTGTGCGCGGTGCCGTGACCACACCCCGGACAGTAGTGGGTAACCTTCTGCCCGGGACCTTTCCGTTCAAAGACATCGTAGAAGCTTCGAGGTTTCTCGTATTTGACCATTGATGACTCCTATCTCACTGCGCCGGCGACGTCGGCAAACCCGGCAACGACTTCTTCCATCACATCCTCGGTGGTCGGAACCTCGCCACCGAGCCAGTTGCACCGCGTAACCTCCACCGCGTCGGGCAGCGCAAGTTGCACATCCTCGGCCATCATGCCGGTGTTGAGCTCAACCACCGCAACCCGTCTGAGCACGTCACCGCTCCCGAGTTCCGCAAGCCGTTTGCTCGGGAACGGGAACAGAGTCTTCGGCCGAAGCAGCCCAACCTTGATTCCATCCGCGCGAAGGCGCTGGATTGCGGTCAGACTGATACGAGCACTGATACCGAACGCCACGATAAGCAGCTCGGCATCCTCAGTATCAACTTCTTCCCAGTCGGTGATCTCGGCTTCCATCTGCTCGTACTTCGCCTTCAGAGCGAGATTGAGATCGGACAAATCCTTGGTGCTCATTCTTATGGAAGTAATGAGATTGCCTCGGCTCTCGGCGTCACCGTACAGCGCCCACTCCTTGCGTTCTCCGTGTTTCACCTCGGTCGGAAGTTCTACCGGCTCCATCATCTGGCCGATGTATGCGTCCGAGAGGATCATAACGGTGGCACGATACCGATCGGCCATCTCAAATGCCTGGAACGTGAAATCACACATCTCCTGGGCGGAGTTTGGAGCAAGGACCACGTTCCGGAAATTTCCGTGGCCCCCGCCTTTGACCACGGCATTGTAGTCGCTCTGCTCAGGCCAGATGTTCCCGAGACCAGGTCCCGCGCGCTGCACGTCAACAATGACGCAAGGCAGTTCCGAGCCGGCCATGTAGGAGATTCCTTCCGCCATCAGGCTGAGTCCGGGTCCGGAGGATGCGGTCATCACCCGCGCGCCGGCGCCGGCAGCTCCGTAGAGCATGTTGATGGCGGCCACCTCGCTCTCGGCCTGCAGAAAGTGCCGCCCTGTCTTGTTGAACAGATCGGCGCCCGCGTGAGCGATCTCGCTCGCAGGAGTTATCGGATAACCGAAAAAATGGGTCGCCCCGCCGAGGAGCGCGCCGTGGATGACCGCCTCATTTCCTTTCATCAGCTGTTTCATGAGGCCATCTCCTCAGGAGTAGCATCCTTGTAGACGGTTATTGCGCCGGGCTCCGGACACGCGTAGAAACAGAGCCCGCACGCCGTGCAGGCGTTGGTCTCAAATCTCGCGTACTGGTACCCGAGCTTGTTGATCTTCGAACCGATCACGATGCAATGGGTTGGACAGGTCTCAACGCAGAGCCGACACCCCTTGCACTGATCAGCCTCGATGCGCACGTAGTTGATGCGCTTCGCGGTGTCAGTTGTCATTATCTAGATCCCCTTGAATTGTTCGTCTTCGCCATACCCGAAGTAGTTGATTTCGCTGATCAGCTTGTTGAGATGTTGCGGCACCCCACCGACCACGATACTGTGCTCGGGGCATCCGAGTTTGGCGCAAACATACACGAAGTTGTTTTCGCCCGGTAGATGGAAGAGGAAGTTCTTCTGTGAATCACACTCCATCCGTCCGCACGGACGCTCAACGGAGAGACTGACTCCACACGTCGCGCAGCGAGCTTCAATGTGGATCATATCTTCCGATGGGGCCGGGAGGAAGTCATACAGTTTCGCGTGGCTTCCCCAGAATGCATCAATGAAGATCCGGCCGGTGCCGTTCGGGCGCTCGACCGCGATCCTGATTGAGGGCTCGTCGTGAATCCGGACGGACTCGGCCATCAGGCTGTGACCGTTCGGACACGACAACTCCTCCACTACAAGGAACTCCTTGCCGTGCCGATGAATGAACTTCACTCCATCCGGCAGCATCTCAAGGAACTCTCTCGGAACTTTCTTGTGAACTAGTTGCATGCTATGTACCTGTGAGGTGATTGTAAGCCCTGAATTCTGGAATTGTCAATTTAGAGATTCACTTGAGTGTAAAAAACTGTTGTGGCGTCTCTCCGGTGCTCTCTGTATAATGACGAACGGTAATTTCACTCATCATGCAAACGCGCAAGTGGTTTCGAGGCCTGTGGTCACGCCGCACACTGGCCGCAAAGTTGACAATCTCGTACACCGCCGCTTTGCTGCTCATCGCCGTGGTGGTGGGGGTGCTCGCCGCTTTCGCTGTGGTGATGGAGCTGCGGCGGGCAGGTGCCGACGCAGCGGCGCGTGCCGCCGCCGCTACCGCGCTGGCTATCGAGGAGACCGTAGACGCCTATCACAGCTCGTTCCTTCTCACTCAGGTTGAGGCGGCCACCCGGGCTCTTGCCCAGATGGATCCCGTCACCGGGCGCGATTCCGCGATCGCCTACGTGGATTCCCGGAACCAGGGGACGAGAGGATTTCTCTTTCTTATCGATCAGACAGGCCGGATCATCTACCAGCCGCCGGGAGTGAACTCAGTAGTGGACACCGATGCGGCGTCGCAGATAGCTGCCGACGGACCCGGGTTTCTTCGGTACCACGGTCCGGCGACGAGTGGCAACGCCGGGTCAAGCTACCACGCCTGCTCAGCGGCGATTCCCCGGTGGGACTGGATTGTCGTTTCGGCTGAAGCCGAAGAGGACATCCTTCGGCGTATTCCCGAGGACGTGCTCTACCGACTGCTTGAGAGCGGTGCTCCCGGGGGAATCAGAGCCGCCGCATTCTTTCTCGATACCGGAGAAGCGATTGCGGCTTCCACCGAATGGCCGGAGTGGGCAGACCAGGCCCTGCCGGTGATATCGCTTGACGCCGCCGGCGTGAACCAGGTCGCCGTCTCGTTTGGTGAGAAGCTTCGGCATGTCGCGTATACGCAGCTGTCCTCGTTCAATGCGACGATCGCCGTAGTCTACATCGCCGACTACCTTGAGGAACTCCTCGGCCGGTTTGTGCTGATGCTCGCCGGCGTCGCCGTGATCGCGTTGATCGTTGTTGCCGTCGTCAGCCGGCAAACGGCGGCTCTGGTCACAGCTCCCGTTCATCGCGCGGCGAGGCGCCTCATTGGCTCCGCGACCAAGGGAAGACGCTCGGAACCCGGTGATGAACTGGCAAATCTCGTACGCCGTCTCCTTCGGACCTCTGTGATGC
>JAHOYX010000113.1 GCA_019038705.1 Spirochaetales bacterium
GACGAGAACCTGTCTCCCGGTTCGTACGCATTTGTGGAAGTACGCGACACCGGTTGCGGCATGACCCGAGAGACGGCCGGCAGAGTGTTTGATCCGTTCTTCACGACGAAGTTCGCGGGTCGGGGATTGGGGATGTCCGCGGTACTCGGCATCCTGCGTGGCCACGGCGGCGCCGTGAAGATAGATAGCGAGCTTGGGAGGGGGACGACCTTCACGCTCTATTTCCCTGCATCGTCCAAGCCGGCGCCACTCGCCGGAGCTGCAGAGTCCGCCGGGCTTCCTGAGGCCCGGGGAACCGTCCTGCTTGCTGATGACGAGGATACTGTTCGGAGGGTTGGCGGCAGTATGCTGGAGAAGCTCGGGTTTGGGGTGCTGATTGCGACTGACGGCATGGAGGCTGTTGAACTCTACAAACAACACAGGGATGACATAGTATTCGTGCTGATGGATCTCACCATGCCGAACATGGGCGGAGAGGAAGCTTGCCGGGCAATGCTGCAGATTGACCCGAACGTCCGGGTCATCATGAGTAGCGGCTACGGCGAACAGGAAATCAAGTCCTCAGGCCCCGAGGCGGTTGCTGTTCTTCAGAAGCCATACCTGATGTCCAAACTGAAGGCGGTCATTCAGGAAGTGATGGAGGACTGAACTCCTCAATCGCCGTCCAGCGCCTCCCGCACCCCGGCGGCCAGATCTTGCGTCGAGAACGGCTTCTGGATGAAATTCACACCCTTGTCTATCACGCCCCGGTCTGCGATGACGTCAGCCGTGTAGCCGGACATGAACAGGCACTTGAGGTCCGGACGGAGGGACAACAGGTTCTTTGCCAGATCCCGCCCGTTCATCCCGGGCATGATCACATCGGTTATGAGTAAGTGAATCGGGTCGGAGTGTTGCTCCGCCAGGCGGAGTGCCTCGACGGGTGTGGAGGCGGCCACGACGACGTACCCCTGGCGTTCCAGCATCATCGCGGTCAGTTTCAGGATGGCCGGTTCGTCCTCAACCAGCAGGATGGCCTCGTGGCCCGGTTCCATTGGTGCCGCCGATTCTTCCTCCCGCGGTTGAGCGTCCGTACCCGTGTGTCGGGGCAGATAGAGCTTAAAGGTCGTCCCGTCGCCCGGCTCACTGACAACAGTGATGAACCCATCGTTCTGCTTGACGATGCCGTAGACCGTGGACAGGCCAAGACCCGTGCCCGCCGTCTTGGTGGTGAAGAACGGTTCGAAGAGGTTGTCCAACATTGCCTTGTCGATGCCGCAGCCATCATCGCTGATGGCCAGCATCACGTACTCGCCAGGCACCGACCCCGGGTGGTCTTTGCAGTAGGTTTCGTCAAACGTGGTGTTTCCCGTCTCAATGGCGACCTTGCCCACCCCCTCGATGGCGTCCCGGGCGTTGACGCAGAGGTTGGCCAGAATCTGATCGATCTGTGACGGGTCCACCTTGACCGGCCACATGCCTGCATCAGGCAGCCAGACCAGGTCGATATTCTCGCCGATCAACCGCCGCAGCATCTTGAGCATGCCCTTCACGGTTTCGTTCAGATCCAGCACCCTGGGGATGACGGTCTGCTTGCGAGCGAAGGCCAGTAGCTGCCGGGTCAGGCCGGCCGAGCGGTCGGCGGCAGTCCGGATTTCCTGCAGGCCCGCGGAGAGCGGCCCGGTCGGGTCCACCTGGTCCAGGGCCATCTCCGTGTGACCGAGGATCACGCCCAGCATGTTGTTGAAGTCATGCGCCACGCCGCCGGCCAGGCGCCCCACCGCCTCCATCTTCTGGGCCTGGTTCAGCTGCGTCTGCAATTCTTTCCGTTCCTTCTCCGCTCGCATGCGCTCGGTGATGTCCTGGATCGTACCTATCATGGCTACCGGCGTGCCCTGGGCGTCGAACTCCAATTCTCCCAGACCCTGCACCCAACGTTCAGATCCGTCGTTGTGGCGCACGATTCTGTATTCTCGACTGAAGCGCCCGTGTTGCTCCACGATATACTGAGCAAGGTCATCGACCATCGACTGCCGATCGTCGGGATGGACAACGGCAGTCCAGCCTTCCAAAGAATGCTCGTAATCATCGTCGATGCCGAAGATGCGGTCCAGCGTCGGCGAGCTCTCGCAAGCGCCGGACTGGACGTCCAGAACATAGCTGCCGATCTGCGCCACGCTCTGCGATTCGCGCAGCACTCGCTCGCTCTCCCGCAGCGCCTCTTCCGCCCGCATGCGTTCGGTGATCATCCGGTTGAAGGCGCTCGTCAGCTCGGCGACTTCCATGCCGCCGCTTCTGAACTCCAGTTGCCCGCTCTCTTTCTGTTCGCCAAAGTCGTGCATGGCGCCTGCCAGATCCGTCAATGGGCGCGTCAGACGTCGGCTCACGATTATCCCAATCGCGCAGCCCACAGCTGCCAGCAACAGGGTTAATCGAATGATCCCGTTACGGAGCGACGTAACCCGAAGGAACAGATGCTCTTCGTCCAGTCCGATGTGGACATGAGCAGTCAGGCCTTCGATGACCGGGTAGGCAATATCAACGACGACGCCGGTGGTGGTTTTGTAATGGTCCACCACCGGAGACGCAGCCGACGGGATGTGCTGATGGGGCTCCGCAGCCAGCGCTACGGGAAAGCCGTTCTCGAAAGAGTGGGTGAACAGGCGGCCTTCGAAGTCGACGATATACGCGTACCGGATACTCTTCGAGCGCTCCACCATCTTCCGCACGGCCACGCGTGCGTCAATGATGTCGCCATTGATCACATCAAGGGCAATGAGCTCGGCGAGGCTCTGGACGGCAACCACGGCCTGATCGTGTAGCTCGATCTCCAGCGCATCATACATAAGTTGGCCCACCAGGAGCGACGAACCAAGGCCGACGCCCAGCATGACGACCACAATCAGCAGGATGATTTTCGTGGGCAGGTTCACTGCGCGTCCCCTCTTGCCGGGGCGTCGAGCAGACCGAATCTGATGCTCCATTCCCGCAGTTCCGCGTACTCCTCGTCGCGTGCTTCACTGAAGCCGCCCGCCATCTCCGTCCGGTCCCAATGGTAGAGTCCCTCAGCGTGCGCCCCTGTGGGCTGAAAGTTGAGCAACGCTTGTTTGACCTTCTGGATCACCTCCTCCGGGACATCCCTGTTTGCCGCGATGCTGCTTGATGGGTAGAACTCAGAAGTGTGGATGATGCGTACAAATCCTTCCGCGGCCAGCCGTCGCCCCAGGATGTCCTGCACCCCGCCGGCGTCAAAGCGTCCCGCGGCCACTGCGTTGGCGCAATTCTGGTACGAGCCCGTGTACTTGAGTAGCACCAGATCGTCGAGTGACATGCCGTGCTCGGCCAGGATGATACGGGGGATGAGATGGCCCTGGGCCGAATGGACGCAACTGAAAGCGAAACTCTTGCCGCGGAGATCCTCGATCTTCCGGATAGGGCTGTCGGGCGCGACGATGATCACCGACTGGTACTCCGGACGTCCTTCGGCGTTCAGACCGCGAACGAGTGGAGTGATGCCAAAACGCGCGCGCGCCTCCAGGTATGACCCTGCACCGACAGCCGCAAAATCAAACTCTCCCGTGCCCAGCATCTCTACGGCGGTGGTGCCCGCGGTTGTGAAACGCAGCTCGAAGGGCAGCCCCGTCGCCTGTTCCAGGTATTTCAGGAGAGGCAGATATTGCCTGGCGTCTTCGTCAGGGCTGTCACGCAGGTCGAAACCGAAGCGCAGGGCGTCGTTGTCGCCATTGGGCGCCGCCGGACCCAGCTCGGCGTCATCGATTCGCTCGGTCAGATCCATCTCCTTGTACTCGCGCCGGTCGCAGCCCGTCAGAGCCGTGATGGTCAGTACCCCCAACGCCACCAGGAGAAGCGCGTATCGCTTCAACGATAGGGTTGTTCCCGGGGTGTCTTTTATGTGCACTCGTTCCTGCATCGTAGTTCCCGCCGGCGTGTGATCAGCACAGCAATTCTGCTAAATATATCCAAGATATCGACCTATTTCAATATGATTTCGTGCAAAGTGGACGAGATAACGCCGACGAGCCTCCTTGGCGGCCGAGTTCCGGCCCCCTCATTCGATATCCAGCCCGTTCCGCACCTTGGCGGCCAGGTCTTGCGCCGAGAACGGTTTCTGGATGAAGTTCACGCCCTCGTCTATCACACCCTGGTGCGCGATGATATCCGCCGTGTAACCGGACATGAACAGGCGTTTCATGCCCGGGTAGAGGGACAACAGGTTCTTCGCCAGATCCCGCCCGTTCATCTCGGGCATGACGACGTCGGTCATGAGCAGGTGAATCGTGCCGGGGTGTTCCCCGGCCAGGCGGATTGCCTTGCCCGGGGTGGAGGCGGCCAGGACCACGTATCCCTGGCGTTCGAGCATCGTCGCGGTCAGTTTCAGGATCGCCGGCTCATCCTCCACCAGGAGGATGGTTTCGTGACCCCGGTCCG
>JAHOYX010000077.1 GCA_019038705.1 Spirochaetales bacterium
TCAAAAACCACGCCTGCCCCGGCCTGGAGGACCATGGTGTCACCGCGTTTGAGGGCACTCCGAATGGTGATACAGGTATCCAGGCTGCCGCCCGGCTCCATATAGCCCACCAGCCCCGCGTAGAAGCGCCGTGGCAGCGTTTCCAGTCGATCAAGGACCTCCATAGCTCGGATCTTCGGCGCCCCGCTCACCGTGCCGGCCGGGAAGGTAGCCCGGATCAGATCAGCGCCAGTCTTCCCTTCCTCCAGCAGCCCTTCCACCTCGCTGACGATGTGCATCACGTGGCTGTAGCGCTCCACAACCATGGAGGCGGTTACCTGGATGCTTCCCGGCCGGCACACTCGGCCGATGTCGTTTCGGGCAAGATCAACGAGCATGAGATGCTCCGCGCGTTCCTTCTCGTCGGCCAGGAGTTCTCTTTCCAGCGCGAGGTCCTCGACGCGATCGCCCCCGCGTCTGCGTGTTCCGGCAATCGGCCTGACCGTCACCCTGTCGTCTTTGAGCTTCACGTGGACCTCGGGCGAACTGCCGAAAAGCTCGTACTCCCCGAAGTTGAGATAGAACAGGTAGGGCGATGGATTCGCCGTCCGAAGCCGCCGGTAGGCCTCCATCGCGGGAATGTCGCTCGTGATCTCCACCCGCCGGGACAGTACCGCCTGAAGCAGATTGCCCTGGATGATCTCATCGCGAATCTGCTCGACCCCGTGCATGAACAGTGACCGATCATCCGGAGGAACTGTAATGGAGGCCGGATACTGCCTGTCGTCGGGTTGAAGATAGTTGAAGTTGGAGTCGGTTATGGTGTCCTCAACCAGGGTGAGCTCCGCGTCAAGGTCAATCTCGTGCTCGTCGTAGTTCAGCCCGATGAGGTAGATGAGATCGGTGTAGTGGTCGAACAGGACCAACACGTGGCCGAAGAGGAATGCCGCATCCGGCAGGGACAGTGGATCAACCTTGCTCGCCATGCGCACCGTGTCACACTGCGCGGCGAACTCGTAGCTCAGGAAACCGATCCCCCCGGCCGGGAACGGGAAGTCCTGGTGCGGAAGGGTGTGCTGATTCGCAAAGTAGAGCAGCGCGTCCAGGATGTCGGTTGGGTTGCCCTGGACCGCCCGGCGCTGATTCTCCACACACAGCACGATCTCGCGCCCGTGCTGTTCCAGCCGGAACGCAGGCCGAACCATCAGAAGGGAGTATCGCTCCCGGCCTTTGTGATAGGACGAGGATTCCAGGATCACACTCGCATTCAGTTTCTTAGCGAGACCATAGGGTGTGAATCGCTCCCCCGGAAGGATTTTGATAACCGTGTCCGATCGTGCCATACTCTCCCCCAAGCACGGGCGCCCTGCCGGGCGCACCATAAAAAAAGCCGCGCTCCGGGGCGCGGCTGCTCATCTCTACCCCATCGGCTGAACCTTGATTCAGGCCGACGGCATATCTCTACCGGGACCTGTACCAGGCCCACCACCAATTCGCGCTTGCTGTCAGTTTCGCAGATTGCCTCATCAATCGGCAACCTATACCGATTCCCGACAGGCAGTCAAGCGCGGGCGTGTCAGAAAACAACCTCGGCCGGCTCCCGTTCGCCTTCGGCCACGTGCTGCACCTCTTCCAGTTCTGCTTCGCCTGCTGTCTTCTCGGCTGTCTCTTCGGTCTGCCGCGGGCGACGGAACTCCACGTGCTCGGCAACGATCTTCACCCGGGAACGAGGCTTCTCCTCCTTGTCCTGCCATCGGTCCTGCTTGAGACGACCCACAACACGCACCCCGCGCCCCTTGGTCAACTCCTCGGCACAGCGCTCCGCCAGTCGCGACCACACTTCCACATCAAAGAACGAGACTTCCTTCTGAAGGTCATCGTCGGATCGATAGAACCGGTTGGACGCCACGCTGAAGTTGCACACCGCCGTTCCCTTCGGTGTCGTGGCCAGAACCGGATCACGGGTGAGGTTTCCTTCCACCAGGATTGAGTTGAGACTATTCATATTCACTCCTTCGTGCGGCGCGGCGACGGGCCCTTTCCGCCGTTCCGCGATCTGCTTATACTACGGGAGCATTTGGACCGGTGCTTCAATCGGTCGCGTCGGGAGAGGCAATAACCTGAAGAGAGGCGCCTCACAGAGATCATGAACAATCACACGGCCGTACTCGTCCTCGTGTTCAGTTTCATTCTGACCACCATGGCATTTGGCCAGACAGATGCCCAACCGTCAATCGAAGCGCCCTGGCGGTTGGTGTTCTTCCCGGTTGGCGATGAGAGCGGCACCGAATCGATTCACAACCTTGATGTCGAAGGCTACGTGCCTGTCGGCATTGAGTACACGCTCGGGGAAAGTCTTGCGGTGTTGTTGGTCAACGATGAATCGGTCGCCCTGGGTCGGTGGGCAATTACCCGGTATACCGACTGGAATCAACTTGAAGATGATATCACAGCCACCATTCGAGACGGGTTCGTGCCGATGGACATCAGTCGATATGGAGACGCCCTTGCTGTTCTCTGGCTGGAAACCGACCTGCCGCTGGAAGGGTGGCGCATATCCGCAAGCGAGAATTCCCAGACAGAACGGTCACGGACTCTGCGCAGCTTTGAGACTTCAGGATTCACCCTCCACGGCGTCAGCGTCAACCAGGATCTCGTCTGGTATCTCTTTCTCCGGCTTGGCGAGACGGCCCGCGCGACACAGCTACTCACATACCCCATGGAGAGCGCGGCCATTCAAAACGGACTGATTACGGCAGCCGACCAGGGATGGCGTCCCACCGGCATTGCAACAACCGACTCTCTGCTCTACGTCAGCTACGTGAAGTAAGAAGCCCCGCTATCACAAGCAGGAGATCTACTTCTGGGCGCCACCGATGACACGGTCCCTGTTCGGCAAGTAGAACGACATCCCAAAGCTGACATTCAGGTATGCGGACACACCCACGCCACCCCACGATGAGTAGTCAATCGCCACACCCGTAATCTCAACGTACGGCGCTATCCGAGGGGCAACGAAATAGTAGAAGGCGTAAAACGGTGTGAGGGAACCGTTGCTGGACGAGTCCCCGAACTCGTCGATGAAGATCCGATATTCGGTGCCAAGGCCTACGCGATGGGCAGGCCCGGCTGTTGCATCGGGGTCATACCCAAAGGCATAGGAGACCGATGGAGAGACACGAAACGTCTTTTCGCTGATTGAATTGGTGTAGGCGCCGATTCCCACGCCGGCGGCAAAGCCATCTGCCACAAGGAAGCTCACCCACGGATCCAGGCTCGCGGACCAGTATCCATCCAGGCTCAGGTACAGGTATCCCGAGCCACCATAGACTACGCCTCCACCTTCGTAGTTCTCGCCAATGTTATCCGCACAGACAACAAACCCGGACAGGGCCAACAGGGACACGGCAATCAGGAATCGTTTCATCGGTTTCCTCCGTGATACGTCTGCCCACAACGATGGGCTACTTCAGTATCGGCCCACCCTACTGAAACTGTCAAGTTCAGGCGCGACACGTGCGGCAAGCCGGCTCGCGTTGCATTCCTGAGTTCCAGTCACTATACTCTGGTGCCTTGAAGGATGTCCAAATGAGACCAACAAAAGCTTTGTTTCTCTTCGTGCTGGTGTTCGTTGTTGCCGTTGCCGTGGCGGCGGATGATCGTCCGACCTGGCTCGTGGTTGTCGATGATATGGATCTGATTTCGCTCTACCAGCAGGGCGCGAATCTCACGTCCGATGGCTATGTCCCGGTGGCAATGGACATCTCCGACGACGATCTTGTGCATATTCTGTTCACATCGCAACTTGATATGGAGATCGAGTCATGGCGGATTGAGGTCTTTGAGAAACCGTCAGAGGTGAACTCGTCCATCAACTCCCTGGTAGACCAGGGATGGCTTCCCGTGGATATCATGCTTCGCGATGAGAAGTTTGCAGTGCTCTTGCTCAGAGCCGACACCATAGCCCTTGACTGGGGCATCGCACAGCACACGAAGGACATCGATGACATCCAGAGACTCTCGGAAGCCGCGGCAACTGACGGACTGCTCCTGTTTGGAATGACTGATGGTCCGGAAGTGATGTGGTACTTGTTTGTCCGACCTTCCCGAGATCTCTTCAACGAGTCGGTCGTGGACTCAATGGAGACCGAGGCCTTCTTCACTCGGACAAATGCCCGCGTTCAGAACCAGTACATTCCATGGAGCCTCTTCTTTGACGGGACGCAGGTGTACGTTCAATACGTCAAATAGACCGGACTGCCGCGAAGAATGGGGAT
>JAHOYX010000169.1 GCA_019038705.1 Spirochaetales bacterium
TGGTGTGTGTCCCGAAGAATGTTGATACCGTTCGCCGTCACGAGGATCGTATGAAAGGTCTTTGTAGCGGCCGTCAACGGTTCGCGGAACCCCCCGGCGAAGATGACGTAGACCCCCGGTCGGACGGGGTGGTATGCGCTTCCGGATCCCGAAAATACCGGGCCGATGCGGACGGTTCCAATATCGATGCCGATCGGTGTCGAGGCGGCGCCTCCGTCCCCACTGGCGTTGATGACGCGAACCAGCGCGATGTCATCCGGGAGCACCGGCGCGTAGAGTCCATCCTGTGCAGGCAACACACTCGCGACGAGAAGCATCACGAGTATCAGTAGAGCATTCTTCACGTTGACCTCAATCCGACAGAGAGAATACGCGCCACGGCCAATCCCGACAAGGCCGGTGCCCTGGGCGGCCAGGGCAAACGCATTTGGGCACCCGCAGCTCGAGATGGTTTGGTGCAGACTCTGGTTCGAAAGGAATTCTCTCACAGAGGCGCAGAGACACGGAGATTCTTGCTCAGAGATGTCCATTGATGATTCAACAGATACGACAGCTTCAGTCCGGTCAACTTCAAATAGGTCAGGAGCCATTTCTTGTGTGCCGCACAGTCCACGATGATCGTTCCGATCTGATTCTCGTCCATCTCTGTGTCTCTGCGCCTCTGTGAGAGAACTCTTCTTCTTCATTCACAGACACGCGGCAAAGCACCCCTCTGCTTCAATCTGGTGCCCATATGCGTTTGCCCTGCCTGGGTGGCCTGTTGATGAACGGCAGCAATCCTGCATAGATTGTCAGCGGAGATTGTTGGACTGTGCCCCGTGAAGTCACGCATCTGAGCATTGCAGCCATTCTTCTCGTGCTTGGCGCCACCGGTGCGATGGCGCAGTCGACCCCTGCGCCCGCGCAGTCGACCATCGCGCCCGCGGAATCTACCCTGGTCAGCGCGACCCTCGAGCAACGGATGCTTCCGCCGGAGATAGACGAGTTCACCGCAACGCTCTTCGAGGGCTACGAGCAGCCGGGCGCGGGTGTCGCGGTGGACGTTTACCAGCTCTTCATCAGGTCTCTGCACCCGTCCGGTGTGGAGACTGAAGTCCGTGTGCAGCTCTTTGTGCCGGATCTCGCTGCCGTTGAGGTCCGCGGCGCCTATCTCTTTGCCCCCGGTTCCACGGGACTGATCAATCCGTGCCGGGCGTCCCGGGAACACGAGGCGGGCATCCGATGGGGGCTCTACCGGGCGCACGTTCTTGCATTTGCCGGCAACGGGTTCGTGGGGATCCTGCCGGACTATCAGAGTTACGAGGATTGGAACCTGATTCAGCCCTATTTCCACGCGGAGAGCGAAGCGAGGGTGGTCCAGGATGCGATACGTGCCGTTGATGAGTTTCTCGAAGAGACAATTCCCGGGGGCTTGTCCAATCTGACCCGCGTCGCGTCAGGCTTTTCTCAGGGTGGCCACGCCGCCTTTGCCGCGGCCGACCGCAATGCAGACCTGCCCGAGGACCTTCGCCTTCATGGCATCATCGGGTACGGATCCACGACGGAGATTGCCCCGCTTTTCCTGCAGTATCCGCAGCTTGCGCCGATGGTCGTGCAGGCGTTCGCAGACATCTATGGATCAGATCGATTTGACCCCTTTGCGATCCTCCTTCCCGAGTGGGCGGAGACCCTGGAGTACGATACCACCCGCCAATGCGTGGGCGGCATCCAGAGCTACTACCCGGAATCCGCCTCCGATCTCTTTGACCCGTTCTTCCTGAAGTCGCTCTACGCGCAGACGCTCGACCAGACCCATCCGGAAATCGCGGCGATCCTTGCAGATAACAGCTCCGGTCTCACCGATCACGGAGTGCCGGCGCTGATTCTGCAGGGCACCGACGACATCGTTATCGACCGATGGGACCAGGATGAGTTTGTGATTGCGCTGCGCGAGTTGGGAAGTCACGTGAAGTACTACGTATACGAAGGTTCGCGACACGACACCCGCCAGATTGCCTTTCCCGCGGTCGTGGAGTGGATCATCAATCTTCAACCCGCGCGTCTCGGCGCCGCCGATTGACGCAGGATTACCATGTCTGCAAAGGACGGAACTCGCATGCAGAGATCACCGAAGCTTATTGCGATTGCGGCGCTTGTCGTGGTTGGACTGCACCCCGCGCTTGCCCAGTTGGAGGCCGACTCCCTCGAGGGCAATGCGCCCGGCGCCCTGATCCGGGTTGTCCACGAGGAGAGAGTCTCAGCGTCAGGGATAGGCGAGGAAGCCGTGCCGCTCTTCGAATGGTTTCCCATGCCGACCCCTCGTCTTGCCGTGGACATCTACCGTGTCCGATTCTGGTCGCGTGACGCCGACGGCTCGCCTGCCCAGGTTGAAGCGTCGCTCTATGTGCCGGTGAGCGCTCTCCCCCTAAGTGCGCCGGTGCTGGCCTTCGGGTCCGGGACCACCGGGCTCGGCGATCAGTGTGCGCCGAGCCTCGAACAACCGGAGATCATTCGCTGGGGGTACTATCGCGCAAACATGCTCTCCTACGCGTCCGAGGGACTCATCACGATCTTCCCGGACTATCTCGGCTTCAATGACCCCGACCGCCCGCAGCGTTACTTCAGCGCCGCCGCCGAGGGTCACCTGATGCTGGACAGCCTCCGCGCCGCCAGGACCATTGTGGCCTCGGTTGAGTCACGTCGCCGGTCCACCATTCAGCCGTCGGCGAGCAATGTCACGGCCGGCTATTCCCAGGGTGGACACGCAGCCCTCGCCGCCGCGGACATGGTCACTGCATACGCCCCGGAACTTCAGTTGAACGGCGCCATTGGATTTGGCTCAACCAACAGTGTTGAGACCCTCATCCGAACCGCCGCCTACTATGCGCCCGAAATCATCTACACCTACCTGCAGATCTACGGGGAGAAGCAAGTGAAGGTGGAGGAGTTGCTCCTGCCGAAGTGGATTCCCACGCTGGAAGAAGATGTCATGCGGATGTGCGTGAACGAGTTCCAGTACTTCTATCCCTTTGGCGGCGAGGAGCTCTACACCGCCCGGTTCCACGAGGCCCTCCAGGCGGGTCGGCTGCGCAAGGATTTCCCCGAGTTCGCAGCCATCCTGGATGAGAACGAAACGGGCCTGAACGGGCATGGGATTCCCGTGCTTCTTGTGCAGGGTGTCCAGGACATCATCATCACGCCGCCGGACCAGCGGGAGTACACTGATCTGCTTCGTGAGAGCGGGAGCGCCGTGGACCTCGTGGAACTGGACGGCGTGCGCCATCGCCACAGTCGGCCTGCCGGCTTTCAGATTTCAGTCGATTTCATTCGCCGGGTGTCGGGGCCGTAGGTCAACCGTTGTCCTGGTCATATCGATTCCTTACCTTGTAGGTCACACAAACAACAGGGAGGAGTCATGAGCAGCGACGCCGTACGGTCTCTTAAAGAGATAATCACGGAACTTCATTCGGACCCGAATGCGGATCGGGACGAACTGTCCAAACGATTCGCCACCATTGCAAAACAAGTCTCGTCCGTCGAGATTGCGCGGGCCGAGCAGGAAGCAATAGAAGAGGGAATACCTCGTGAGAGCATCCAGAAACTCTGTGATATCCATCTGGATATGTTCGTGGATGACGCGCGAGAACGGCGCACGGTGCTTGCTCCCGGCCACCCGATCTCCATCATGTACGCCGAGCACGACACGCTGTTGACTGCCCTGCGGAACGCCCGCTCAACCTTGCTTCCCTCAGATGGCGCAGCCCCGTCCGCTGCCGAGGCCGTGCAGGCAATCACCACGATGATGCCCATTCTCGAAGGTGCAGAACGGAACTTCGTGAAGCAGGAGAATGGATTCTTCCCCGTGGTTGAGAAACACGGTGTCACCCAGCCGCCGGCCGTCATGTGGAGCGAACACGACACGCTTCGCGAGCTGTTCAAGACGCTTGCGACCGTGGGCCCTGATGATCAGTCCAGAGCCGGTCAGCTGGTTCTCCAAGCAGAGGAGATCATGGCCGCGCACGTCCACAAAGAGGAGAGTGTTCTCTTCGATATGTCGCTCAAGATGTTCTCCGACGAAGAATGGGGCGCAATCCGCCGCGACTTTGATGACCTTGGCTATCTCCACAGCACCGTAGCGGAGTACGAGGGTGCGAAGAGCGCAGACACAACCTCCGGCGCAGCGCCGGTGATCAGTGCGGCCGGCAGGGTGGAGATGCCCTCGGGCTCACTCAGCGTTGATCAGCTGATTGCAATGCTCGACACGCTCCCGGTG
>JAHOYX010000138.1 GCA_019038705.1 Spirochaetales bacterium
TAGCACTTACCTGGCACAATTCTGTCACTTCCCTGATATGTGCATGAGCCAGTTGATGGTTGATAATGAACCCACTCGCTCATTCACACTGGTAAAGGAGTGGCCTATGGCAAACTACGACACCCTGTTTCAGCCGATCAAGATCGGGAATCGAACAGCCCGGAATCGATTTGCGATCAATGCAATGGAGTGCTGTGACTCGGATCCCGAAGGCAATCCGACCGACAAGACGCTGCGACGATACTCGCGGCTCTTCGAGGGCGGGGCGGGGGTGATTGACCTGGAAGCGATAACTGTCTCCTACGACTCGCGAGGACGCGAGATGCAGCTTTCGGTCATGCCGCGGAATCAGAAGCCGCTCGAGAAGTTCGTTGCCGAGCTGAAGAAGGTGAACAGTGAGCCGCTCTTCATCTGGCAGCTGACCCACTCAGGCGAGCTCAGTCACCCGGATTTCTCCCGGCGGGTCTGCGTCAAGCCGCTTGCCGGTTTTGGCGGCGACATCATTGACGAGGAGTACATCGACGCGACCATCGAGCAGTTTGTGACCGCGGCCCACATTGCCCACGACAGCGGCGCGGACGGAATCGATTTCAAGAACTGCCACGGCTACCTGGGGTCTCAACTGGTGCGTCCGTACAACGACCGGAAGTGGAAGTACGGCGGATCGTGGGAGAACCGGACGCGGTTCACCTACACGGTGTATGAACGGATTGCGAAAGAGATCAACGATCCAAACTTCATCGTTGGTTCCAAGGTCTCAATCTGGGAAGGGTTTCCCGGTGGCCAGGGTTCGGCGGGACCGGATTCGCCGGTGATGGATCTCACCGAATCGCTCGCGCTTGTGAAGGGAATGGAAGAGCGGGGCGCACAGTACATCCTCGTGTCGGCCGGCAGCCCGTCCATTACCCTTGCGCTTTCTCAGCCCGACAAGGCGATTCCGGATGATATCTATCTGCACTTCACCTTTCAGAAGGCGGTCCGGGATGTGCTGAAACCGGAGACGGTAGTCATCGGGTCGGCCTATTCCGTACTCGGCGACGGCCACAACCAGCTGCAGGCGCTCGACGATGAGCACAAGACGTTGCTCTACTGGGCTGAGAAGAACATTCGGGACGGCGTGACGGACATGGTTGCCCTCGGGCGACAGTCGCTCTCCGACGGACAGATCCCACTGAAGCTCTCGACCGGTCGCGAGAAGGAGATTACCTGGTGCATCGCCTGTGATGACTGCATAGAGCTGCTCATACGGCAGCGCAACGTTGGATGTGCCACCCATGACAGGGAGTACCGGGAGGCGCTGAAGGAGATCAGACGAGAGGAAGGCAAGTTGCGCTCCAAGCGCACGTAGTCTATCTTCAGAAGCACACATCAGGAGGAGAATTGACATGAGTCGACCCGTAACGCTTTTTACCGGACAGTGGGCTGATCTGCCCTTTGAGACGATGTGCAAGAAGGCAAAATCGTTTGGCTACGAGGGTTTGGAGATTGCCAGCTGGGGGGATCACCTGGACCTTGAAAAGGCCGCGACCGATCCCGCCTATGTGGACGCCAAGAAGGCAGTTCTGGCAGAGAACGGCCTTGGGTGCTGGTCGATCGGGACCCACATCATCGGCCAGGCCGTCGGGGACGCATTTGACGAGCGAATCAACGCGTTCACCCCCGCCGAATGCCACGGCAACGTGGAGAAGACCCGGGAGTGGGCACTCCAACAGATGAAATTCGGGGCTGCGGCGTGCAAGAACATGGGTGTGAAGGTGATGACCGGATTCACCGGCTCACCAATCTTCCGCTGGTGGTACTCATTCCCGCCAACCACCGACGAGATGGTCGCGGATGGGTTTCAGAAGACGGTGGACTATTGGTCGCCGGTTTTTGATGAGTTTGACAAGCATGGCGTGAAGTTCGCTCTCGAGGTTCACCCCGGTGAGATTGCGTTTGACTATTGGAGCTGGGCGCGGCTTCTCGAGACGTTCGAGAATCGTTCGACGCTCGGGTTCAATTTCGATCCGAGTCACCTCGTGTGGCAGGGGATGAAACCGGAGTTGCTCATCCGCGACTTCCCGGATCGCGTGTACCACGTCCACATGAAAGATGCGCAGGTGCGGCTGGACGGCCGGTCCGGTATTCTCGGTTCTCACCTGAACTTCGGTGATCTGCGACGCGGCTGGAACTTCGTTTCCCTCGGACACGGGGACGTGGACTTCGACGCGATCATTCGTGAGTTGAACGCGGTCGGTTACGACGGACCGCTCTCGGTTGAGTGGGAGGATAACGGCATGGATCGCGAGTTTGGCGCTACCGAAGCCGCTGCGTTCGTGAAGCGGATGAACTTCTCGCCGTCTACCGTGGCTTTTGACAAGGATATGGCCACGGAGTAGCAGTCAATCTGACTGTCGTGGGGCCACTGGCCGTCGTAGATCCGGCTGGCCCCACGGCGAATTCTTCCAAGGGCCGAGCGCTTCTCGGTACCTCCGATAATCTTCTTCTTGACAGTTGCAGGTTTCATGCTATGATCTAAGGAACCGGTTCCATTCTGGGACCGGACTGATGAGCGGAAAAGAGGGAATTCCGGTCTTCAGAACCCGTCAGTAGCGATTTTGAACGAGTTACTCCGATTTCTGGACACAACGCAAGTCTGTACGGGTGCATTTCGGGAACCGGTTCCAGAGGGTGGCTGCTGCGTGAAGGTGACGATCAACGACATCGCCGAACTCACCAATGTCTCGAAGAGCACCATCTCACGCGTCATAAACAACAGTGGTCCTGTCTCTGAGAAGACGCGGAACGCGGTGACTGAGGCGATGGAGCGGCTTGACTACAAGCCGAATGAAATTGCGCGGAGCCTCTCGCTGCGGCGAACCATGACGGTTGGCGTTGTCATGCAGGATATCCGCAACCCGTATTACGCGTATGCGTGCTGGCACGGCGACCGACTGCTTGAAAAGTCTGGGTACAGCGCGGTTATCTGTAACGTTGACAATGATCCGGAGCGTGAACAGGCCTGCCTGAATTCCATGGGGCATCGGAGCGTTGACGGCGTGCTCTGTATTGGTCCCCAGGAGGAAACTGCCAACATCGTTCGGGCGGTCGAGGAGATGGAGATCCCCGTCGTACTTGTGGACACCGATCCCGAGATCGCAAAGATAGACACGGTTAACCTTGACAACATCTACGGCGGCCAACTGGTCGTTGACTACCTGGTTTCTCTCGGACACCGAAGAATTGCATTTGTAACCAGTGACTTCACCAGCGCCGAGCGTGGACGTCGAGCCGGGTATTCGGAGGGTCTCGAAGCACGTGGAATTGACCTTGATCCTTCGCTGATCATCTCTCAGGGGGAAGGACAATGGCACCGAGGCGAGTGCCCGGCACTCATGGAACTCATCCGAAAAGGAAACGCCCCCACGGCCATCTTTGCTTCCAATGACTTCAAGGCGATTAGAATAGTGCGGCTGCTGCATCGTCTTGGGCTCTCCATTCCCGACGACATATCGCTGGTCGGTTTTGACGACATTGATGCGGCAGCCATGGTTACGCCGGGCCTGACGACGATTCACCAGCCAATCGACAAGATGATTGACATCGGCGTGCGCATTCTCATCAAGCGAATGGAGGGGCGCGAAGGGCCGACCGAGCACGAGGTGCTGCGGCCGTGGCTCGTTGAACGGGAATCAACGAGGAAGGTTCGGTGATGGGGTTCGTAATTGGAGATTACTTGCTGAGGTCGGAAAACAAAGCGGCGTCGGAGCGGTCGTTGTGCCGGTTCGGTGGCGTTGTCTCAGCAAGAAGAAAACACTAGGGAAAAGGAGTGGGCAGATGAGAAAAGTTACAGTATTGGCTTTGATTCTCACACTGCTGGCATCGGGTCTTGCGTTCGCCGCGGCGAGCGACGAGGAGGTCGATGTGATCACGCTGCAATGGGCACAGTGGGCGCCGGCAGATTACCTGCAGCAGCTCTCCGCGGGATTTACCGCAGAGACCGGCATTGAGGTGATCGTTGAGCAGACGCCGTGGGAAACCTTCGTGCAGAAGTACAATGTTGAGATGATTGCGCGCAGTGATGCGTGGGATATCATCGTGGGCGATAGCCAGGACATTGGCACCATGGTGGAAGGCGGACACTACGTTGAACTCACCGACTGGGTGAAGGCGAACAATGTGGACAAGGACTTCAC
>JAHOYX010000177.1 GCA_019038705.1 Spirochaetales bacterium
TCCCCGATGAGGGCGCAAAAGCTGTCAACGGAGGCCTACAGTTCGCTCGCGTACCGGCCAACCTCCCCCAGGAGATACAACCGCTGTGCCGCCATCGTGCCCGCAAGGTCCAATTCGCGGCTGACCAGGAAGTGATCCTTCGCAAGCCTCGCAAAGCCGTCGTGCCACAGCGGCCCAAACCTGTTCAATCGCACAAGTGAGCTGATCGAAGATGCGCCACCGGCACTCCCCTCCCCGGATTTCCCGCGTGCCCGGTTAAGCAGAAATCTCAGAGCCAGGTCGTCACAGAACTCATCGAGCTTCGCCTCATCAACGGTGAACGTTGGTGCGACGCCGAAGGCCGTACAGCCACTGCGCGCCACCGATCCGCAGAAGCTGTCCAGCGTCGACACGGCGGCGGAATCAAATCGTTCCAGCTGCTCACGAACGAACTCGTTGTCCGCCGTCTCGCCGAGGGCCGCGTGCTCCGCGAGCGCACGGTAGATCCGCTCATGCATCTCGGCTGCCGCCTTCCGGGTGAACGTCAGCGTGAGAATCTGATCCACCGGGATTCGGTCCTTAACGACGAGCCGCACATACCGGCCGACGAGGACCGAGGTCTTCCCGGCGCCTGCGCCGGCGCGCACGACAACATTCGCTCGGGCATCAATTGCTGCTTGTTGGTCGGAATCGTAGGTCACACTCACCTCACGTGGAACCGCGTCCGGCACACGGACCGCATCGAGCACCCGGCACACTCGTCGTTGCAGGTGAAGTCCCCCGCATTGATCCGCTCGGTAATGGAGGCCACGAGGTCATCAACCAGCGCCATCACTTCGTCCAGACGCTCCCGATTCATGCATGCCTTCTCCCCGGCAGATGGAGGATCGCTGAAGACGGGAAGGTACTTTGCATTCTCCATGCCGTAGTAGCCGGCCGACGCAACCCGGTGGCCTCCCGCTTCAAGCAGTCGAACATAGAGCGGGATCTGTACCGATCCGAGGCGTCCGGTCTGTTCGGCACGGTCGGCGGGCGTCATCTCCGCTACGCCAATTGCGGATTCTGATCCGGCGTTTACTGACACCTTCGTAGGCAATCTCGACTTCTTGTAATCGATGAGCGTGATTGATCCGTCCGGCGCCTGGGTGGCGCGGTCCACCCGGCCCACCAGCACAAACCCGTCCTCGGATTCCAGTTCCCGTTGCCAGGCCTCCACGAGCAACGCCTCATGCCCGTCAATCAATCCGGCGTCGTGCTCGAGGAGCGCGTCGGCAATTCGATCAAAGATCTCCCGGTGCGCGTCGTAGACGATGTCCGGAATCATTCCCCGTCGTTGGCCGTAGAGCGCATCCGCCACCGCCGACAGTTGCTTCCGCAGGACGGGCAGGTTTGCCGCCTCAAACCGGGTGCCCGCGCGGGCGAGTTCGTCAAAGAACCCGGCAAGGATGTCGTGGTAGAGCTTACCCAGCTCGACAGGATCATCAGGACTCACCTCGAGCGTGAGCTCATTCAGATGAAGCCCGCTTCCCAGAAGATATGCGAACGGGCAGGCACGGAACAAATCGATGTGGCTTGAGGACAGCCGAAGGAGCGCGGGGTTGGACTTGCTCCGTAGGCGGCGCAGCGCAATCACTCTGAGGTCAGGATCATCAATGGGCTTTCGGGTGAAGTCCGGACCGTCCGCAATTGCGCCCTTGACGTAGGCCGCCGCGCCGAGAGCCTGAAACCACAACGGACTGCATTCGTCGGTAAACCGTTCCTCCGCGGCGTAGCTGTCTCCCGCTCGCAATCGGGCAATCTCCTCGGGTGTGACATCTCGAACGCGATCACCCGAGACAAAGACCCCCGCGGGAAGTGCCGAGCCCTCAAATGTCGATCTGGAGGCAGAGAAAGAGACAATCTCCCCGGACACCGAATAGGCGTTCAGGAAGGCTGACGACAAATCGTGGTCAGCGGCTGTTGCTCCAAGCTCATCCCGATCGGCATCGCTCAGAAACGGAAATGGTCGAACAACAACAGAAGTTGCGGCATGGGTCGCATTCATGACGAAATGGTGGCGCGGAAAGGTGGCTGCGCCAACCCGGTAGGGAAGCACCGCGACTCCTGATCCGGAGTGCTGCGGCACGTACGGGTGCTCGCCAAGCCGATCCTGCCAGAACCGATACGGGTCGTTAACGGTGAGCCCGATATCCTGCTCAATCGCGATCAGGTTTCCGAGCTCCACCTGAGCCCGCTGAAGAACCCGCTCGTCTGCCGCTGACCAGCCGGTCCTGACAACGAGCCTGGACAGAAGATCTCTAAAGGCATCCCGCAGTTCCCGAAACGATCTGGCGTTCGCGATCTTCGGAAGCAGCCGGCGCAACTGCCCGAGCAACTCTCCAATCGTTCGTCCGCCGGTTTGACTCCCCGCGCGGCCCCAGCGAGGATCGGGTCCCGACGTACCTCCAATCGCGCCATGTTCAATACCACGCATGACCAGCGCGGCGTTCAACGTCGGGTCGTTCCACGGTATCCCACGGTTGAGTGCCAGCCGCTCCACTGCCCCCACACTGAATCCTGACGCGACCACCTCACCGATATCGCGTATGAATCGACCTACCGCTGAGTCAGAGAGCATCTGCCCGGCCCGGATGACCAGGGGAACCTGATACTTCTCGCTCTCCTGCCGGAGTCGATCTGAAAGGTGTTCAAGATCGCCAACGGTGAGAAAGATCTCTTCGGGATCTGTCCCGGCATCCAGCAGTTGAGCGACCGAGGCAAGAACTGATCGCACCTCCGTCCTGGAATCGGCGAAGACCGTGAGTTTAGCGTCGGGCGATACTCCGAGGTTGAATCTGGGAAGAGCAGTCAGCGCCGATTGGAATTCCGCAAAGTCATCCACCAACTCCGGCGCAACGAGCTGATACTCACCACCCCGGAAATGCTGGCCCGCCTCCAGCCACCGCGGCTCGAATAGCCCGTGATCGTTCATGAAACTGGAATACCGCTCCCTCAGTAGTTCAAGATCGCCGCGGATGCTGATGAGGCGCTTTGAGCTCGGGGTTCTCATGATGGCGAGCGCCGCCGGAATCCTCGGGAGGACGGACTCAATCGCGCTGGTGAATCCCAGGGCGTCCGAGGCAAAAGCCGGCGGGATCAACTCGCGGAGCACCGGACAATCGGCATTTTCACGAATGAGACGCTCTGCGAACACACTCCGGATGGTCCGATTGGTCGGGACGGCCTCCTGCCGGATTTCAAAAGCCCGCTCTTTGAAGGTGTCCCACGAGATCAAACGATCTTCCCGCACGGCCACACGAGATCCGCGGCGGATCACGGCACGGCGCCAGAACTCCGCGGCAATTTCGGATGGAAACACCAGGGCCCCGTGAGACAGGTATGCGTCGATCTCAAGCAACAGTCTCTTCATATGGGCTAATCGGGACCTCGGGAAGCTCCGACATTCTACAGTGAGGGGGTCCGAAATGAACAGACGATTTCGGGTCAGGGGAATCGAAGGAATCGAGACCCACATCGACATACTCAATGAGGTGCAAGGCGGCTACGACACTCGCGTTACAAGCACCATCGCCACTGGAATTCGTGAATCGTTTGAGTTCATCACCGATGAGCTTCTCGAGTCGTGCGTTCGAACGGGATACCTCGTGGCGGTCGAAGAACCCGCCCACATGCACGCGGTACTCAGCGCGTGACGCGAGGTCAGCGCGTGACAGGCGCCGGTAGCCCTACGCCCAGTCCCTGAACGGATTCTTGTCCTTCTTCCTGGCCTGATACTGCTTCCACGGTATTCGGGACCATCCCGCCTTCATCAGATACCGCACGATGTCCGGCCGCCCCAGAAACCGGACCCTCTGGTCCTTGCCTCGCGCAGCGAGAACAATGGGAACATCCTTGAACACCGGTTCGTAGCGCTCGCGCTCCTTGCGGGCTGCAGTTTCGCCGGCGTCAAGAATCGAGGGCGAAACCTCCACCACGGCGAAGGTCAGGTTCTGTTCCTTGATGAGGGCGCCGCGGAAATCCATGGACTCTTTTGCCATCACCGGGATTCTACTTCATATTCGCAGATTGATCCCCTCGACAGCGGTGAAGAGGCTGACGTAGACATGCATGTCGAGAGGGCACGCGAGCTCTCTGCCGAAAGCCGCGCCGACTGAGGGCCG
>JAHOYX010000073.1 GCA_019038705.1 Spirochaetales bacterium
TTGACGTGCTTGCGCATGCAAGAAGGACCCTGCACTTGTCCTCGTGCCTGCGGAGACGTTCCGGGTCCTTCTTGCATGCGCAAGTACCACCAAAATCGCGGTAAGGCGAGATGTGCGGTTGTCGTGTCTACGTGCGGGCCGTCATTGCGCACAGCAGTTACGGCAACCCTACCAGTGGAACGACAGCCGGCCGTCTACACGATGGACGGTGATGGGCAGATCGTAGGTGGCGGAGAGGCACTTCGTTGTCATCACGGCGTCAACTGGTCCGGCATCCATGACTTGACCGGCGCGCATCAGCACGACATTGGACGCTACGGCCGCGGCGAAGTCCGGCTCGTGCGCGGTGAGCAGAACGGTTGCCCCGCGATCCACCTCGGCCTGCAGCATGCCAATGAGTCGCCGCTTGTTGCGAAGATCAAGATGAGCCGACGGTTCGTCAAGGAGGAGCAGTGCCGGCTCCTGGGTCAGCGAACGAGCGAGCATAACGAGTTGCTTCTCGCCGGCACTCGTTGCGAGGACACTGGCATTGAGTCGTTCCGCCATCCCAACCCGCTCTATCATCTGGGTGGCAACGGTGACATCGTTGGGTCCCGGCGACTCCAGAGGCGCCAGGTACGGCGCGCGGCCGAGCAGGACATACTCGAGTAGAGAGTACTCAAACGGGATGTGCTCGGACTGGGGAACGAGCGACATGGACCTGCCGAGTTCGCGCCGCGTGTAGTTGTGCAGCGGCCTGGATTCGTAGGTCACCGTGCCGCCCTGCGGCTTGAGCCATCCAAGACAGATGTTGAGCAACGTCGTCTTCCCCGCACCGTTTGGGCCGAGGATGGCGGTGACCTCTCCTCGAGGCACGTCAAGATTGAGCTCTCGGAGCACCTCGCGCTGGGAATGGTGGAGCGTACGACCCGGTCGTGAATCGCGTCTGGGCCTGTACCTGCCGGCGCCGGATGCGTAACAGAACTTGATCTCGGAGAGAGTAAGTATGCCCATCTACCGCTCCACGTGCACGCTGGAGGTGGCGAGCATGGCGACGAATCCGGCGGCGCCGACCAGCGAGGTTACAATCCCGAGAGGTATCTCTCCGATCACGACGGTTCGCGCGACGGTGTCACTGACAACGGTGAACAGCGCCCCGAGAGCGAGGGACGCGGGGACAACCTGTCGGCCGTCCGACCCGACGAGGCGCCGCGCAATGTGGGGCACGAGAAGCCCAACCCACCCGACGATACCCGCTATGGAGATCACCGATGCGGTCCCTACCGTTGCTGCAATCAGGAGACCCAACCGTTCGCGCTCGGGCGCCGTGCCAAGCGAGAACGAGACCCGATCGTCAAGGGCAAGGAGATTGAGCCTCCACCTTCGCGCAAGGATGAACAACATGGCCAGCACGACCACCGGACCCACCTGCAGGAGTTGCGACCAGTGAATTGCCGCCAGTCCCCCCAGGAGCCAGAAGGTGATGGCGGGAAGCTCGCTCAAAGGATCGGCCACGAACTTCACGAGCCCGACGCCTGCCGAGAAGAGTGCGGACACCGCGATGCCGGAGAGCACCAGGCGGAGTATGCGTCCGCCAAATCTCAGTCTGCGGGCAACCGTGTAGGAAATCGCGAGCCCGCCAAACCCGAAGAGGGCGGCGAATATCTGGATGACCCAGGGCTGAGGTGCCAGAACCACGATGGCCAGTGCGGCGCCGAAGGCGGACCCCTGCGACACGCCGATCAGTCCGGGCTCCACGAGCGGGTTGGCGAAGAGCATCTGCAGGACGCACCCGGCCGCGCCGAGTGCCGCGCCGACGAGCACCGCGGCAACCACCCGGGGGATCCTGAGTTCCAGAACGAGCATGAGGGCAAGCGGGTCAGTCGTGAGAAGCCGTGGATTGAGCAGCCCCGGCCGCGGGTATCTCCCGATGAAGACCGCGATCACGGATAGCACGAGCAGACCCGCGAACAACAGCAGGTTCGTGCGGCGACGGACCGATAGGATGTTCAGTACAGATCTCCCCAGAGTGGCTCGAGAATGATGGAGTCTATTGCCTGCGTGTCCATTCCGTACGCGGTTTCAAAGAAGCGGTAGACAACCTGGCGAATATCAATGTCGCCAAAGAGCTCCGGGTGCATTTTGGTGGCCAGCCATTGCAAGCCAATCGCCCAGCGGGTGTCAGGCTGATCCCAGCTGTAGAAATCGACTGGAAACACATGGAGTTCGTTGTTCGCGACCGCCCGAAGCGCCTGCCATCGATCCTGGCTCAGTAGTCCCGCTCGAATCTCGTCAGGGTTACTCCGGTATGCTACGAGGAAGATTTTCTCGGGGTTCCATGCCGCTATCTGCTCAAAGCCGACCGTGAGCCATCCGCCGCCCAGGTTCGCGTCACGCCACAGCGGATCTCCACCGGCCAGCTCTACCAGGGTGGTTTGAATCCAACTGACCGGCGGGACATTGAACGCGACATCTCCACCAGTGGTGGTGGCGTAGATGAACAACGTTTCCGGACGGTCCGTTTCCGCGATAGGGGTGATTCGCGCGGAGACGGCATCAACAACATCTCGGTAGTACCGGGTCAGCAATTCGGCGCGTCCCGTTTCCTGCAGAATCTCACCGAAGAGGGTCAGGTCGCGCTGGTACTGCTCCGGTGTCTCCAGATCCACGTACACCACCGGGATCCCAAGCCGCTCTACACCGTCTCCCAGGGGTCCCTTCATGAATGATTTGAGAATCACCAGGTCCGGCCTCAGCGCGGCAATCTGCTCCGGCCCGATGTTTCGTTCGAATACCGCCTTCTGGGCATAGTTCGGATCGATCTCCGGAAGGAAGTTGCCGCGAGCCTGGCTGATTCTCGTGATGCCGACAATCCGGTCAGGAGCAGACTCGAAAAGATAGAGCCCGTCGGCGACCATCAGTGAAGCATTGCCGGCCACCACAATCCGCTCAGGATACGCAGGAATCTCAACTTCCCGACCAGTACCGTCGGTAACAGAGCGCACATCCAATCCAACGGGCTCCGATCTGTTGGAAATGCCCGTTGCCGCAACAGGCACGGCGACTGTCAATAACAGCAGCGTGAACAGCAGGGCGCCTGCTGTCCCACGGCGTCTGCGAATCCAACGTGACAGGATCATACAACCTCCAAGGTCGACGATCGGTATTCTCGCGCTCTGCGTCTGTGTGGTCAATACGAAGGTGTGGGCCGATCTGGAAGGTGGATGGCTCAATCGACAGGACCAGGGCAAACGCACATAGACGTCCACCAGCGTGCTTGCGCAAGAATGAGTCAGATGCGCCAATAGCGAGACCGCCGCGGAGGGATATGTGACCTGGCTGATGCTTTGCTCGTTGGAGAAACCATCATGGTGGTGTTTCCGCTGTCAGGCCAGCCGCGCGCGTCCCTTTCGGCTCCTTTGGTCACAAGGAAGTTGTGGTCGGACATCATGGCGATGATTGCTCAGGAACTCGATGGCGTGGCGCAGGTCTCGCAGGGAGTTGCCCGAAGTCGGAATCGCCCCTGAAACCGGTGCTTACCGCGCTCGCGGATTGTGTGTATAGTCAGATTCGCCATGTCAGACCAATTCACCGTTCGACTGCACATACAGGAAGTCGACGGCGGAAGTTATCTCGCAACGTCGGATGAACTCCCCGGCCTTGTTGCCCAAGGCCGCACGGTTCAGGAAACTGTTGAGATCGCCCAAGACGTCGCGCGACGCTTGGTTGAGTCGTATCGGGCACACGAAGATCCGATCCCGGCGGGTCTGCGCCGGGCCGGAAGCACGATGGATCTGGACGTTCCGGTAACGGCGTAGCGGGACGCCTCTCCGGGTTTTCCTGTCGCGAGATCGTCCATCGGTTGCGGCGACTCGGATTCGAGTTCGATCGCGGCGCAAAGGGAAGCCACGAGATCTGGTGAAACCCGACCACGCGAGCTCGAACGACGATTCCGAATCATCCCGGTGATATGCCTGAGGGCACCTTGAAGGCCATCCTTCGCCAGGCAAACGTCGGAACGAATGAGTTTCTGAGCTAGCCCGCATTTCTCACAAAAGACATAGAAAAGGGCCTCCCTTTCTGTCATAATTTGTTCACCACAAACGAATTAAGCAGAAGAAAGAGGCCCTAAATGCAACT
>JAHOYX010000106.1 GCA_019038705.1 Spirochaetales bacterium
TCTCGGAGCAGCACCTCAGAGACAACCCGACGTCGGGCGATCTCTTCGTCATACGGACCGAGGCTACCGGTCAAACTGAAAATCGATTCGGCGGATAGTCCGACAGCGGAGAGGTGCCGCCGGGGGCTCTACACCCTCAGCGTTGCGACGAGGCGCGTGGGCTGGATCAGCATGTCGAGCGCGTCGGTGATGGACATACACACGATGTCGGCGACCATCACGCTCGATACCGAGGCGCCCTCGTTCTGAACCACGCACATTCCAATGGCCGCGCTTTCGACCATCGCCGAATCGTTGCCGCCGTTTCCGATGGCCACGACATGATCCGCCCCCAACTCGCGCACATAGTCGGATTTCCGTTCAGTCTGCCGGTCCGCCGGCATGACTACCGCGGAGACCGGCAGCTCGGCGAGCCTCTCCCGCGCGCCCCCATAGGTGTCCGCAGTCAGAACATGGATGGTAAATTGATCAGCAAGCATTCGCAGGCGCTCTTTCACGCCGGGCAGGAGAACACCATCGACCGCAAGCGTACCATTGAAGTCGCAAACAAGATGAGAAAGCTCGAGTCGCGTGCCTGGAGGAATGACCACGGATATCATCCCCACCATTCTACACCTGCACACTCCCACCGGCGAGCCGTTTTTGGTTCGCGCGAGGTTTTTCGGGGCGCCGGGCATGGCCGCGGAACCTGAGCAACCTCAGTTCCGGCCGCGTTTTTGTCTCAGGGACTTGATCAAGCCGGCAAGCGGTTCCCAGAGGAAGAGTGCGGCCAGGATCAGGACCAGTACGATCGAGATGGGACGACTGATGAACGGCAGGAACCGGCCAGTAGTCTTGATGAGCCCGATTCGCAAATTCGATTCTATCATCGGACCGAGAATGATCCCCAGGATGAGCGGCACCAACGGTATCTTGGCTTTTTCCATGACGAAGCCAATCACGCCGAATATGATGACCAGCCAGACATCAAAGAGATTGCTGCGCATTGCAAAAGCGCCGACCATTGAGAAGATCAGGATACCTGCGTAGACCACGTTGCGTGGGAACTTGAACACCTGGCTGTAGGCCCGGATTCCAAGAAACCCAATGATGACCAGGAACAGCTGCGACACCAGACCGACAGAGAAGATCTGATCCACCAGGAACCGGTTGGTCTCAAAGATGAGCGGTCCCGGTTTCAGACCGTACATGAGCATAGCTCCGAGAACGATGGCCGTGATGGTATCGCCGGGTATCCCGAACACCAGTGCGGGGACCCAGGAGCCACCGAGGGCGGCGTTGTTCGCACTCGTTGGCGCAATCACGCCTTCAACACTCCCTTTGCCGAACTCGTCGGGCTTGCGCGATGTCCGCTTGGCCGTGCCGTAGGCAACCCAGGCTGCCACATCCGCTCCCGCGCCCGGGAGAGCGCCGATAACGGTGCCGACAACAGATGACTGCAGGACCAGGCGAATGTGTCGCCCCACGTGGCCAAACACCTCTTTGAGCGATACGCGTGTGCGTTCGAGAACGGCAGATACCGAGAGATCCCGCGTGGAGAGAATCGATCGAAGGACCTCAGATACTCCGAACAATCCGATCATCACGGGAATGAATCCGATCCCACCCATCAACACCGCTTTCCCGTAAGCAAAACGGGGGAATCCGGTTGTCAGATCTATGCCGATTGTCGAGATCAGAACGCCAATTGCGATAGAGATCACGCCTTTGATCTTGGAAGTCCGGGAGATAACCGCACTCATCGACAGACCGAGCACGCCGAGCCAGAAATACTCGAAGTGGGTGAACTTCAGGGCAAAGCCGGCAAGCACGGGAGACACGAAGATGAGAATCAGGATACCAACAACTCCGCCGATTGCGGAGCAGGCAAGATCGAGGTAGATCGCCAGGTAGCCACGCCCCTGTTTGGTCATCTCGTAGCCGTCAAGGACGGCAGCTCCCGACGCCGGTGTTCCCGGGATGCGGAGAAATGTGGCCGGTATGTCACCGGCGAAGATCGAGGTGAAACTCACGCCGATGATCATTGCCAAACCGGCGATTGGGGTCATGTGAAAGGTGAGCGGCACGATCAGCGCAACCGCCATGGTCGCGGTGAGTCCGGGGATGCCTCCGACGAATATCCCGAGGAACATCGCCAGAATCCACGGGATGATTATGTTGAAGGAGAATACACTCAGAAATGCGTCCATGATGCCTCCCTCAACCAATCAGACCGGACGGCAGGTTCACAAAGAACAGTCGCGCAAAGACGAGATAGAGGACGATCAGCAGGACCACCGTGTAAATGACATTGCGAACGGGCTTTACACCCATTCTCCACATCATCCCGAACAGGAAGATGGAGGATGCCGTGAAGAAGCCTATCGTCTTCATGAAAACGACGTAGAGAAGCATGAGCCCGAGGGCGATGAGCACCGACTGGACCTGACGATCCCGCAGCGCTTCACCGACAACGGTGAATGAGAGCGCGGGAAGCGTGGCGCGCTGAACAACCCCGACGACAATCTCTATCACTCCGGTGATGAGCAATATGAATGCGAGTACGTTCGGGAAGAAGGCGGGCCCCGTGAGCTGGACGTATCCCTGCCCGCTCGGAAAGCTGCGGGTCAGGATAAGTACTGTCGTCCCGATGGCGAGGCAAACGACACCAATAACATGTTCTCTGTTGATCTTCATCAGCTTGATTCTCATCCGTGTGATTCCTATCACAGTTCTCAAAAACAGACGGCGGACCTCACACGCTCCGGGGCGAATGAGGTCCGTCATTGATAGCGTTGTGCCGACTACGGCTGCTACTGCTGATTGTATCCGGCGAGTTCGAAGATGTCTTCGAGTGAGACGAATTGTTCCTGCATGAATGCGCCAAACTCATCGCCAACCCGAATCTGGATGCCGAAACCGCTGGTCTCCATGAAATCCAGGAATGCCTGGCCTTCAACCACTTCCACCAAGGCGTCACGGAGGATCTCCACAACGTCATCAGGTGTGCCGAGCGGAACTGCAAAGCCGCGCCACGTGCCGTATGCATAATCGATTCCCTGCTCTTTCAGCGTCGGGATGTGGTCAAAATTGGGGTTTCGATCATCAGCCATGATTGCGAGGGTCTTGAGGGCGCCGGCCTCAACCTGCGGGGCAACTTCGGGGTAGCTGCACGTTATCACGTCGACATGTCCACCGAGCAGCTCGGTGGTTGCCGGGGCAGCTCCCTGGCTCGGGATGTACTTGACCGAGGTCGGGTCAATGCCGTAGAGGTCGAGCATGGCAATGCGCGAGAGATCCCAGACGGTGCCGATGCCACTTCCGGAGAAGCTGAATGTTCCCTCAGCGGAGGCAGCGACCGCATCCAGAAGTTCCGGAACGGTCTCGTACGGCGAGTCTGCACCTACCGTAACAGCAGCGGGGTCCTGATTGAACTGGAGCAGTGGAATGAAATCATTCGGAGTCACATCCGAGTAGCCGAGGTACGAAAGGGTATTTACCTCAAAGGTCAGGTTGCCAATCGTGTACCCGTCGGGGGCTGCATTTGCTGCCGCACTGTGTCCTACGGCACCGGCGCCTCCGGTTTCATTCACGACGTTCACCGGCTGTCCAAGAACCTCGGAAAGCTGCTCCGCAACGAACCTTGCGGTACGATCGGTGCCGCCTCCTGCGGACCACGGGCAGACAATCGTAATGGGTTTACGCGGATACTCCGGTTCGGTTTCTCCGGTTGCGAACGTCATGGAAGCCACAACCAGCACGAGCACTGCAAGAAGCAGAATTCTCTTCATCTTTTCCTCCTATTGATAGAGAGACCAAGTAATGGTACGCATTCGATAATAGACCAGGATCCCCGGCGCGTCAACAAAACTTCTTCGATTAGTGGTGAATTATGACCAGAATTAGAGTAATTTGGCACCACTTGTCGGTAGCAGAGCTGCCAAGGTGTCACAGATATCGAGAAAGTCGGAACAAAATCGAAGTCTTTTCGTTTCGTTCCGCGCCCTGTGGCATCGGCGGACTGGTGCACTTCCCGATGAACGTGCGTTCAGTTCCGATACGTGACGCTGAAGCGTATCGCTGCCGGGTCCTCATGCGGAACCGTCATGACAAGGCCGACCACCGGTATGA
>JAHOYX010000029.1 GCA_019038705.1 Spirochaetales bacterium
GGACTGAATTGTCACTTCTCCACCGACCCCCACATCAATGCCGTGTTGTTGTCCGAAGCCCAGTCTGGCGACGTCGTGCTGGGCATCTCCCAGTCAGGGGAGACCCGGGATCTGGTCATCCCGGTCGAGGCGGCAAAATCGGCGGTGAAGGTTGTCGGGATTACCGGGGACGGGGAGTCGTCTCTTGCGCGGATCTCCGATGTCTGCCTGACGACAACGTCCGAAGAGAGAAACTATCGAACCGACGCGCTGATCTCTCGCATTGTCCAGAAAGTGCTGATCAGCGTGCTGTATACCGGCGTGGCGATAAAACGCGGGAGTTCCGTCACGGAACAACTCCACGAGAGTCGCCGGGCACTGTCGTATCTGAAATTCTAGGAGGCGAGCAGGTGATTGTTGAACTCTCCCTGACAATATCCGACACAAGCGCCGTGTATCCGGGTGTGGACAAGGACGCATACGACCCGATTGCCCGCATGGATGACGGCGATCTCAACAATGCAACCTTCGTGCGCCACTTTCTGCACACAGGCACACACGTTGACGCACCGTTCCACTTTGACAACCAGGGCACTCGAATCGATCAGATTCCGATAGAGGACTTCGTCTATCGCCGACCGTTGCTGATCAATGTTCCCAAGAGTCGCGGCCAGTTGATCACAGCAGCTGATCTCGCGCCGTACGCGCAGGAGATCCGAAAAGCCGATCTCGTGCTCTTCCACACCGGGTTCATTGCGCACATTGATGATGAGCCGGTCTACCAGGATGACTTTCCGGCGATTGATCTTGAGGTGGCCCGGATGCTCCGAGACGAATTCCTCAACGTCGTGGCCATCAGTATAGACACCCTGAGCATCGAGTCCATCCACGGCCCTGAGGACGGCTTTCCGGTGCATCTGCAACTCCTGCACCACGAGCAGTCAGGCAACAGGCCACTGCTGATCTATGAGAATACAAACACGCTTCCACTGGTCGGTAAGACACCAAGAACAGTGTGGGCGCTTCCGGTCCGTTTTGCAGGGACGGAGGCGGCGCCGGTGGCGATGATTGCGGAGGTTGATTGAGCCCTATGGTAGTAGCAACGATTGACAGCGGGACCACGCACTCCCGCGTGTACATTGTGAACGAGTCGGGAGTCGTGCTTGGCAAAGCTCGTGTGAAGGCCGGGGTCCGCGATACGGCGATCACCGGATCCCGCGACACTCTGAAGGCGGGAATACGTGAGGCCTTTCAGACGGCGCTCTCGCAAGCGAATCTCGAACTTGCAGATGTAGAGCTTGCACTGGCGTCCGGCATGATCACCTCGGAGATCGGACTCATCGAGATTCCCCATCTCTGGGCGCCGGCCGGTATCAGTGACCTGGCGGCGGAGATGGTTCGCGTCCATGACACCGAAATCTTTCCGGTGGATCTGCCTGTCCATTTCGTACGGGGAATCAAGAACCGATTTGATCCCGAGACGGTAACCGCGGATGAGGTTGGAACCCTGGACTTCATGCGGGGAGAAGAGGCGCAGGTGGCCGGCCTGCTCGGGCGTCCGGATCTTCATCCGCCGTTCGTCGTCACCATCCTTTCATCCCATACCAAGTTCATTCCGGTCGACTCAACCAATCGAATCACCGGCAGCGTGACTACGCTCTCGGGCCAAATCTACGAGGCCATCCAGGCACAGACGCTTATCGGGAAGTCGATTCGTCCCGAGCCTCCGGAGACCGATGAAGGCGGCTTCTGGGACGAGAAAGTGGTGGCGAACGGATTCCGATGGGTGCAGGAGACCGGCATCTCCCGCACACTTCTCATGACCCGCTTCCTGGACGTGCTGCTTCATCGGCCGTGGTACGAGCGACGGCTCTTCGTGGAGAGTGCCATTGCCGCGGAGGATTTGCACGCACTGCGCCAGGTGTCCACTCTGACAGACGCGGCCACCCTGAAAAACCTCGTGATCATCGGGGACGCCCCGCGCATCCGGATCTATCGCAGCCTGCTCTCACAGATCAGCGCAGACCACTCGGTTCATGCCATCAGCGACCCGGATGAGATTGACTCGCTGAGCATCCAGGGCGTGCTGTCTATTGCCAGAACAGCAAAGATTCTCCCTGAGGAAGTTGTATGAGCCACACCATTGTGTATACAGACTACTACTACGATTCAGTGCAGGCGGAGTTTGACCTGCTTTCGACTCTGCCCGATGTCCGCATCGTGGATCTCACTGAGGTTAAGAAGGGTGGGATCACCGCTCCAGAAGAACTTGTCGAACACGTTGCCGACGCCGATGCCCTGGTCACCCAGTTTGCCGTGATCAATGCCGATGTCATGGACGCAATGCCCAACTGCAGGATCATAGCTCGTCACGCGATTGGTGTTGACACAATTGACCTGACGGCCGCTCGCGAACGTGGGATCGTCGTCTCCAATGTTCCCGACTACTGCATTGAGGAAGTATCGGACACCGCGATGGCTCACATTTTGAACGGTGTTCGCCGGATTGGCGAGGCGGATCGCCTGCTTCGCGCCGGCGAGTGGGCTTACTCGAAGATCATGCCGCTGAGTCGATTCTCCGAGATGACCGTGGGCCTGCTGGCGTTTGGGGCCATCGCACGGAGAGTTGCTGAGAAGCTGCGGGGATTTCGCGTGAAAGTTCTTGCCTATGACGCCTACGCCAAGCCCACGCCGGAGTTTGACTGGGTTGAGTTTGTTCCCCTGGATCGGCTTCTTGCAGAGGCAGACGTGATCTCTATTCACGTGCCGCTGAACGATGAGACACACCACATGGTCAATGAGAAGGTTTTTGAAGCGATGAAGCCGGGCGTCGTCCTCGTGAATACCTCCCGTGGCGGCGTTATTGATCAGGCGGCGCTCGCCGACGCAATTGCCCGCGGCGTCGTGCGCCACGCGGGACTTGATGTGCTGGAGGAGCCGGACGCGGAGTACGCTGAAAGCCCCGTCCTGGCGTCGGAACAGGTAACCGTATCGCCGCATCTCGGATGGTACTCCGAACAGTCAATTGAAGACCTCAAGATGAAGACCGCCCGAAACGTGGCGGAAATGCTAACCAACGGGAAACCGTTATACACAGTGCACTAGAAGAAGAGGAGATGAGACATGTTTCAGATGCGTGGCGTAGTGCCACCAATGATAACGCCGTTCAGCGAGTCTGGAGATCTGGACATTGATGGACTGAAGACTCTCGTGCAGTTTCTACGAGATGAGGTTCACGGACTCTTTGTCACCGGATCGTACGGATCGGGTCCGATGATGAGCGTGGCAGAGCGCAAGCTGGTCACTGAGGTCAGCATGCGGGAAGCTGCCGGCAAAATTCCGGTCATACCGATGGTCGGTACGACGAACACTCGCGATTCCGTTGCGCTCGCGAAGCACGCCGAAGACACCGGAGCGGCGGCGGTTGCGGCCGTCGGGCCGTTCTACTTTGAGCACGACGAGGAGCGTCTGCGGCGGTTCTTCGGCGAACTGATCGCCGCCGTGAACGTCCCGGTCTACCTCTACAACAATCCGAAGTTCCAGGGGTACCCCATCGAATTTTCGACTGTCGAGAAACTGAAGAGCGAAGGCCTCTCAGGGGTGAAGGATGCCACGTTCGACATCCTCATCCACGCGAACT
The DNA here is from genome assembly GCA_019038705.1 of Spirochaetales bacterium. Taxonomy (GTDB): domain Bacteria; phylum Spirochaetota; class Spirochaetia; order DSM-27196; family SLST01; genus JAHOYX01. Next base: position 3,620 of record JAHOYX010000029.1, read on the forward strand.
ACCTGCGTCGGTTGAAAGACGAGACATTTGACGTTGCGCTCGGCACCGAGGCTATGTGGATCTCGGCACGTGTTCTCGGATGCGAGGCGTTCATTCCCGGGCTTGCCAATGCGTTCCCGGAGATTGTCGTGCAGATGTTCGAGGAAGGAATGGCCGGTGACTTCGACGCGTGCCGGGAGACCCAGTTCAGGGTGAACCAGCTTCGGGACATCATGTACCTGGCACGGTCAACCCAGCTGGCCATCTACGCCATGCTGTCCATCCGGGGGGTGCTCTCATCCCACCCGCGCAGTCCGTTCGCAGCGGCAACCGCGTCCGAGGTAGGCGCCATCCGCGACGCCCTCATCGGTATGGATCTGATCAAGGGATAGGAGGAGAAACATGGCGAAGATCGAACCGGGAACCGCTCCGTTCATCACATTGGATCACATCGGGTTCATGGTCCGTGATATCAACACGGCCATGGAGTACTA
>JAHOYX010000061.1 GCA_019038705.1 Spirochaetales bacterium
CGCTATGATCGATGTTCCGCCGACCACGACGCCCATTGAACTGGAACACATCCAGGTAGAGATGCTCCTCAAGAACCTCCCGGCATCGGCGTCGCCGGGAAGCATCGTTCCAACGAGCGATCCCACCCGGTTCTTCTTTCGAGGAACGCCGGAGGAACAGGCTCGTTTCCTTATCGACCTTGATGTCGTTGATCGACCGCTCCCGCAGATTCGCTATCAACTGCTTGTCATCCAGTATGAAGACGGCACGGCGCGGGACTTCTCGTTTGATCTCTCCAACTCCATAACCGGACCGGATTCGGCCCAGGCATTTCTCGGCAGCGTCGGGAATCTCCTGTCCCTCAATTTCGATGTCATCGCCGCCTTCGGATACCAGTTCGCCGCGCGGCTCAATGCACAGATTGCGAACTCGGCGGCCACCGTCCTCGTGGACACTACGCTGAACGCCCTCTCGGGGCAGTCGGCTCGATTTCAGAGCACAAACACCTATCGGTATCGGGATAGCGTCGCCGATCCCGATACCGGAGACATTGTTCCGACCGGCGTCATCCGGGAGATCACATCCGGACTCATTCTCCGGATCGACGGTTGGGTCAGCGGCGGTGACCTGGTCACGATGGACGTGTCTGCTACGCTCTCAAAGCGCGGAACCGACAACTCGGACGGGAACCCGCCGCGAACGTCGGAGAAGGTCGTGGACACCCATATCCGAACGGCGAGCGGAGAGCCCGTTGTCCTCAGCGGCCTCGTCCAGCAGGAGGTCCAGCGCACGATTACCGAAACCCCGCTCCTCGGACGGATCCCCCTCATCGGCCTCCTGTTCCAGGAGCGCGACGAGACCCTTGAGAACACCGAGCTGGCCATCTACATCATTCCACATGTCGAGCGTCCCGCGACAACCCCGCGGGAGATCAGTGCAAGGCTGATGGATCTCTACGACCGATTCGGGCGGGACCCGAAATGAGTTACTGCCTTCAATTCATGGAGCGGCACGGGATCGTTCAACTCGGTGAGACTGAGACCGAGATATCCGTGGGCGTCGCGAATGAACTGTCTGAGGATCTCGTTCGGACCCTCCAGGCGTTCCACGGCAGGCGGATCCGTCAGCGCGTGCTGGACGGCGGCGATCTCCTGTCGCGGATCCAGAATGCGGCGGCTTCCCGTTCCCCGCAGATCGGCCAGACCTCGTCCGAGGCCCTTACCCCTGCAGCCCGGGCATCCGACCTCTCGATAGAGGAGATTGCCGAGGACGCCCCGGCCGTGAATCTCGTCAATGCCCTGCTCAACGATGCCGTTCGATCACAGGCATCCGACATCCACCTGGAAGCTCACAGCGTTGATGTTGCCGTGCGATATCGGATTGATGGCCGGCTCCTGAGAATCGCCCGGCTCCCGGTGAACCGATTCGCAGAGATTTCCGCCAGGCTGAAGGTTCTTGCGGGAATTAATCCGTCGGAGCGCCGCAGACCGCAGGACGGCCGATTCAGCGCCGGTCTCGGAGACGACACCTTTGACATCCGGTTCTCGTCGCTCCCTACAATCGGCGGGGAGTCACTCGTCCTCCGGCTGTTCCGCCAGTCCCGTGATGCGTTCACGATCTACGATCTCGGGCTCTCCAACGCGGCACTGTTTGAGATCAGATCGACCATTCAGCGCGCATCGGGTTTTCTTCTCGTGTCGGGCCCGACAGGCTCGGGCAAGACCACGACGCTGCACGCATGTTTACGCCACATCAGCGCCGACGAGCGGAAAATCGTGACGATTGAAGATCCGGTCGAGTACCACCTCCCCGAAATTGACCAGGTACAGACCAACCCCGCGGTCGGCCTGACATTCAACTCCATTCTGAGGCGGGTTCTCCGCCAGGACCCGAATGTCATCATGGTCGGGGAGATCCGTGACGCTGAAACCGCAGACCTGGCGGTTCGAGCAGCGATTACGGGTCATCTGGTTCTATCCACGGTTCACGCGCGGGCCGCCGCCGATGTCACCGACCGGCTGGTTAGTCTGGGGGTTGATGAGGCGTTGCTGCGATCGGTGGCTCCGGTAATCGTGGAGCAGCGCCTTGTGCGAATTCGTTGCGAGGAGTGCGACGGCATCGGGTGCCCGGCCTGCCGAAAGACCGGGTTTCGGGGCCGCACCGGGATCTTCGGCATGGTCACCTCAACAGGCGGTTCCACAACGTTGGTTGGGGATGGGCACCGGAAGGTGATCGCCGGCCGGACCACTCTGGAGGAGGTTACGTGGGCAACAGTGGCATGATTCGCCTCAGATCAAAGGACCAGCTTCTCATGGTGGAGTCGGTGTCGTCCCTCCTTCGAGCCGGGCTGACCCTTCCGGAAGCGTTTGCCGGCGCGGCCGAAATCATTGACCGGACTGCGGTGTGCGGAGCCACTCGAGCCATCCACACCAGGTTGCTCGGCGGTGGGTCACTTACGGTCGCGGTACGAGCGGTCATCGCCGTTCCGGACCCCTTCCTGCTGGCCATGGCGAAAGTGACGGATCAGACCGGGGCAGCTGCGGCCCTTCTCACACGGGCGGAGGAGTACCTCCGTCTTCGAATGCATCTTTCGGAGACGGTCCGAACAGCCTCCATCTATCCCGCATTCGTCCTCGCACTGACCGTTCTCGGAGCACTGATGCTTGGCCTCGTGGTGATTCCCGAACTCGGCCGTTTCCTCACCGATTCAGGCCTGCTTGAACCGGACCAGGTAACCAGTCTCGTTGACTCCGGCGGGCGGTTCATCCGAATCCTGTCGGTAATTCTTGGCGGACTTGGCGCGGCCTGCGTGCTCGTCCTTGCCTCCCGCAGAATGAACGCTTCAACCGCGCCAATCGCCGAGACCATTGCACGCCTCCGACTCTTCATACCGGTGATCGGACGGCTTGAGAAGACACGGGACCTTCTCGCGGTCGCGGAAGCATCCAGGGGAATGGTTGCGTCCGGCGTATCGCTGGACCGTGCGGTGGAGCTTGCCGCCGATTGCACGGCAAATCTGTGGGTCAGTTCGAGGCTCCGTGTTGCGGTGGGACGGATGCGCACGGGTGTCGCTCCGGCGCAGGCCGTTCGCTCGGCGTTGGCGCGCCATGGATTCGTCGCACGCTGGCTCCACCAGACCGAGCACGGCGCGGACCTGACGGAATCGCTGGACGCCATGGCGCGGTTTCTCGGTGATCTGCAGAAACGGTTGATCACCCGGCTGGGCGTTGTCATTGAACCGACCCTGGTTGTGGTCGCCGGAGGTTTTCTGTTGGGGACCGTGTTCTTCCTTGTCCGACCCCTCTTTCATCTCTACGGGCTGGTGATGCCGTGATCGTCGGATATGTGACGCTCGGGCCGGATGGAATGGAGCTCCTCCCCCGGTCAGGAGCGCATGGAGCCACTGCGGAACTCCTGCTGAGTCCGCGGCTCTACGTTCGAGCCGGCGAGGAGCACATGTGGCCGGATCCGATGGACGGCCGACTGGTCGCGCGGGTCGGACGTCGGAGATACGTCACATCGAAGGAGGTACTCGCCCGGGCACGGGAGCTGTACGGCAGCCCCCGAACGGTGAGTCTCGTCCCGACGGAACTGGTCTCCCCCGGGGCGCAATCGGACGAGCCGGGCCTTGTCGAGACCGCCGGGGAGTCGGGCCGGAGATTGAACCGCTCGCACCGTCGTCATCGGTTTCGGGGTCCCCGGAATCGTGCCGGCCATGTGCTTCTCGTCCTTGCGTGCGTCTTGTGCGCGGCATCGGTGGCAACCTGCCTCGCAACTCGGCAAGCGGCGCGGGACACGCACGCCGATCTCGTCGCATCAATGTCCGCGCTCGCCTCAGCGGAGAGTCGCTCCAACAGGGTGAGTGAATTACGGCAAGAGGCTGAGACCCTGCAACGCACGATAGCCGACCTTGATCACTTCGCGTTTGTCCCGCCTGCGACGCTCATTGGAGCGATCACCGCCGTGCTCCCCGCAGCGGTCACTGCCCAGCGCGTGTCCGTCGGGGGGTATCGGTTCGTTGTGGATGCGCGCGGAAGTAGTCTCCTGGCCGCGGCCGGGGAGCTCGAAGCTCTGCCAATGGT
>JAHOYX010000171.1 GCA_019038705.1 Spirochaetales bacterium
TCAGAGCCGGTCTGCACTCAGCTCATCAAAGAGCAAGGTACAACACGCGCCGTTTGTTTCGCCCTCATCATAGTGAAGCTGAAACATCTTTCCGTAGTAGATCCTGAGTCGCGCAACCACATTTCCAACGCCGTATCCGCCTTCCCCTCCGGGGAATGCCCCGAGTATTTCGTCAGGAGACAGCTCGGACAGTCTGTTGAGCTTGGCTCGGGTCTCCTCGTCAATCCCGGAGCCGTTGTCCTCAACCCGGATCTCGATCTTTCCGTCAACTCTCCTTCCCAGGATGTCTACGAATCCACCGGTCTCCATGTTCCGAAATCCGTGGCTTATGCTGTTCTCCGCAAGTGGCTGCAGGATGAATTTCACGATGCCCAGACCCGCAATCTCCGGATCCAGGTTCACCCTGAAGTCAAATGTGCCGCCGAATCGAATTCTCTGAATATTGAGGTAATTCTCCACATGTTCAAACTCATCCTGGAGGCTGATGACGTTGTGTCCCTTACTCAGACTGATTCTCAAGAATTTCGTTAACGACAGAATCAGCTGTGTGATCCGATCGTCGTCGGATGTACGGGCGAGCATATGCACGTTGTCCAGAGTGTTGTAGAGAAAATGGGGGTTGATCTGATACGCGAGGCTCTCCAACTCGGCGGCAGTGAGAGCTTCCTGGTCCTTCTGTATGGTGTCGAGGAGAGAACTGATCTCGTCCGCCATGAGATTGTAGCTCTTCGCCATCTCGCCGATTTCATCTTTTCGCTTGACGGTTACTCTCGTATCAAACTTCCCGTCCCGAAACGCATGCATCGCGTGTTCAAGATCACGGATGGGTTCGGTGAATTTGATTGTGGTCAGATAGACTACCGTTATGGTGCCCATCGCCGCGACCACCATGATGAGGTAGAAGATCAACTGAATTCGCCTCAGTTGGTGCATTGCCGTTCGGTACGGAACAACCCCCAGGATCTTCCACCCGGTTCGCCGATTCACGTGACGGGAAAATAGATAGCGGCTCCGCTCAGCACTCGGTAGCTGGGGCTCCGACAGGTTCGCCATGATTTCACGGTTTTCCAGGACAGAATCGGCCGGGTAGCCGATCCATTCCGGGTGAGTGCTGTGGTAGACGACGCGATGATCGTGATCCAGCAACAGGTAATCGGCTCCGGCGACCATGATCCAGTAGCCAAAGATGTCATCCAGAATCTTCGGATCGATCTTGAATACCAGAAGGCCGGGATCAACATCGAGATCGAGATGACGCACGTATCGGGATACAAACAGGAATTGCCCTTCGTCCCCGGAGATGTCATCTTCATGAAACGTCCAGACTTGCTTCGCATACGTGCCCGAGAGACGAGACTGGATATGGCTTTCGGATATGCTTTGCAGAGTAGCGGCGGAGAACTCGTGGGTCTGGATGATGTTCCGCCGATTGTCCATGTAGAGGATGTCGCGGATGGCGCCGTAGTTGTAGAGTTTGAGAAAGCCGCTGATTCTGTTCTGTCTGCCGTGAGACATCGCAGATTGCGTGAGCGATTCCTGGACATCGTCATTGACAATCATCCGGCGCATGATGTCTTCCATCTGATCTGTAAAGTGAGCAAACCTGTCGTTGATCTGCTCATTTGAGTAATCGAGCCTCTCCAAAATCAGAGTCTTGATATAGGCTCCTGCCAGCCAGCTACTGAGAATCAGCACCAGCGCCAGAGGTACCAAAACGAGAGGCAGAGTAGTCACCATCATCCGCTTTCTCATGCTGGACGACGGCATCTCTCTCAAATATCTTCCGAATTTACGCATTCTTTCGGTAATCGCTCGGGTTCATACCGGCGTGCTTCTTGAACACCGTGCTGAAATATGACGAACTGGACATGCCAACTCGGTCGGAGATCTCCTGCACCGTCAAATCCGTGGAGTTCAGCAGTTCCGAGGCGGCTTCTATCCGTTTTCGAGAGACATGCTCGTTAAACGAAACGCCTGTGATGTTTCTGAATAACCGCCCAAAGTAGGCCACGTTGAGACACACGTGATCCGCGGCATCACGAATAGCCAGTCCTTCTTCGCCGAGATTCATGTCGATGAACAGAAGAACGTCATTTATTCGACTGTCATACAGGTCCGATGTCTGACTGAATTGATATTCCTGCCGGTACAGAATGAGATCGTTCAGTATCTCTGCCAGGACCTTCGCCAGTTCATCGCTGCTGAGCTTGAATACGCATTCCGAGTATCTGGCGAGTCTCTCTATGTCCGATGTGCGGATTCCGACGGTTTCCATCAGATAGAGGCATACGTCTGCGGAGAGTCGTTGAAAGCAAATGCGGCGGGACAGGTGGTCTGTCGCTGCAATTGCGTCCCCGAATCCGGTCAGGTGCCTGGCAAACAAGTCATGGTCGTTGAGCCGGATGCCGCGGATGATCTGCAGCGCTTGTTCGCGTGGATAGACATTGGCCTGTGCCGGTGGGTCAAACATGCCACTCCCGACGACGTTGGTATCCGCTCCAACCGACAAGTAGTATTCAAAGTTCGCCAAAGCCTGGTCAAAAGACTCCCTCATGCCCGGAACACCTTCGAGGAATCTGCCGCTCGTCGCCACTATGCTCGCACACGTTCTTGCTCCGACCTTCGTCTTGTGTCTTTGTTTCTGAAGTACGTTGCGAACATGGCCGTCACTATCCGAGTCATCTCCTTCGGAAATGACAACAACAATCACCCGTCCATCCGAAAGCTCAAAGGATCGGATTGCGAAGGTGGCGGACAGTTCTTCGATAATCGGACGTGTAAGTACAAACCGCCGCGCGTCAATATCCACACCACTCAAAACGCGATCAGCCATGTTCACATCCAGGCAGATCACGCAGTACTGATCCGCATTGGAGAGTTGTGAATCGATCACCTGGAGTTGTCGAAGGAACTCGGGTGTCGCAATTGATTTCGTCAGGAGCTTCTTCAACAGCAACTCTTCGAGCTCGCATTTCCCCTCTGAAATGAAATGCCTGAATTGCTCGATCTCCCGCCTCTGATTCCGCCAACTCATGCAGTGGGCATGCAACTCAATCATCACGGAACCTAGCTGACTTTCATCGATGGGCTTGAGCAAATAGGAGAACACGCCCAACGCGCATGCCTGCTGCGCGTAGTTGAAATCTTCGTGAGCGCTGACAATGACGAACTCGAGGGTCTGATCGTGTTCCCGACATCGCCCTATCAACTCAAGACCGTCCATCTTCTTCATGCGAATGTCGGTCATCACTACATCAGGGTTCAAACTCCGCGCAAGGGACAGGCCCCTCTCTCCGCTCTGCGCAGTTCCGACAACCCGAAAACCATAGCTCGCCCAGTCATATGTTTTTTCGAGACCGTCGAGGATCGCAGGCTCATCGTCTACGAGAATCAGATCGAGGATAGTCGGCTTTGGACTTACGGTATCCATTCGTCTCGCTGGATTCATGTTGAGGGCCACTTTCCGTCACCCGTATGCAGACTACAGTAATCGCTGGTCGGAATCATACCCTTGGTTGTGGATTGGACGCTTTCTCGCGAATCTGGTTTCCATCGCCGCTGCCGGCGCCTCGCAATCGGGCCTCGGCCGGCGTGCGGAACAAAAAACAGGAAAAAGCACAAAAAAAGCGAGAATCTCGATTTTCTTGCGCTATGTTCTGTGAGTGCCTCGCTTTGAGCGAGGCATGAGTTTCACAGAGGAGGAACACATGAGGAAGCAATTGAGAGCCCTCGCTATTATCGCTGGACTGATCCTGGTGTCCGGGGCCGCCTTCGCCGCCAACGGCGATACACTGAACATCGGTGGTCAGGTCCCGCTGATCCTGACGCTCACGGTGACGGCAGATGCGGCTGCAGACAATCTGACGTTGGTAACGGCGGGGGTCGACGCTCCGGTCACGGCGGCCATCGCCACCATTAATATCTCAACGAACAACACCGGCGGATGGGAACTGTGGGTATTCAGTGCGAATTCAGA
>JAHOYX010000009.1 GCA_019038705.1 Spirochaetales bacterium
CTACGGCAGCAACACCACCTTGCCCAGGTTTCGACGCTCACCGAGCATTCGATGGGCTTCGGCCGCATCGTCGAAGGAGATCTCCGCGAAGATCTCGGGCCGGATGGCGCCCTCGCCCCAGGCGCGAAGGATCTCCTCGCCTACCCGTCGCATGCGGGAAACCTCGGTCCAGAGATGACCAAGATTCAAGCCGCCAATTGACCAGTTACTGTTCAGGAGGGTGAGCATGTGGGTCCGCGGCATTCCCAGGACTGACCGGAGGGTCGGGAGGAATGGCCTGTCACCCTTTCTCACCGGTTCGGAGAATCCGAACGCGGCGAGTCGTGCAAGTGGAGCCATGACTTCCAGGTCACGCTTCAGGTTGCGTCCGCCAATCGAATCCAGGACCGCGTGCATGCCTGGTCCGTCGGTCAGTCGATTTATCTCTTCCACCCAATCGGTCGTGCGATAGTCAACGAGTTCGTGAGCGCCGAGCTCCCGCAGCCGTGGGTGTTTCCAGGCGCTTGCGGTGCCGTAGATTCGCGCGCCAACCCGTTTCGCCAGCTGGATGGCGGCAACGCCGACGCCGCCACCGGCGTTATGAATCAGCACGCGCTCGTCCGGCTGAACATTGCAGAATCGAATCAGGGCGAGGTAGGCGGTGAAGTAGTTCACCGGAATTGCCGCAGCCTGAGTGTAGGTCATGTCGGCAGGCATGGCGTAGAGCTGCGCCGGCGGGACCGACACCATGGTGCTGTAACCGCCAAACCGCGTCAGCCCGAAGACGCGATCGCCGGGCTTGAACGACGCGCCGACATCGGCGCCGACGTCATCGGTCAGCGCCGGCCCGACCGCAACCACGTCACCGGCAACTTCGTAGCCCACAACACAGGGCAACGGCGGTGCGTCCCCATACTTGCCCACGCGGGCCATCGTGTCGGCGAAGCTGACCCCCGCTGCCTTCACTTCCACCACTACTTCGCCCTGTGCGGGCACCGGGTCAACCGCCTCACGAATTTCCAACACTTCCGGCCCACCGGCACGACTAATCCAGATCTGTTTCATCAATAGAGAGTACTTCGGTTGGCCGCGCGATTCCACCTCCCCCCGGTTCCATGCTATGTATCGGGGATGAACTCCATTCATTCAGTCGCAATCATTGGAGCCGGGGCGCTCGGTATGCTCTACGCTTCGGCGTTGAAGAAGACCCCGGATACCGAGGTCCATTTTCTTGCCGGCGATGATCGGTACGAGTCGCTGAAGGCTGGCCGGTTCGTCATCAATGATTTCGAGGAACAGATCGACGTCAGGTCCGCGGCGCAACTCCGAGAGCACCCGGATCTCGTGATCGTTGCTGTCAAGAATCACCATCTGGAGGAGATCGTACCGCTTCTCCGCGCTGCAATTGGTGCCGACACCGTGGTGACTTCAGTACTCAACGGCATAGACAGCGAGCCATTCATTGAGGATCGATTTCCGGACGCGACAGTGCTCTACTGTGTTGCCCTGGGAATGGACGCGGTACGAACCGCCAATCGTCTGACCTTCACGAACCAGGGCAAGCTCATCATCGGCACGAAGGACAACGATCCGCGGAACCCGGATCTGCTTGCCGTCGGGGAGCTCCTTGATCGCTCCGGGCTGACCCGCGAGATTCCGGATGACATCCACCGGGCCGTCTGGTGGAAGTGGATGATCAATATCGGGGTGAATCAGGTCTCGGCGGTGACCGGCGCGCCGTACGGCGTGTTCCACACCGATGAACATGCCCAGGCGCTCATGGAGGCGGCAATGCGCGAGACGGTGCTCGTTGCGCAGGCCGAGGGAGTTGACCTCCGGGAAGAGGACATTGCCAACTGGTATCCGATCCTGAATCGACTCGGTGCCGAAGGCAAGACCTCAATGCTTCAGGACATGGAGGAGCATCGACGGACGGAGGCGCCGAGCTTCGGCGGTCGGCTGATCGAGTTGGCGGCGCGTCATGGCATTCCTGTCCCCGTCAACGAAACTCTTGTTCGAATCATTACCATCCGGGAGCTGCTGTACCTGCAGGAGGCCTGACGCTTCGATGCAGCGGCGCAGCAGTGTTAATTGCCGCAGTTGAAAATGGTTGCTTCCAGCGGATCCAGATTGAGGCTGTCGTTGCCGGGCGCGTCCCCCGGTTTCTTGTGGGTGGACAGCTCAACCGTCATGTTTGACGCCACTCCTCTCCACGGCGCCGGCGGGTCCACGGAGACGGGCTTCTGCCTGAAGTTGAGAACAATGAGCTTTCGTTCGGTCCCCAACGAACGATAGTACGAAATCACACCGTCGGACCCATCGTGAACAGGAACCCAATCCCCTCGTTGCAAGACCGGTGAGCTGTTTCGAAGCGCAATTAGTTTCCGGTACAGGTTCAGCAGCGAGTGTTTGTCCTCCTGCTGTGCCTCCACATTGGTCGTTTGATAGTTCTGATGTACCGGAAGCCAGGGGGTCCCCTCGGTGAACCCGGCTTCGGGCGTAGCGTTCCACTGCATCGGCGTCCGGGCCGGATCCCTGCCTTGTCGGAGGGGCCAGTATCGTATTCCCGGGGGATCGGCCAGCTGAGATCGCTTGATCTTTCGATTCTCCATGCCGATTTCCTCTCCGTAGTAGAGGAATGGGGTGCCCCGGAGGGTCATGTGCATGACCGCCGCCACCTTGGCCTTCTCGTATGAATTGGAGCCAAAGCGGCTTCGGCTCCGCGGCTGATCATGATTGGACAGCACGTAGCATGGCCAGCCGTCGTATCTTGTCATCACGTCATTCCAGGTGACCAGGGCGGAGAAGTAGGCCTTGGGGTTCCATTTCTGATAGAGCAGCGAGAAATCAAAAGACAGATGAGATTGTTGGGGTCCCACGTACGAAGCAGACAGCTCAGGATCCCCTGGCCGTTCGGAAGAGACCTCACACACCATCATTCTGTCGTCATAGGAATCAAGAAGATTCCGCAATTCCCCGGCGATCTCGTGCGAAACGGGGAGATTCCTGTCGTACAGGTGCTCTTGCAGATCATACGGGCGGGGAGTGGTGCCGATGCCAAACGGATTGGACCGAAACTCCCGATCATGGCCGAACCAGTTAATGACATCGAATCGGAATCCATCTATACCCATGTCCAGCCAGTACGACACTTCTCCGAGTGCCGCGTTCCTCACATCCGGATTGAACCAGTTGAGATCCGGCTGCTGAACGGCAAAGGAGTGCAGGTAGAAGGACTCGGTCCGCGCATCCCACTCCCACGCCTTGCCGCCGAAAACACCAAGCCAGTTGTTGGGCGGGCGCCCGTTTTTCCCATCGTGCCAGACGTACCAGTCCCGTTTCGGGTTGGTTCGTGACGAGGATGACTCAATAAACCACGGGTGGAGATGAGAGGTGTGGTTCAGGACCATGTCCATGATCACGTTGATATTTCGCTTGTGTGCCTCGGAAACGAACTCCTGGAAGTCCTCAACCGTGCCAAAGATCGGATCAATGCCGCGATAGTCGCTGACGTCATATCCGAAATCGAACATGGGAGAGGTGTTGATGGGAGATAGCCAGATTCCGCGAATGCCCAGATCCGACAGATAGGGAAGCTTCTCTATGATGCCACGGAGATCGCCGATGCCATCCCCATTGGTGTCACGGAAACTCCTCGGATAGATCTGGTAGATGACGCCGTCTCTCCACCAGGAATGATCATTTTCCATTGTTTCTCCCCGTCACAAAGTGGGTCACACTGAATTTCGGCCTCGTGGGCCAGCAGCACGATTCCTGCGTTCCACAGAACTACATCCACAGTGTCTTGATCAATCCAGCGGGCCAGGACCGGCCCGGTGAGGAGGTCAGGAGTTTGAAGAAGGCAGGAGATCTCACGGAATCAGATAATAGTATTCAATCAGATTATCAGATACAATAGCTATTGTTCGGAGGTATCGGCATGATTTCGCTGTCAACGACGGAATTCGCCCGGAAAATTAAATCAATGCTTGATC
>JAHOYX010000190.1 GCA_019038705.1 Spirochaetales bacterium
GTGCTGACTACTCCGCGCCGTATCTTTCGGCGCCGTATCTTTCGGCAAAGGCCTCAAATGCGTCCGTGAAACACCCGGTTGGGGGTTTCACGAGCCCGGCGCCAACCATGCCCACTCCCGGATCCTTGTGAGCGATGCCGGTGTTGATGGCCGGAAGAATACCGGTCTCCACGATCTTCAACACGTCGATCCCGGTTGGGGTTCCCCGGAAATCCATGTTCGGGATCTGGTAGGTGTCATTTTCGGTGACCGTGATCTCGTACATCTGCCGGGTGAAGTTGATCGCGTCCGCGGGTGTTCCCCCCACGAACTTCACGATGGCAGGGGCGGCGGCCATGGCGAACCCACCGATTCCGAACGTTTCCGTGATCACCGAGTCCCCGATGTCCAGCCCCGCGTCTTCGGCTCCGTAGCCTGGGAGATAGAGACCTTCCACCGCGGTTGCCGGCGCCGTGAACCACTGGTCACCGAGCCCGGAGACCCTGATCCCGAAGTCCGTCCCGTTACGCGCCATACACACGATGACGCTGCTTCCTTCGATATCCCTGGCTGCATCAACGGTGCACTTGCCCGACGGCATCGTGAGATTAAGGAAGAAGTGATCGTTCTCGTGCATGAACTTCAATACCCGGGACACCTTCTCCTTGGGGTCGTCCAGCATAACCAGGTACGGCGCAAGCTCCCGAATGAGCAGGCTGGTGCCGGCACGATTCCGATTGTGCCCCTCATCACCCATCTGCAGGACCTGGGCAATCAGGTTCTTCATATCGATTGGACCGTGGAGGTCGATTGCTCTGCTCAGAATCGGGGCCAGATCGGTCTCCATCCACTTCAGTTTCTCGATGACTTCCGGAGAGTTGGCGCCGTAACGCAGCACCTTACCGAGTCCCTCGTTGAGGGTAGCGTAGGCACGGTTGCCGTAGGTCGTGTTCTCCAGGATCCAGACCGGCATGCTTGCCGTCACGACACCGGCCATCGGTCCCACCGCGTCGTGGTGATGACACGGCTCAAAGGTGATCTCCCCGGATGCAGCAAGCTTCTCCGCTTCCTGCTCATTGCCGGCAAGGCCCTCATAGATGAGCCCGCCGATAACGGCGCCGCGCATGGAGCCACACATTCGGTCCCAGGCGACCGGCGGTCCCGCGTGCAGAACCAGCTTCTTGTGCATGCCCGGGATGTCCTTCTCCGCGACCCCGATCCCAACGAGGGTGGGCTTGCTCTTCAACATGCGACCGGCCGCTTCCTGATTGGCGGCGGCCATATCAAGGCTGGTGTTGGCCTCAATCTTGTCAAAGAGTCCGGCGAGCCTGGCGTCCCCACCGGCCGGCGGTCTCCAATCCACCTGGATTGCCGCCACACCAAGCCCGGACAGGTCCTCCGCGAAACCCTCGAGTCCGAGGTTCACAACGGATAGTTCTTCCGTGAAGAGCGAGGTGATCTTCTCTACACTCATTTCGCTGCCCTCCTCTCCATGATGCGGCGCACCAGAATCGTTGCCTGATAGTTGGTCGTCATCACCACGACTCCCGCCGCCTCCAGCTTGCGCTGTTGGTCGCTGAGTCCCTGGAAGTCACCGTCGGTTCCTGTGACTGAAGCGATGACCGACAGATACCCGCCGCGCTTCTCGGCCGCTGCCTTCGCGTTCTTGATCTGGTCCACCATCGCCCCGGCCGGATCCGCGTGTGATCCATATCCAATCACACAGTCAAGAAGCATGAGCGCCATCTCCCCGTCTTCCGCCTCGCGATCCATTCGCTCGGTCCGAATTGACGGGTCAATCATCGGATGTGGCCGGCCAACGGTGAAGATGTCCTCCCCGAGGTCAACGATGGTGTGGCCTTCGGATTTGTGCGGGTCAGACAGCTTGAACTTCGGATCCGACGCATCAAACGAGTGGATGCCACCGAGGGCATCTTCCAGGAGTGTCGCAGATTCGTCGGTCAGTGTACCGCCTGTGAAGAGGCCGCGAACGTACTTCTGCTCAGCGGACATCTTCTCGGTTTCCCGTTCCACGATCGCCTCAATCTCTGAGTCACTCAGGTCAAAGGTTCGAGCCTCGTAGGTGGTTCCGGATGCCACCGCCACAGCCATCTTGGCCGCTTCCTCCAGGCTACCGGCAAACTGGATCTTCCCATCCGGTTCCCGTGCTCCGGTACCGACGAAGTGAACAACCGCCGGTTTGCCGGTGGCCTTCAACGTGTCAATGACCGGGCCCATGAGCTCTGCCAGGGGCGGCTTCGAAACAACGCTTATCACCTTCGTCTCCGGATCGGCGCCGAGCGCTTCTATGCTCAGCTTCATCATCATCCCGCCGACTTCCGCCTTCTTGAGGTCGCGTCCTCCGGTGCCGATGGCCTGACTCACACCGCTGCCCGCTTTCGCGATTGCGCACGCGACTTCCTGGAGTCCGGTCCCCGAGGCTGAGACCATCCCAATTGGCCCCTTGGGAACCACGTTGGAGAAGCAGATGGGCATCCCGTTGATAATCGCCGTGCCGCAATCCGGCCCCATCATCAAGAGGCCCTTCTCCACAGCGAGTTTCTTGAGAGACACCTCATCTTCGAGAGTGACGTTGTCGGAGAACATCATGACGTGAAGATCACTCTGCAACGCACGCCGCGCCTCGCGGGCCGCGTACTGCCCGGGCAGAGAAATGATGGCCAGATTCGCCTCCGGCACAATCTCTACGGCCGACGCCAGACTGCCTGGCCGATACGCCGCCTCGGCGCCGCCTGCTCCCTTCTTCTGCGTGAGCAGCTTGTCGACGGTTTCGGCAGCCTCGTCGAGCACCTCATCACTCTCACTGTCAATCGCAATGATGAGGTCATTGGGCGTACTCGATTTCACCTCGTCGGTGCCGAGTCCCATGTCGGAAATCAGATCCACGTTCATCTCAGTGCCCATAGCAACAACGGCATCATTGACGCCGTCGATCTTGTTGACGTCGGTGCTGATGAGCATGAGGAACACTGAATCGTAGTACGAGTCCTTGCGGACAATCACTCGTTTCACTACGCGCTCCTCGCCTCTTGGCTGGTTTGTGGAAGATCAGAAGTCAAGAACTAACAATGTAGTGACTGTCATCATTCGTCAAGTTTTTCGGCGGTGCAAATCGATGCAAGCCCACAAACGAACCCTGCAAGTGCATCAGTCCCCGACGACTCACCGTGGCTGACGGCACTGATCACGGCCCGTGACACGGAGACCCGCAACTCATCCACAAACTCAAGCATGTACGCCGGGAATGATCCGTCCAGCGCAAGGCGTAACAGTGTCGCGCCTCCGACGGTTGTACCGCGGAGCCGTCCCCGCACCGCCTCGTGATCTACTTCGGCGCTGCCGAAAGACGCGGCCCCCGAGGCCAGGAAACCCATGATGAAATCGTCGCCCGATGGCGTGAACCCAATCCCAAGACCCACGAGTCCCGACAGGTCGGCTGATGGACCGGCCTCTCCTATGGCGTCGATCACATCAAACGCGCGCCGTACAAACACGGACGACGGTCGGGGCTGCATCGGCGCCGTGCCACCGGTGCACGGGTGTGGGGGCCCGCCAACGAGGTCACGCAGACCGACCGGACTCCCGTGAGCGAGGACCGCGTTCCGGATCACCGGCAGTTGTCCGCAGATTGTGGCCTGCGTGACATCGAACAGGGCGTCAGTAATCGATCCAGAGAAGAGAGGGAAATCTCCCGAAGTGCGAAGAGAGATAGCGGCGGCTGATCCGTCGGGAGTCGCCAGTACGGACAGGTGGTCGTCGTGGATGGCGACACGTTGACCGCGACTGATTCCCGTTGGCAGCCGCGGCGCAAGTATCGACAGCCCGGTCATATCCTGCTCGCGGTCAACAATCGAGATCAATCGATGGTCATTGTCATCCTTGATGTTGATTGCATGGTCGTGAACCGAGAACACCGTCCCGGAGAACTCACGAGGGACGAAAGCACCGACGGTTATTGCGTTCTGCATGGATC
>JAHOYX010000132.1 GCA_019038705.1 Spirochaetales bacterium
GTCCGGACACCAACCGGGTTGAGAACGCGATTCGACCCTTTGTGGTGGGCCGAAATTATGCGCAGTTCATGATTATGCTGAGTTGAGAGGTCTCCTTCCCGCTATTTCCCACCGGTAGCATGATTTCCAGCAATGGGTGCTCAGCATAAGAATGGACACTTCTTGTGGGGCCAAGAACGGCCCGAAGGAGCGTGTCCATGGAGACCAAGAATGTTGTTCGGTGGTCAGAGCGTTTTGCCGAAACGCTGTTGTCATCGTTGGCTTCGCAGCTATCGAGCTTGGGGTATGCGGCGAGGACAATCGACCTGTATATGAGGGCGTGTCGCGGTTTCGTAAAGTGGAGTCTGAAACACTGCGAACCGTTGCCAGTGGTGACGAACGATTCCATTGAAAGATTCCTGAAGGAACATTTGTCGAGTTGTGATTGTCACCCGCGCTGCCCGGCAATCCATACGAGTCGGGCGGCGGTGCGACATCTTCGTCGCCTGTGCGACAGCCGGCATGGTTGCGACGGGACCAATCACAGTGATCCAATAGAGACGGAAGTAGAGGCCTTCGACCAACATCTCGAAGAAGTACGTGGGCTTGCTTCGACAACTCGTCATCGCCGCAAGCAGTGCATTCGTGAGTTCCTTATCAGTCGGTTTGGGAGCGGCCCGGTAAGGACAGAATTGCTTCGACCTCAAGATCTGATGGGCTATGTCAGCACACGGGTGCGCGGCAGCAGTCCCGGCACTGCAGCGGCGTTTGCGGGGTCGATACGGAGTTATCTGAAATACCTGCAGTTCCGCGGTGACATCGATCCGGGCTACCTTTGCGTGATTCCTTCGCTTCCGATATATCGTCTCGCAGATTATCCAGAGGTGCTATCCGAATCTCAGGTGAGTGCCCTGACCGGCTCTTTCGATTTGCACACTCCAGCCGGAATGCGCGATCACGCCATGGCATTGTGCATGCTCCACATGGGTCTGCGTGCCGGTGAAGTTGCAAGCCTCGAATTGGATGACATTGACTGGCGGGGTGCAGTGATCCGACTCAATCGCGGCAAGACTCGGAGGTGCCGGGAGCTTCCGCTTCCGACGACTTGTGGGACCTCCATTGTCCGATATCTCAAACACGGACGGCCACCCAAGGCTGCGCAGCGGCGGCTGTTCCTGCGTCATACAGTACCAGTTGGTATTCCTCTCGCCGCAGAGAACGTTCGGGGTGCCATGCGTCGAGCCTACGGCCGTGCTGGATTTCCGCCGCGTTGGACCGGTACGCATGTGCTGCGCCATACGGCTGCCACGAGAATGCTGGAGAACGGCGCCACGCTCAAAGAACTGGCCGATGTCCTCGGGCATCAATCTATCGACACAACCGCTATCTACACAAAGGTCAATTTCGTTGCACTTGAGACCGCGACGCTTCGGTGGCCGGAGGTGCGGTCATGAACGATGGAAAAAACAGCATGGTCACCCGAGTCCAGGTGTATGTCCATTGGAAACAGGATCTTGGATACAGCATGAAAAGCACAGGCGGGCAGCTGATGCGATTCGCTCGGTATGCTGACAGCGTCGGCCACACTGGACCTATCACCATCTCACTGATACTGCGGTGGGCACAGTCAGCCTCGGGTAGTGCAAGACTCTATCGCGCGCGGCGCGTAGAGGTCGCGAGAACATTCGCCCGATTCGAAGCGACGTTCGAGCCACAGACACAAGTTCCTCAACGAAGGCTCTTGGGACCGGCTCACCAGCGGATCCAGCCCTACATCTATACCAGCCATGAAATTACAAATCTGATGGCCGCGGCACGAAAGCTGACACCGGTTGACGGTTTGCGCCCTCGAACCTATTCGGTACTCATTGGGCTGCTGGCAAGTACGGGATTGCGCACCTGTGAGGCGCTGCGTCTGGGGAGAACGGAGTTTGACAGTACGAATCGACAACTGGTCATCAAGGAGACGAAGTTTCACAAGTCCAGAGTTGTGCCGGTCGACTTGTCGGTCGCGCGCGCCCTTCTCGAATACTCGTGTTTTCGAGATCATTACTGGTCGGCTCCGCATTCAGAACGATTTCTGCTTTCCGAACAGGGGCGGGCACTCCTGCCTTCGGTGGTACACTACACATTCAGAAAGCTGCGCAGCGAAACCCAGATCAAGGGGCAGTACGACAGACGTGCTCCCAGGCTCTACGATCTGCGGCACACATTCGCCTGCCGAGTTCTACAGAAGTGGTATACCGAAGGAGTCGATGTCAATCAGCGGCTTCCATACCTTTCCACGTATTTGGGCCACATCAAACCCACCGATACCTACTGGTATCTTAGCGCCGTCCCGGAGTTGATGAATGTTGCGATGCAACGGTTCGAAGAAACCGATGTGATACAAGGGGGCACGCCGTGAGCCGTACGACGAGTTCTGCCGCCGAGTTTGCATCGTTGGTACAGGCGTTCTTCTGCGACCGTCTGATGAACCAACAGGATGTGAGCACCAGGACCGTAGCTGCCTATCGTGATACTTTTCGATTGCTGTTCGGCTTCATTGAGAAGCGTCACGGTTGCACTCCTTCGGATGTGACCCTTGGAAGGCTCGATGCCGACCTGATTCTCGAGTTCCTGAGATACCTTGAGAACGAACGCGGCAATTGCGTCCGTACGCGAAACGCACGCCTTGCGGCGATCAGGTCATTCTTTCAGTACGTGGCGACAGAGACCCCGGAACAACTTGCTCAAACCAATCGCGTGCTTGCTATCCCGATGAAGCGATACGACCGCCCTGCCGTGAGGTTTCTGTCCAAGGACGAGATGGACGCAATCATTCGCGCCCCCGATTCACACACATGGACCGGTAGGCGCGACATCGCCATGTTCACAACGCTGTACAACACCGGAGCCCGGGTCTCTGAATTGACAAGGATATGTCTGGAGGATTTGAATCTCACCGGGACTCCGACGGTGGCACTTCACGGTAAGGGGCGCAAACAGCGTACGATTCCACTATGGAAGACGACCGGCCGTCTGCTGAAGACCTGGAAACGGGAGATTCCCGATACACCCAAAACTCCTCTCTTTCCTGACTCAAGAGGGACAACCCTGTCGAGGTCCGGTGTGGAGTATCGCCTTCGTCGGTCGGTTCAGGTTGCCACTGGGCGGTGTCCGTCTCTGACCGGTCGTTCAATTCACCCGCATCTCATCCGTCACACTACGGCTATGCATATGTTGCACTCGGGGGTCGACATTGCGGTCATCGCTCTGTGGCTCGGTCACGAGAGCATCCAAACCACCCACATGTACATGGAAGCAGATCTCCGGGCAAAGGAAAAAGCACTGGCCTGCCTTCAACCACCATCAGTAACGCAAGTCAGATTCAAGGCCGACGACCGTCTGCTGCGATTCCTCGAAAGCCTGTGATTATGCTGAAAGTCGCACGTGGCCCGCCGGTGCCGACACTCTCGTATCTCTTGGCATGATCGAGAATTCTCGGCTCCAGTGGCCAGAGCGCCATTCACAACTCAGCATAATCCTGAACTGCGCATAATTCCTGCCCAACACAAAGGGGCGAATTGCGTTCTCCGCCGCGTTGTTGTCCGGCGTCAGTCCCGCATGATCGAGATAGCGCACCAGGGGGTCCCACTGCTTCAAGGTGTAGCCGACAGCCTTCCCCAGCAGACTCCCCGGGACAACCGTCAGAGATTTCTTTGCAAGCCACCCCTTCATGGCAGTCAGTATCGGTTCAACCTTCTCCCGGCGAGTCTTGAGAAACGCTTCCTCCTCCGGATCCTCGCCTCGCAGCTCCTGTTCGACCCGATAGAGTTCCTTGATCTTCTTCATCCCTTCGTGAGCAGCACCGGTCTTCTTGCTTGCCTTCGCCGCCTCGAAGAACTTCCGCCTCGCGTGCGCCCAGCATCCGACGAGGATGATCTTCTCGCTCTCTGCGGCGATCTTCTCGTATACCTGATACC
>JAHOYX010000146.1 GCA_019038705.1 Spirochaetales bacterium
GAAGTCAAGTACTGTCACCCAGCGTGGCGATGAAGTTGAGCTAAGCAAAGGAGAGAACGGGGGTGTGTTCCATCGCCATCCAGGCACGAAGCATCGGCCCAGATGCGACGGTATGTGAGAGGAACGCCCGCCCGTTCAGAATGGGCTGAAGCGTCATGCTGTTGTCGCCTGTATCTCACATGTGACGTACAAACGCATCTCATGAAAGCTACGGAGGAGATAATGAGAAACGGCATGACAGGGGCGGCTCTGCTGCTCATATCGATACTGCTGACAATGTCTGGATGCTCCAATCCAATGAGTACAGGCAGCGCAGATGCTCGGGGAGACATGCTCGCTCCCGCCGCGGCGGTCACGGGGACTTCCGCTGGGCCACCGATCATCAATGAGTTTCTGGCCGATCACACCGGTGTCGACATCTATGAATACGTGGAGATTTACGGTGACCCCAACACCGACTTCTCCCGCTATACAGTCATTGAGATCGAAGGTGACGGACACGGTGCCGGGATCATAGATTGTGCGTTCCCGCTCGGGACGACCAACGGGCAGGGTTACTGGGCAACTCCTTTCTGCACAAATGACATAGAGAATGGGACGGCTTCTCTGTTCCTTGTCCTGGATTTCTCCGGTTCCACCGGAATCGATCTTGATGCCGACAATGACGGAACGTTCGACTACGGCACCCCCCTGTGGACTTCAATCATAGACAGTGTCGCGGTGCATGACGGAGGAGAATACGACCGGACCTACGGTGGAGTCACGCTTGATGGCGGGTATGATGGGGTATTCCACACAGTCGGCGGGGCTTCCAGAGTGCCCGACGGCCGGGACACCGACTCGCCCTCCGACTGGATGCGCAATGACTACGGCGGTGCTGGACTTCCCGGGTTCACCTGCTTTCCGGCGGGTAATGAAGCCCTGAATACGCCCGGGACCGTCAACCGGCCTGCGTCCTCCATTCATCCAATTCCCGCAGCTATCATGGAAATTCAGGGCTCCGGCGCCTCCTCCCCGCTGGAGGGACAGCTCATCAGCACAACCGGCGTTGTTACCCTTCTCACACCGGGTGGTCGCAGCTTCTGGATTCAGGATCCGGCAGGAGACGGTGACGGCAATACCTCGGACGGCATCTATGTCTACAGAGGAGCATCTGCGGGTCAGCTCGAAGTGGGAGATCTGGTGTCCCTTGTTGCCCGTGTCGGAGAGTACACTCCCTACAGCAGACCGGCTGATTTGCCCCTGACCGAGCTCACGAACGCCTCCGAACTCCGTGTCGTCTCAAAGGACCACCGGCTTCCTGAACCCATTCCCCTGACAGGCCTTCCGACGGAAAGCATTGCGGATGCAGTGCGGTACTGGGAATCACGGGAAGGAATGCTTGTCTCCGCTGCGCAGGCCCCTGTTGTCGGACCGACCTCCAGGCACGGCGAGTTCAGCGTGATCAACAGGGACAACGCTGTTAGCGGCTCCGGTTACCACCCGGGGAGCAGTCACCTTGTTCTGCGGGAAATCGGTCCGACTATGGTCGATTACAATCCGGAACGGATCATGGTCGATGATCTCACCGCTGATGAGCAACTCCTGCTCCAGCCGGGCGACGTGCTGAAAACTCTGGTCGGCGTTGTTGACTACAGCTACAGCAACTACAAGGTTCAACCTTCAGAAATCACTCTGAGTCCCAGGAGGAGCGACAATCCATCCCTGTATCGCCGCACGCAGGCCAGGGGCAATCTCAGGATCACCACCTTCAACGTGGAGAACCTCTTCGACCTGTTTGACGAGCCCGGAAAGGATGATGCGAGCAGCACTCCCGATCCGGAAGAACTGGAAGTCAAACTCACAAAGCTTTCGATAGCCATTATCGAAGAGTTGTTGCTTCCTGAGATCCTGGTCGTTCAGGAGGTGGAGAACACCGCCATCCTGCAGGCACTTGGCGACCGCGTGAACAGAGAGGCCGCTACCGACTATCTGGCTGTATCCTTCGAAACAAGTGACCGTCGCGGCATTGAACCGGGGTTTCTCTTCAATCGGCAGATGGTTCAGCTGATCGATGCCTTCCAGATGACAGGAGCGGAGGTAGAGGCCGCGTTCGGGCCCTCCAGTCCAAGTCCGGGCAGGGAACCGATTGTCGGAACGTTCGATATAGGTGGAGAAGTTACCACCATCATTGGAAACCATTTCAGGAGCAAAGGAGGGGATGAACCTGTTTTCGGCGCCAACTGGCCTCCATTCCGGAGTACCGAGTTTCAGAGGAAAGCTCAGGCCCGGGCTGTGCGCACCTATGTGAATGCTCTGTTTGCCGAAGATGCCGATTCACTCATCGTGGTTGCTGGAGATCTGAACGACTTCCAGTTCGGCGAACCCGGTGAAGGGGTTGATCATCCTGTGGCTATCCTTGAAGGTTTCGGGGATGAGATCCCCCTGACGAATATCATCAACTTCATTCATCCGCAGGATCGATTTACCTACATCTACGAAGGAAACAGTCAGGTGCTGGATCATATGCTTGCCAGCCCCGCGCTCCTCCGTTATCATGCCGGAGAGAATATTCTTCATTTCAACGCAAGCTATCCATACGCCATGGTTGACGATCCAACTACTGCTCACCGCAGTTCAGACCATGATCCTGTGGAGATGAGGCTTCGACTGAAATAAGATCATGTAGTACCGTATTTGACTGCGACCACGAAGCACAAATGTGGTCTATTCTATGAAACATTACACGCAGGAGGCAGCCATGGCAAAACTGGATCCCACACAACTCAAGGATTGGGAAATCGCTCTCGCCGCAGAGGAAGACATGATCAAGGTGACCGAGATCGCGGGAGGTCTCGATATTGAGGAAAGCGAGCTCTTTCCGTACGGTCACTACGTCGGCAAGCTGGACTACATGCGGATACTTGACCGGCTCCAGAACAAGCCAAACGGCAAGTACGTCGAGGTTACCGCCATCACCCCCACCCCCCTGGGAGAGGGCAAGACGACCACCACCATGGGCATCGTGGAAGGGCTGGGAAAGATCGGCAAGAGCGTCATGGGCGCCATCAGGCAGCCCTCCGGAGGTCCCACCTTCAACATCAAGGGATCCGCCGCCGGTGGAGGACTCGCCCAGTGCATTCCGCTGGCCGATTTCAGCCTGGGGTTGACCGGAGACATCGACGCAATCACCAACGCCCACAATCTGGCAATGGTCGCTCTGACGTCTCGTATACAGCACGAGTTCAACTACGGTGACAAGATGCTGGAGAAGAAGAACCTCAAACGACTGGACATCAATCCCCGCAACCCCGCCATCGGATGGGCCATGGACTTCTCCGCCCAGGCGCTGCGCGAGATCACCATTGGATTGGGCTCTCACATGGACGGGTTCATGATGAAGAGCGGCTTCCAGATCACCGTGTCCTCGGAGATTATGGCCATTCTCGCCGTCGCTCGTGATCTGGCCGACATGCGCCGGCGAATGGGTCGGATCATTGTCGCCTACGACAAGCGTGGCAACCCGGTAACCACCGGAGATCTCGAAGTGGACGGCGCCATGACCGCCATCATGGCCAAAGCCATCAACCCCAACCTCATGCAGACCATCGAGGGCCAGCCGGTACTGGTGCACGCCGGTCCCTTCGCGAATATCGCCATCGGGCAGTCTTCCATCATAGCGGACCGCCTGGGTCTCAAGCTCGCCGATTACCATGTCACCGAAAGCGGATTCGGCGCGGACATCGGATTCGAGAAATTCTGGAACCTGAAGTGTCGGTTCTCCGGGCTCAAACCTCACTGCTCGGTCATCGTGTGCACGGTACGCGCACTCAAGATGCACGGCGGAGGGCCCACGGTCGCCCCGGGCAAGCCTCTGGACGCGGTATACAAGGACCAGAACGTCGCCCTCGTTGAGAAGGGAATTGAGAATCTCCTCGCC
>JAHOYX010000170.1 GCA_019038705.1 Spirochaetales bacterium
GGCGTGGCGAACTGGTCGCCTTCTCAGAGCATACTGACTACAACGAGGAGCTTTACCTGTCCCGCGTGACTGAGCCCGCGCTCTGGTCCGGTCGGTTCACGCTCGAAGTCGCCTATCAGTACGATCGGCCGCCGTCCGCCGAAGGGCGGGTGCTCACCGAGATACCGTATCGCCTGCTCGTTGAGTCGGCTCAGCTGGAGCCGCTCGCAACCCTCCATCCAGGCCGGCAGATCACCGGGCGGCTTCTGCCGGACAACGCGATGGCGGCGCTATACAGGGTCACCGTCCCGGAAACGGCGGATCACCTGCGGCTGGACATCTCGGAGACCGACGCGGACGTTGACCTCTTCCTCTTCCACGGCGACGTGCCTGCGGATCCCTTCACGGCTGATCACCTCTCCCAAACGTTGCGTTCATCTGAGTCCATTGTCATAGATCGATCTTCCTCCCCACCGCTGCAAACCGGCACCTATTATCTCCTGGTCATAGACCAGGTGAGTATCGGGCACGAGGCGAGTTTCCGCCTCTCAGTGAGCGACGCTCTGGACGCACCGTCTCACCTGAGGGGCACGCCAAGCCTCCCGGACGTCTCATCCGATCTTGACCGGGCGTTGCTGGCCACCGTGGAGGTGCTTGCCGGATCCGGCGGCGGCGGATCGGGATGTCTGTTGTCGGCGTCCGGGATCGTGCTCACCAACTGGCATGTTGTTCGGTCCGACAACGGGAGTCCGGATACCGACATAACAATTGCCCTCAGCGTGGATCACGCTCGACCGCCGGTGGAACTCTTCCGGGCTGTGGTCATTGAGTACTCCGAAGAACGGGACCTCGCACTGCTGCGCATCACTGGAGACAGATACGGCCTGCCGTTGGAGCCCGATCTTGAATTCCCGCGCGTCCAGTTGCGAAACCAGGCGATGGCAATTGGCGACGGGCTCCAATTCATCGGGTATCCGGGGATTGGGGGAACCGGATCGCGCGCGTCAATCACCTACACAACCGGGACAGTGGCGGGTTTTCAACAGACGTCGTATGGCTATTCCATCAAGACCGACGGTGAGATCAACTCGGGCAGTTCAGGCGGGGCGGCGCTGGACGGTGCGTTCCGGCTCGTCGGCGTGCCAACGAGCATTGTCGGTGAGGAGTCCGGTCAACTCGCATATATCGTTCCGGTGACCGCGATCCCGGCCTTCTGGTTGCGCCATCTGAGATAATCGATATGCATGCTCCAAATCGCAAAATATTCTTATATTTCGCACTATCGTCATAGCAAGGGGCGCGGTACCCGTGTAGCGTGCCTGCAACATAGAGTTGAGACAGGAGGAGACCGGTGAGTGTAATACAGGAAATCTCTGAGGCGCTACAGAAAGGCAAAGCAAACGACGTCAAGGAGCTCGTGCAGAGGGAGTTGGACGACGGCACGTCTGCGAAGGAGATTCTCGAGGGAGGTCTCATGGCCGGAATGGATATTGTCGGTCGCCAATTCAAGGCCAACGAGATCTACGTTCCCGAGGTGCTGATTGCTGCCAGAGCCATGGCCGCCGGAACCGAGCTTCTCAAGCCGCTGCTTGTCAGCGAGGATGTTCAGCCCCGTGGCACCATCGTGCTCGGCACGGTGAAGGGCGACCTTCATGACATCGGCAAGAACCTCGTCAAGATGATGATGGAAGGGAAGGGGTTCAACGTCGTGGATCTCGGGACGGATGTGGCGGCGGATCGATTTGTCGCCGCAGCGACCGAGAACAAAGCCGACATCATTGCCTGCTCCGCGCTACTGACGACCACGATGACCGAAATGAAGAACGTCGTAGCGGCGGCAGAAAGTGCGGGAGCGCGGGACACGGTGAAGATTATGGTCGGCGGCGCCCCGGTTACCCAGCAGTACTGCGATTCCATCGGCGCCGATGCCTATGCGGCGGACGCGGCGAGTGCCGCGGAGAAGGCGGTTGGGTTCATCGAGAGCTGAACCGGCCCGCGCGGTAGGCGCTCGGAGTAACCCCGGTTTCCCTTCGAAAAAGCTTGGCGAAGTAGCTGTGGTCGGGGATGCCGACATCCGAGGCAATCAACGTGACAGGTTCGGTCGTGGTCCGGAGAAGCTCTCGGGCCCGGTAGATGCGTGCACGGGTTACGTAGGTAACGAACCGCGATCCCATCTCTCTGGTAAACAGTCGGCTGAAATAGGTCGGGCTCAGGCCCACGTACCTCGAAACATCGCGGATCCGTATCGGATCTGCGATGTGGGAACGAACATACTGTGCCGCCTTCCTCATGACTGTTCCGTGGGGAACGTTGGGCCTGTAGAGCACGAGGTCCGCGAATCGACGGGTTATCCGCGCCATCCAGTACGCAATGCCGGCGATGTCCTGCTGCTGATCGAGGGCGTCGACAAAACGGTAGTTCAGACCGAATACCTCTTCCGGCTCGGCCCCCTCGGTCAGCACGGCGCGAGAGAGAAGAACCACGAGTTCACGGGTTCTGCGGCGGATTGAGTCGATCTCGGATCCCGATGCAAAGAAGACATGCCCGAGCAGTTCGTTGAGAGTCTCCTGCGCCCGTGAGATGTCCCCCATGCGGATCTGATCGAGGAGCGAGCGCTCAGTGTCCAGTGGATAGGTCGGGATCTCCGGATCAAGGCCAACATCCCGCCGCTGCATCTTGAGGTCGTGGATATACTCGCTCATACGGGACTGGCGCTCCAGTTCGGACTCGGCTTCGTCCAGGGCACGCCCGGTGGCATCAGAGATTGTCCGGGCAAGAGCGTACACAAGCCGTGAGAGGGCGGTGACGCGTGCGGGAGGCAGTCGCGGTACCTTGCCGAACAGCTCCCGCAGCCGTTCCCGTTGCTCATCGCCGACGCCGCTCGGGAGCAGGTCGTTCTCAAAGAACCCCTCGTCGTCAATGGTGAGGACGGGGCCGGCAACGAGTGCTCCAACGACCCGTGCCTCGGTCACGATTGGCGATGTCCAGTGGGTGAATGAGTTGTCGCAGAGGTAGATGTACCGTCCGCCGAAGCGCACTGCCTGCTCAACCCGCCTCCAGTGGCTCTGGGAACTCGTCCGGATGTCAATTCCCGTTCCGGCTACGGATCGACACAGCCGACACGGGTGCTCCCCGGGCGCCGGATGTCGGATCCATCCCCGGCTGTCGAGAATCGTGCAGCCGATCCCGGTGGCGTCGGTGAACGCAGAGGCATAGCGGACGGCATCCTGTAGATCAAACTCCGTACCCGTCACCCCAGCCGGCCGCCGCGGAATGCGGCGATGTATTCAGTGCCGTACATGTCGCTCCCATCAAGAACGGCGCGGGCAAGCCTGGCCGGTTCAGAATCCATGTCGAACGCTCTCAGGGATTCAACGGAAATCTGGACGGGATCAACGATTGCGGCGTTTCCACCTGCCTCAATAAAGAGCCTTGTGAAGACCATGTTCAACAGCTTCCGGTTTGGCATGCCAAAGGAGACATTGCTCAGTCCACCGCTGAGGTATGTGCCCTCGAACTCCGCCTTCGCCGCTGCGGAGGCCTCAAGAAAGCCTTTGCCGTTGTTCGGGTCAACACTGATCGGGAACACCAGCGCGTCCAGGTACATCTTCTGACGCGGCATACCGGCCTCCTCGAGGATCCCGACAATGCCCCTGAAATTGTGCAGACGTTCATCTGTGGAGGAAGGCAAGCTCGCCTTGCCGGCGGCGCTCACAACGGCGTGAGCCCCGTACTGGAGAGCCACTGCAACCGCATCCTGGCGTTCCAGACTGATCGAATTAATCATCGGTTCCGCACCGCCGGCACAGTTTTCGAGCCCTGCCGCAAGAGTCTCCACGTTCGAGGAATCCATACACAGTGGTTTGTCCGTGTGCTCGCTCAGGAGGGCCGCAAGCCACTTCATCGTATCGATGCGCTCTTCGGGGTCGGTGCTGTAC
>JAHOYX010000133.1 GCA_019038705.1 Spirochaetales bacterium
CGATACTCGAGCGGGACAATGACCGGTGAACCGTCAAACCCCAGGTCGTAGTCCGCGCGTTGCCGGCTGAACAGGAGAATATCCTTCGTCACGAGCGCGTACCCGTCATCCGGCCCCAGCTCGGCAATTTCAAGCGACAATGCAAGCGTTTCGGACGGCTGCTGGCCAACCGTGAGCGTGAGATGGCTCAGCAGGGATGTCAGGCCCGCAACGACAACCAGGGCAACCACGCCCATCACTGCGCCCCCGCGCGTCGATCGATTCGCCGTCCAGACCAGGATGGCCATGGCAATGATGAAGAAGCTTGCGGCAAGACCGCCAACAAGCAGTCGGTTCGGGAAATTGTAGAGCGGCAGGTCCAGTTGATTGGCGAGGAGGTCGGTTTCAAAGACGCGGCGACTCACGGTTATCGGAACGAGCCCGGGGCGACGACCGACCACGTCGAGCGACTCGGTTTCCAGAGGAGTTGCGACGATAGACTGATCGTCGTAGGTTTCCGGCTCGTCGAGTACCGCGAACCGCGGCAGCAGTGAAGCCCACAATCCGAGGCTGCTGGCCGGCGCGACCCGCACGAATTGGCTGTAGTCAAACGGCAGGACCACAATCTCGCCGCGACCGAGTCTCGAATGCGAGATGGTTGATGGCGAATCTCCGAATTGGCTGACAACAGTGAGCGCCTCCGACTCATTCGGGAGGACCGGTAGACCGACCTCATCGAACCCAAGATCGCCAACGGCGGCCACGCCAACAGACTCCACCACGAGTCCCGTCAGTTGGTTGAGGACAGCCGAGTCAGCCGGCCCGAGGTGAGCTCCCGCGGAAATGATCATTCGGCCCCCCGCGGCCACCCAGTTTCGGATCGCCCGAATCTGGCCCGGTGTCAGTGCCTGTATTCGTGCATCATGGACAACCAGCAGATCCACTCCATCGTATCCGTGCCATTGATCCGGGAGGTAGTCGACCAGGGGATAGACCAGATCCAGAGATCGTCCGTTCGCGTCGTTGAACACGGGAAGGAGGAAGTCCAGGCTGGGGCGGCGGGAGAGGACGGCTACCAGAGCGTTGGAAGCGCTTCTGCCGACCAGTTTCACCTCCTGCTCAACGACGGTCGTGTTCTCATGCGTGATGATCACCCGGAGCGGATAGACCGCGGTCTCCAACGGGAGCACCACCGAGAAGTTCTTCACAGCTCCGGAAGCGAGATCAAGTTCTCGCTGATAGCTGTTGGTGTGTCGATTCGGGCCGAATCTGTCCCGACGTGTCAGTTCGACCAGAAGGGTGCCGTGGATATCAGGGCCGAGGTTCTGGAGCGTGAGTGTGATGGGAGTCCAACGACCGGGTTTGAAGAGGCCGTTGAAACCGATCCGCGTGTCGACGCGGACCACGAACTGATCATCGGCCGCGATCCCGCCGGCGGCCGCGACGGTGGCGAGCAGAAACGCTACGACGAATTTTCGCACCACGTTCTCCGTCCGAAAGTATAACCGCCCTGAGGGCCGGTTGGCATCCTGTTCCTCTCTGATTAGATAATCATCGAATAGCGTTTACGTCAAGTGGGACGGACTGCCGCGAAGAATGGGGATAGATCGAACCTATTTCCTGTCGGAGCCGCAAATTGTTGCCGTTCGTGCTGCGCGGCAACTCTTCCCCAGGGCAAATCGCTCCAGGGGAAGGGTTTGTCAGCATTTCATCCCCATTCTTCGCGGCAGCACGGGCACCTTGACACAGACGCCCGTCATACGTACAATGTACATATGATTGAGCTGCGACTCGAGTGGGATGGCGGGAAGGAAGAAGTCAACATCCAAAAGCATGGTGTTTCCTTCGAGGAAGCGCGCACCGTCTTTTTCGATGAGAACGCCATCCAATTCTTCGACCCCGACCATTCAGAAGATGAAGACCGCTTCGTCCTGCTCGGCCTCAGTTTCAAGCTACGAATTCTTGTTGTGTGTCACTGTTTCAGAGAGAGTGAGACCGTCGTGCGGCTCATTTCGGCTAGAAGGGCGGATCGAGACGAAGAGCATGAGTATTGGAGGCGAAAGAAATGAGAGACCATTACGATTTCTCCAAGATGAAGGGACGCAAGAACCCCTATATCAAGCACCTGAAGCAACCGGTAACGATGCGTCTTGATCGGGATACCGTTGCCTACTTCAAGTCCATGGCAGAAGAAACAGGCATTCCTTATCAGAGCTTGATCAATCTTTACCTTCGGGACTGTGCGGTTCATCACCGCAAACTGCAAATGGAGTGGGCATCGTGAGCAAAGCCGAGCAATTCCCGCTTGACCGTCGCGAGCCATTAGCTCATGATCTAACTCGACGTGACGAATCAATCCGGGGACAATGTCGCGGCGGGCAACAGGGCCCAATCAGCCGATGCCGTGCGAATCAGCTGGGCGCTGGGCACCGCATACGATTTCTTCGCCAGCCTCTTTATGATCCACAATGCCGAATCCACGGGATTGCGCCGGGCGTGGGCCGCCGGCGTACGAAATCGGGTTTCGGTCCGGCACCGGGAGCTTCTGCAGCAGATCATCCCGATGGTCACGGTTCCCGTGGAGTGGATTGGGCACCTCGGCGACAACCCCGACGGCCAGACCGTGTTGACCGCGTTACGCTCGCTTCCCGACCACGAGGTGCTTCCCGCGCTCCTGGACAGAGAACTCGTTGAATCCACGGTCATCTCCCGTGTGATGGCCCAGGAGAGCTTCTCGCAGAGTGAAATCGATTTGATTCTGAAAGAAGAATCGCTGTGCACGCTGATGCCTTCTGATCCGAGAGTTGCAACCGCAATGCTTGAACTGTTTGCGAATCCGGCCGGTTCCGGAGCCCTGGTGAAAACAGCCCTTGCGGAATACTACGAGCGATTCTTCAAGGAAGAGGAACTCCGCATCGCCAACTACCTGTCGGACGCATTGGAGCAAGCACGCGGCAAGGCCAAGCGGGGCGCCACAGTTGATCTCGTGGAAGAGCTTTCGGGCGGGCTTCGCCTCGAGCATGCGGCGGAAGCTACCGGGCTGCTGCTCATTCCATCTTTCTGGGTCGGTCCACTGGTCCTGTTCGAGAAGCTGCCGGATGGAACCTGGGTCATCCTCTTCAGCGCGCGACCGCGGGACGTCTCTCTCATCCCGGGTGACCCGGTGCCCGACGCCCTGACCCGATCCCTGCAGGCTGTCTCTGATCAGACACGGCTTCGGATTCTGAAGCTGCTGTCGCAATCGCCCCGCACTCAGATTGAAATCGCAAGAGAACTCCGGCTTCGACCACCCACCATTACCCATCACCTCAAGATTCTTCGGCTGGCAAATCTCGTGAGACTGACCGAGAGCACTGAATGTGAGAAGCGATACGATGTGCGCGGAGTCCGGCTGCGGGAGCTGTCCGACGATCTCCTGGCATTCGTGGGCATCGATTAGGCAGGGCGAACCCTGACGGCGCCCGGTCCGATGAAAAGTGACACGGACTTCAAGAGGTGCCTGCTGAAATGGGGGTGACAATTTATCCAATTGATCGATAGAATCAGATTGACGGCATGGGGATACATAGATCTCGGGCATTGTGGATCGCGGCTGCGGCAGGCACGGCGCTGACGGTCGCCGCAATACTGGTGGACCCCACGGAATTTGGGACGCCCGAGGAACCGGACGAACTCCTCTCAACAATCGAAAAGGCCGCCACCTACTACGAGTTTGAACACTACGACCGCGCCGCAGAGACCTATGCAATCGCCGCCGAACGTGGCATGGAGATTGGGGTCGAGTGGTTTCGCTACGCGCAATCGGTTGAGTTGAGCTCCGAGCTGGATCTCGAGAAATACGTCACGGCCTACCGTCTGCTCCTGCAGCAGTCACCG
>JAHOYX010000012.1 GCA_019038705.1 Spirochaetales bacterium
GTTCTGCAAACGTACAGGAGAATGGCGGTGGACAGCTCGCTGATCATGGTGACCCAGCTCAGGATGCCCCCCGCGATGAGTCCCGCGGCCATCATCGGCACAGTTATCTTGTAGAAGGTTTTCGTCTTTGAGCTTCCCAGACTGAGTGCCGCTTCCTCGATGTTCATCGGGATCTGCTGGAGGACCGCCACGCTTGATCGGATTGTGTACGGTAACCGCCGCAGGACCAGCCCGATGATCATGATGAGCATGGTCCCGCTCAGGAGGATCGGTGGTTTGTTGAACGCAATCAGCAGGGTGATACCGACCACGGAACCGG
Organism: Spirochaetales bacterium; assembly: GCA_019038705.1. Taxonomy (GTDB): domain Bacteria; phylum Spirochaetota; class Spirochaetia; order DSM-27196; family SLST01; genus JAHOYX01. Next base: position 320 of record JAHOYX010000012.1, read on the forward strand.
GAATGATGTACGGAACCATGGATATCGTATCGGCGATGTTGGTGAAGAAATTTCGTCTGCGAACCGTGATGTAGGCAATGAGTGCCGCGAAAATGACAATGACGATCAGCGATATCCCGGGAATGATCAGGGTGTTGGAAATGGCCCGTCCCACTTTGTTGAAAGCGTCAGCATAGCTCTGCAGCGAATATCCGGGTACGAAGACCGTCCCGTTTACCTTCTTGAACGAGGTATAGATGATATACACCTGCGGCATGATTGAGAGACCCACGAGCAGATAGGTGTAGAGATGGATGCCAATCCGGGTCAAGCCCTTCGCTTCGACAGGTCGGATCTTGTTCAGCGAGCTCATGGTGAACCGTTTTCTCCGTGAGAAATACCGCTGAATCACGAATATGAAGGTCGTGATGATGATCGCGATTATCGATATTGCCGCCGCGAAGCCATCGTCCCCACCCAGTTCACTGATGAACTCCTCGAAGATGGTTACGGGGAATGTTCTGAAGCCTTCACCAATCAGCATGGGTGTCCCGAAATCGGCGAGGGACCTCATGAAAACCAGCAGCCCGCCGGCGAACAAGGTCGGCAGGATCAGTGGAACGATAATGATGAAGAACCGCCTTATGCCGGAACAGCCCAGATTATCGCTCGCTTCGAGGAGCGAGTTGTCTACGTTCTTCAGGGCTCCCGTCACGTAGAGGAATATCAGCGGATAGAGTTGCAGGGTGAGTACAATCAGAATCCCGGTGAAGCCATAGATACTCGGGATATTGATTCCAAGTGAGTCCCGGAAGAAAGTGGTAATCACGCCGCTTCTTCCGAGCAGGAGAATCCACGAGTAGGCGCCGATGAACGGGGCCGACATGGATGAAAGGATTATCAGAATCCTGACGAAGGCCTTACCTCGAATCTTGTAGCGCGTGAAGATATATGCCAGTGGCGTGCCCAATCCGACGGTCAGAATCGTAACGCCGAAAGTTACCTTGAAACTGTTGATCAACGTGTTGAAGTAATACGGCTTGCCGAAAAATCTCTGGAAGTAGGCCAGGGAGAATCTGCCGGTCGCCTTGTCTATCACGGCCTGACCGAGCAGATTCAGCAACGGGTATACGAGAAACAGGCCGTACGCGCCCAGAACAGCGAGCGTTACCAGGCTCCAGATATCGCGTCTGCTCTTGATCGTCTGTTCAAGCTGCACGGATCAGATTCCGATTTCCGTCTTTGGAAAAGACGTTGATCTTCTCAGCCTTGATGCTCAAATAGACGGTATCGCCAGCCTTGAAGGTGCTGTCCATGACAGACTCATGGATGATCTCTATTGTCTGCTTGCTTGGGAGCTCAACAAGATAGTGGGTGTTCAACCCCAGGAAAATGTGGTCTGCTATCCTGCTCTTGATCCCCTCGGTCGTGTCCCTGGACATCTGGAAATCTTCCGGCCTGATAGAGAGCACAACGGGGGAGTCAGACTCGCAAGACAGGTTGTCCATCTCAAACTCGTACCCATCCATCTTTACCATCTTATCTGTTGAACTGTACTCCGCATCAACCAGATTCGTGCGGCCAATGAAGGTTGCCACAAATATGTTCGACGGCCGGTGGTAGATTTCCGGCGGAGTGCCGACATGCTGGATAACTCCGTCCTTCATGACCGCAATTCGATCTGAGATCGCCATTGCTTCTTCCTGGTCATGGGTCACATAGATTGTCGTGATCCCGACCTCCTTCTGGAGGTCGCGGATGACCTGACGCATCTCCAGGCGGAGCTTTGCATCCAGATTCGAGAGCGGCTCGTCCATCAAGAGCACATCCGGTTTGATGACAAGCGCCCGCGCCAGAGCAACCCGTTGCTGCTGGCCACCGGACAGGAGCTCGGGCATCCTGTCCTTGAACTCGAGCATCTGCATGAGTTCAAGGAACTCGTTCGTGGAGGCCTCTATCTCCGGTTTTGGGAGTTTTCGGTTCTTCAGCCCAAACTCCACGTTCTGCCGAACGGTGTAATGCGGGAATATGGCATAGTTCTGAAAGACCATGCCGATATTCCGCTTGCTGACTTCCATGTCGTTGATGCGACGGTCGTCAAAGTAGAAGTCGCCGCCTTCAATCGTGTTGAAGCCGGCAATCATTCGCAACAGGGTCGTCTTGCCGCATCCCGACGGTCCGAGCAGCGTGAAGAACTCCCTGTCACGAATATCAATGGACAAGTCCGGAATAATCGTGTTCTCTCCGTACCTCTTTACCGCATTCCTGATTGAAATGTTGACACTCATATTCCGGACCTATTTCACTTTGCCCTAAAGATCCACAAAGATGTCTTTGAACTGATCCTGCAAGGCCTGCTTGTTCTGGTACACGTACTCCATGTCTTCCGCAATGATGTTGATTTCACTGATATTGGTCATGTAATCAGGAGTAGCGACGTTCGCCATAACCGGCCTGTTGGTAACGGTTGTGCCGTAAGCGTTCTGGATGTCAGCAGAGGTAATGAAGTCGATGAAACGCTTCGCATTCACCATATTCGGCGCGCCCTTCACGACACCAGATCCAGCCGGGAGATAGACAACGCCCTCTTCCATGTAGATCACCTTCACATCGGCGCCGTCTCTGACAAGCTGCACGCTCGGATCTTCGTAGGAGAGTCCCACCGTGTACTCACCGTCTCGCACGCCTTTCCACACCGAACTGGAACTGCCGATGACAACAGTGTTGGTGAACAGCGCTTCCACAAATTCCCAGGCCGCTTCGTCCTGGTAGTCACCGTCACCAATAGCATTCAGCATGTTGGTCAGGTGCGCGTAGGCACTGGAGGAAGCCGTGGGGTTGGCGGAAACAATCTTGCCTGCCAGCGCCGGATTCAGAAGATCTTCGTATCCGTTGATCTCGATGTCGCCAATCAGGGTCTTGTTGACCAGGATGATGCTCCCGTCCAACACGTACGGCGTGATGAACCCGGTCTTGTTCTGATAGATGTCGATGATGTTCCCGTCGTTCACCGAGGTATACGGTTCAAACAGGTCTTCGTTGATCATGTAGGTTGCGAAGGCGCCGCCAAATGCCACATCGGCATACGGATTATTCGCCTCGCCCTGCAGTCTCTTGAACACTTCACCGGTTCCGGCGGAAATGACTTCCACCTCTACGCCGTACATCTCCTCAAACGCGGGGATGGTGGCATTGAGCAGTCCATCGCTGTTTGGCGAGTAGACCACCAGCTTGTCAGTTGCCACATCGGGGCCCGACTCTTCCTGTGTTGGCGTGGCAAACAAGGAAGCCGCAACAAGCAGGGCAACAAGAAAAACAATCACTCTCTTCATCTCAAACTCCTTTTGTCGACTTTGCGAATCGACTGGTTATTATTAGTCCCTTCTCGTGCAATGATCAATGTTTTTCGGTCGGAAAGGAGGTAAACCGGTGTTTTGCCACGTTGTCTGTGAATGAAGAAGAAGAGTTCTCTCACGGAGTTACCATGTAAGAAGTGAAGGCCAATCCCCCGG
>JAHOYX010000150.1 GCA_019038705.1 Spirochaetales bacterium
CTGTTCAGCTGGCCGATGTGCGTGTCATCGCCGTCGTTCTGTGCCGGTCCCATGATGACACTGAATCCAAGCACAGAGCTATACCACTCCACGGCTTTTTCAATATCCGGAACGCTCAGCCCCACATGAGAGAACGCGTGCGCCATCGCCACATTGCCTCCAAACGACGGCGCAGTCCTGCGGGGTATCTGACACCAGATGTCCGAGCCCTGATGCTCGACCGCAGACGCCGTATTAGACAGATTTTCCATCATCTTACCATCGGAAACGGTTCTCGTCAAAAGTTTTTCGAGAGGGTCTTTCTGTATCGACTGACGATCGACTAACCGTTGGGAACGCACCGGGTGGCCTGCCCGGACTCGATGAGCCGCCCGCACGCGTTACATGCAACGCACTCGGCTACCGCGTCACCGTTCGCCAGGTGTACCGGAAGTGCCGGGTCCGCCAGAGACGCCCGGCCGAACCGATCACCGTGGTACCGGGAGCATGCGCTTTCACCGTCTCGGTATATCTGAAATGTTCGAAGGCAGTTTGACGGTACTTACGGGTCGGTATGGAGAGGTCGGTCGTGACGGCAGGATCGCCCGCTGTGACATTCAGGAAGTCGGCCTTGAGTTCGACCAGACGGGCGACGAGTTCCAACGGTTCGGAGAGATCCTCCTGTTCTACGGGCCCGGCCCCCGACCCGATCCCACCTGGCAACCGCTCGAACAGTGACACCCGTGAGCCAACGATGAAGTCGGGCCTGGTGACAGCCTGACGAATGGCGCTGTATGCATCGTGGATGAATCGAGTCCGATTCTCGAAGCTGCCCCCCCACCTGTCCGGCCGTTGGTTGGACGGACGCAGCAGTTGGGAGGCGACGAAACGCGCCGACGGTTTCTGCTGTGAGAGCGAGCCCGTTCGGGGCGGAGACGGCTTCGAGGGTAACCGCGGCCGATTCCACGCACACCACGCCCCATTGCCCCTCGGCGAGCCGAGCGTATCGCGCCACTGTCCGTTCGGTGGGCGCGCCTCCATCGCCGTCATTCGCCTCCATCGGCTGGGCGAAGAAACGGTTCTGCGCAGTACGTGTTCCAATAGAGACCGTGGAGAACAGACCGGAATAACTCACGTGTCTACCGGCGCCGCGCACGCGCGTAGTGCACGCCAATCATCAACACGATGATGAGGCCGTTGGCGATCTGCCGCCCTGCCTCCGGCATCTGAACAATGGTGAGGACGCTTTCCAGAAGGGCGAGTATGATGGCGCCAAGCAAGGTCCCGACGTAGCCTCCGCGTCCGCCAATGAGGGATGTGCCGCCCACAACGACGGCGGCAATGGACCAGAGCGTATATTCGTTGCCTATCCCGAGAAAAGCGGTCTGCGTGTAGCCGGCCATCAGTATCCCGGCGAGTGCCGCGGCCGCGCCACAGATCACATAGGTCCCGAGCATCACGACCCTGGTCCGTGTTCCAGATAAGTACGCCGTGCGTTCGTTTGCCCCGACGTAGTAGATTCGACGCCCGAACGTGGACCGCGCCAACAGCACGACGGTCACCGCCGCCAGCAACGCCCACACCATGACGACGATCGGAATCTGCGCGATGTTCCGTGTCGCGATGAATTGCAGAGCCGGGGAGGCAAGTCCTTTCGGGGCTCCCTTGCTGACAATGAGCGTGAATCCGGTGACCAGCGAGCCGGTAGCCAGGGTCATCACCATTGGATGGATCCGAGCGTACGCAATCATGAAGCCGTTGAACAAGCCAACCACTGCGCCAATTGCGAGTACGACGGGAACGGCCCAGATTGTTGCCGGATTGCTACCGTTCATCAGCATACAGGCAAAAACGTTGCCCATCGTGATCACCGCGCCCACCGAGATATCAATCCCGCCGGTAAGGATTACCAGGGTCTGTCCAATCGCGACGATGCCCAGGAAAGCAGCAGTCCGCAAAACATTCCCAATGTGAGAGACGCTGAGAAAACCGCCCGCCACAATCTCCCCGACGATGAAAAGTGCAACAACAATGCCACCGAGAAGCAGATAGAGCTGGGCGCCGGCGGAGAGAGATCGATTGAAGCCCAGCCGACCGGGAGCTTTGGTGCTCGCCCTCATCTCCCAACCTCCTCTGCGTCGGTCGGGAGTCGACGGCTGAATATCGAACGAATCTTCGCCAGTATCTGCGCGCTCACGCTAGAGGATGTGACAAGCAGCGCGATCACGAGGACTACGCCTTTGGCGATGTACTGATAGAACGACGGGACACCGAGGAGGTTCAGAATGTTGTTCAGGAGCCGGAACACATACGCCCCGCCAATCAGGCCGAGGACGCCGCCCCGACCCATGAAGAGGCTGTTGCCGGAGACCACAGCCACCGCGATGGAATCCATGACGTACGGGGACCCCACCAGCGGATCGCCTGAGTACATCCAGGCCGACAGAAACACGCCGGCGAATCCGGCAAGGAGTCCGCCAAGACCGTACGACCACATCTTGACCCGGGCAACCGGAATGCCTGATTCGAAGGCAAGGATTTCGTTACCGCCGACAGCGAAGAGCGACCTTCCCAGGTAGGTTCTGGTGAGAAAAAGATGCGTGATCCCGACCGAAGCAAGAATGATCAGTACAGGCACCGGGATCACGCCGAACAGTTGACTGGTTGCTGCGAGCGATGCGGAGAGCGAAACCTCTCCGCCGGGCGCGGTCATTACAAAGAGCGCGACCCCCTGCCACACCGCGCTCATTCCGAGCGTGGCCACAATGGGCGGAAACCGGCCGCGGGATATCAGGAGACCGTTTATGAGACCTGCGGCCAGACCCACCAGCAGCGGGACAATGAGCCACAGGACGATGTTGGCCGGAGTATCAACGAACGGCATTGAGGCCGCGACGACGTTGGTGAGCCCCACGATGGCGCCGATGGAGAGGTCAATGCCGCCGCCGAGGATAATGATGGTCTGGGCCAGTGAGACAAAAATGAGGGGGGTGAGTCGAGTAAACAGATTCAGGTTGTTGCGCCAGGTGATGAACGTGCTGTCCATGATCGCGGACGTTACGTAGACAACGAGAAAGATCACGTAGACCGGAATGAAGATCCTCAGGTTTCGCTGTTTGTCAGTCACGGTAGGCTCCCGCTTCATGCAAGGCTTGACGGCTCACCGCCGCGGTCATGATCATCTCTTCGTTCAGCTGATCACCCCGCAGGTTGCCGGTGAGAAACCCTCGATTCATCACGAGAACACGATCACAGAGCCCAATCAGCTCGAGCAGATCACTCGTGAAGATGATGACTGTGATTCCCTCCGCTGCGAGCTCGCGGAAGAGCCCGTACATTTGCTGCTTGGTTCCCACGTCAACGCCCTGCGTCGGCTCTATCGCGACAACCACCCGTGGTTTGAAGAGCAACCACTTGCCCACGACCACCTTCTGCATGTTCCCGCCGCTGAGCGAATCAATCGGTTGGGTGGGCGAGGAAAGCCGCACCGAGAGTTGATCGATTGACCGCTGGATATCGGTCCTTTCGGCCTTCTTTCTGATGAATCCGGCCAGCTTCCTTCGGTCAAGAGTGGCTGCCGCAAGGTTCTGTCCAACGCTCAGGCCGGAAAATATCCCTTCCTGAATCCGGTTCTCCGGAATGAGCGCGATCCCGGCCTTCATCG
>JAHOYX010000119.1 GCA_019038705.1 Spirochaetales bacterium
GGCGTGGGCCAGGTCCGCGGGTGAGCTTGACTGCCCGGTGATCACCTGGGACTCTTCAGTCCGAAACACTCCGACAGCGAGCAGTTCGTCCAGATCCACATGCTTGACGGTTAACCCGCCACGAAGCACGTTGTCGGAATTTGCCATGAGCTCGGCGCCGACCCCCTCCAGGTACGCGTGCAGCACTCCGGCCGGCTGACACGTTGCCTCACCCGGGTTGAGTGAGAACACATTGAGAAACAGGGGCGCGAGGACACCCACATCGCCGGCATACTTTCCGGAGAGCCGCAACAGCCAGAAGTAACGTGCGAGTTCATCACCCGGGTCCGGGTGCCGATCAGGATCGGACCAGCGGTCCCTGGCGGCCCGAACGGCAGAGGCAATGAGGTTCTTGCGGTCGACCTCCCGCAGCATCATGAGCGAGCGAAAAAAACCTCTGAGCCCGGCCTCGTCGTCGGGAAGAAGCACATCATCGGGCAGGGCCAACCCCGCACCGGTGAACTCAACCTGGATCTCCCCGGGTGACCGGAATCCGCGAAGACCCCAGAAGGGCGTCAGCGCGTAGATGAGCTCAGGCTTGTGGTTGTTGTCCCGGTAGTTGCGCTCGGCGGCCTCTCTCGGGATCCCCGCAGCCTCCTCCCTGGCGAAGCCGGATCGAGCCTGCTCAAGATTCGGGTGGGCCTGTATGGAAAGCGGCTCGGCGGCAGCGAGAATCTTGAAGAGAAATGGCAATTGCCCCGCGAATCGGCCGGCAACGGCGGTCCCGAGGACACCGACCGGGTCATCCTCGACATGACCGGCCAGTGAAGCCTGCTCTCCGCCGACAACAAGACGCGACGGAGCCTTCGGGTGCGCGCCCATCCAGATCTCGGCTATTGGTTGACCGGAGGGATTTGGGATGCCGAACAGGTCGGGGATGGCCGTTGGCGACCCCCATGCGTAGGGCTGAACGGTATTCTCGAGTGGCAAAACCATTGCTCGCATCATACGCACGGCTTGGAGCCCGGGTCAACGCTCGCACCGGGGCAAACCCATTCGGGCACCCGCAGCTCGAATGCGTTTACCCTGACGCTCGCACGATTGCCCCGGAAATGACGGCTGTGATACCCTCGATTCTGCCATGACCACCCTTCAGTCGCTTACAGGCTCGCGAGACTTGCTTCGGCGCCATCTGGCGGTTGCTCTTCCCGAAGCTGATGTCACGCGATACGTTCCACTCCTCCATCGGCTCGGGCACGAGATTCACGTGGCACCGGAGAGACCGGTCTTCCTTGCTTCTGCGCCCGGGAGGACGGAACTGGCCGGGAATCACACCGACCACAATCAGGGCAGGGTTCTCGCGGCTTCAGTGCAGCTTGATACGATTGCCGCGGTAGCCCCGCGCGAGGACATGCGGGTCACGTTGGCGAGCAGCGGGTTTCCACTCGTGGAACTGGATCTTGGCGATCTCACGGAGCACGAGACGGAACGCGAGACGACAACCGCGCTGGTGCGGGGGGTCGGTGCCGCGCTGAAGGAGGGGGGCTGGGAGATCGGAGGCTTTGATGCCGCGGTGTCCTCGCTTGTTGCCGCCGGGTCCGGACTCTCGTCGTCGGCCAGCGTCGAGGTTCTCGTAGGCACGATCCTGGATCACGTGTGGAACTCAGGCGAGATCGGACCAACCCGGATCGCACGCGCAGGGAAGGTCGCGGAAAATCGGTACTTCGGAAAGCCGAGTGGTCTGATGGATCAGGTCGCCTGCGCGACAGGCGGCGTCGTGTCAATCGATTTCAAGGACAATGACAATCCAATCATTGAACGCCTGGACGTGAACTTTGCCGATGCCGGTCTGTCACTTCTCGTCGTTCATACCGGGGCCGGCCATGCGGACCTCACTCACGAGTACGCAGCCATTCCCGGCGACATGGGCGCAATTGCGCGGCAGTTCGGCGCCACGGTGCTCGCAGAAGTCCCGGAGGAAGATGTGATGGCCGACCTCGGGCAACTCCGTGAAGCGTTGGGGGACCGCGCAGTTGCCCGAGCGCTGCACTTCTACGGAGAAACAGCACGGGTGGCACAGATGGCCACAGCGCTCAAGGAGCAGAATTTCGACCGCTACCTGGAGCTGATGTCGGATTCGGGACGCTCTTCCGGCATGTATCTTCAGAACTGCGCGCCGGCGAGTACGCCGGACGATCAGGCCGTGGTTATCGCATTGGCACTCACAGAATGGTTCCTGATCTCGGCAGGTCTGCGGATCGGCGGGGATGCCGCCTGTCGGGTGCACGGCGGAGGGTTTGCGGGGACGATCCAGGTTCTCCTCCCAACGCACGTGGTGGCCGCCTACCGTGAGTTCATCGAAAGCAAACTGGGCAAGCGGGCGCTGACCGAGCTCGAGATCCGTTCCACCGGGGCAATCGCCTGGTAGGCGCGTCGACGGGCCCCGGCTTGACCTGTCAGTTCCCGGATCGATATAACACAGACCAGAAGGAGTTCTCAGATGACCAAATCGCCGCTGCAACGAGCGCGTCATGAATATTCGCCGAAACTGCCCCCAGCCCTCAGTGGAGAGATCCAGTCGGTCGCGGTGCAGCTCGGCGAACCAACAGAGAGCGTGTCAGACCAGGCGGAGCTCAGGCAACTGTTTCCACGGACCTACGGCAAACCGGTTGCCGGCTTCACGCTAACCAATGGAGCCGCAGTCGGGGCGACCACCTCCCGGCCAAAGCGGGTGGGCGTGGTACTCTCCGGAGGTCAGGCGCCCGGTGGCCACAATGTCATTGCCGGTCTCGTCGATGCACTGGCGCGAACGGACAAAGGTTCCCGGCTCATCGGTTTCCTTGCCGGACCCGGTGGAATAGTGGACAACAAGGCTATAGAGATCACGCCGCAGTTTGTAGACGAGTACCGGAACACCGGTGGATTCGACATGATCGGGTCGGGTCGAACCAAGATCGAGACTGATGAGCAGTTGGCGGCGGCGCTGCAAACGTGTACCGCGCAGAAGCTGGATGCACTGGTGGTCATTGGTGGTGACGACTCCAACACCAATGCGGCGCTCCTTGCCGAGTACTTCGTGTCGCACGACGCGGGGGTCCAGGTCATCGGTGTGCCAAAAACTATCGACGGTGACCTGAAGAATGCCATGGTTGAAGTCTCGTTTGGCTTTGACACTGCGACAAAGACCTATTCCGAGCTCATTGGAAACATCGGCCGCGATGCCTGGAGCGCTCGGAAATACTGGCATTTCATCAAATTGATGGGCCGGAGCGCCAGCCACATTGCGCTGGAGTGCGCGCTGCAGACCCAACCGAACGTGTGCATCATCTCAGAAGAGGTTGCCGCCAGGCAGCAGACCCTGCATGCCGTTGTGGATCAGATCGTATCAGTTGTGAAGTCACGATCTGAGAATGGCGACGACTATGGAATCGCTCTGGTGCCGGAGGGTTTGATTGAATTCATCCCGGAGATGCGAAGTCTGATCCGGGAGCTGAATACGATTCTCGCCGACAACGCCAGGCACTTCGCCACGCTTCACACCTTTGAAGACCAGTCCGCGTGGGTCAACAAGAATCTGAGCCGTGATTGCTCCTATATATTCAGGTCGCTGCCGAACGAGATACAGCGCCAGCTTCTCA
>JAHOYX010000137.1 GCA_019038705.1 Spirochaetales bacterium
GCCTGGGAGAGACCGTACACACGATGGTGAAGGGGCTTCATGAGCGATTTGAGCTCAGCAAGTACGTCTCCTCTACGATTGTCTTAACAGTCTCCTGTCGATACAGACCGATATTATCATTCGACACGGCGGGGACGTGGACAAGTACGTGGGAGACGAGATCATCGCGCTCTTCTCAGGACCCGATGCGACTCTGCGCGCGGCGAGGTGATCCTGGGCATGGTCGGGTCGGAAACGCGGGCAGATTTCACCGTGATTGGCGACGATGTGAACGTGGCCTCTCGGCTGGAGGGCCAGTACGGGGTGTCGCTGAAGGGCAAGTCCGAGAAGCAGAGGGTGTACACGCTGAACACTGATTCAATCACAGCCACAATCCCGGGGCACGAACCATCTGGGACTACCCGGAGGGGACAGTCATCAAAACCGTCCCACGCCCGGCGCATCACAATCTCCGAGCGAGACAACGGTGCGTCTGGGAATGGTCAAGAACGCCGAGCGCCCGGACAGCCAGGGAGGGTGGCTCTGGCTGACACGGAACCCGCGTACGGACGAAGAAAAGATCTTTGATTCAGAGTACTGCGTCACGTGTCATGTTGACGTAAACGAGCGGCGAACAGCGACTGATCTCATCCCCTCCGGCGAGCCAAACCCCGACCGGGATTTCGTGTTTTATCCGTACTACTCGAGAAGCGAATAGCGCTCACGCCCAGGGCGTCTTTGCCCTGCGGCGGATCTCAACCTCGTCAATCACGGCATTGCCACGCATCTTGAGCAGATTGGCGACCACTTCGGCCACTTCCTCCGGGCCGATCAGCCCCGAGGTATCGATGTCCGGCCTCACGCCCGTCACCATCTCTGTGTTCACGCCACCCGGAAGGATTGCATGGACCCGAATGTCTTCGTTGACCATTTCACGAGCAAGTGATTTCGTGAATCCGAGGAGAGCGTGCTTGCTCGCCGCGTAGAGCGACTGAAGTTCATAACCTTTCTTTGCGACAACCGAGGCGATGTTGACGATGAATCCCGGCGATGCCTGCCTCAGGAGCGGCAGCAGGAGCTGCGTGAGAAAAAACGGTGACCGGGCGTTCACATTCATCACCGCATCCCAATCGCCTGCTTCGTACTCACCAAACTCCCTGCTGATGGCCACGCCTGCGTTATTGACGAGCACGTCCAGATGGTCAAATACGGTAACAAACCCGGAATGGATCCGCTCCGGTGCGTCAGTCAGAGCGAGATCGACGCCGGAGGCCACCGCGCGCCTCCCTGTCGATTTCACCTCTGACACGACCTCGCTGAGGTGAGCCTCATCGCGGGCGACCAGGAAGAGATCAAACCCATCGCTTGCCAGACGGCGAGCGATCGCGCGACCGATTCCCCGACTGGCACCGGTAACCAATGCTACAGACATTCCACAATTCTACAGACCGGAATGAGCACTGGCTACAGGCGAGTCCGCACGGACGCGGACTCGCCAAATGCAACCAGACTACTCCGACTCGTACACCGTGACCGTGAAGAAACCATCGATGGTGTCTGCTCTATCCAGAGCAAACATTGCCCTGGCGTTCCAGTATTCGATGTAGGCGGCCGCTTCTTCAGGGGTAGCTTCGCCCGCAGCCATCTTCTTTCCCATAGCCACGCGCCCAGGCGTTGGAATCGGAGTGATGATCACAAGATTGTATTTGACTCCTACTCTTGCACCTGTATCGGTGCGGGTGAAAATCCACTCCCTCCTCGGCGGCAGTTGCCTGGTAGGCTCCTCTGCGTACACCATCTTGTTCTGGCGTACAAAGAGATCGTCTGTTTGCCCGAACTCCGCGCCAATGAAGCCTGTATGAGGAGACGCGCCGGTTATGAAGGTGATGACTTCGCCGAACACGCCGACGAACCATTCATCTTCCGCGCCGGGTGCTTCCACGGCAATCTGACCGCGTACGGGGATTTCTCCGTCGGGGTAGAGCACTTCAAGAGCCTTGCGGGCAATGGTCCATGCCCCCGTAATCGCACCACATGAGTGACCAGCCACTTTGACGGCCTCTTCATAGTAATAGGGAACCGGGACCTGGGACTGTCCAAAGATCTGGAAATATGGATCCATCATCAGGATGGGCGGTACTTCCGTGATGTAGTCCTGATCCCATTCAAAATCAGTTGCCGATGTGGCCGCTGCTGCAACATCTGCCGCGACAGCCACTCCGGTGGTCACCGGGGCCTCTTCGTACACGGTGACGGTGAAAAAGCCTTCTACCGCTTCATTTTCCAGCACAAATTTCGCTCTGTCGTTCCAGTATTCGTAGTAGTCCGCAGCCTCTTCGGGAGTAGCGTCGCCCGCGGCCATTTTCCTTCCCATCGCCTGGCGTTCGGGCGTTGCGATTGGAGTAATGATTGCCAGATTGAACTTGACGCCCACCCTTGCGCCGGTATCGGTGCGCGTGAAGATCCACTCTCGATGCGGCGGCTGTTGTCCCGTTGGCTCTTCTGCATAGACCATTTTGTTCTGGCGTACGAATACATCGTCCGTTTGCCCGAATTCTGCGCCAATGAAGCCTGATCTGGGAGCGGCTCCGGTAATGAAGGTGATCACCTCGCCAAACACGCCGACGAACCATTCATCTTCGGCACCGGGGGCCTCTACGGTAATCTGACCGCGGACCGGAATCTCCCCGTCTGGATAGAGCACTTCAAGGGCCTTGCGGGTGATTGTCCATGCTCCGGTTGTCGCGCCACATGAGTGACCGGCCAGTTTCACGGCATTTTCATAGTAGTAGGGAACCGCCACTTGTGACTGCCCAAAGATCTGGAAGTACGGATCAATCATCATAATTGGCGGTATCTCGGTGATGTAATCCTGATCCCACGAAAATTCCTCTGCCGTCACGGGTGCAACCTCTTCTACGGGAGCCTGCTCCGCAGCAACCGGGGCTTGTTCCTCAGCGACCGAAGCCGGTGATACCGCCGGGCCCGTGGAGGCACACGCCGCCAGAGACAAGGCAGCGACAATCAATGTCGCAACCACACACAGGTTTTTCATCATCTTCCCTCTCCTTTTCAACAGGTTGTTGATATGGCGAGTGTCATCATAGAGGGTCAATCGATTCCCCGCCTTGACCTTGGTCAAGTGGGTCGCAGCATGCACCAGTAATCGATATGCGTGCCCGGCACCGTCCCTGAGTCCTTCACTTCAAACCCGAAGTGTTCGTACATCGGGACGTTGGCCGGGTTTGTTGTCTCCAGGTAACACGAGTGCCCGCCGGCATCAAACCTGGCGACGTGGCAAACGCTTCCCCCAGCCTGCAGCCGGCGTAGAGCCCAAACTGAAAGAAGAGTTCACCTACGGCGAGACGCCGCGGGGAATCACGGAAGTAGTTTGCGAGCAACATATCCTCATGGAAGGCTCGGCTCAGCATCTCGGCTGCGCGGGGCACCATCCGACGATCAAGCACTGTCTCACTCATGGCTCGTCCAGAATACCACGCGTCCCCGCCGAGATCATCGCCGCAGAGTGCTCTCCGGAAAAACTTTCATCTTTTTCTTGCATTTACCAAAGCACTAGTGTACTATGCTAGTCATACAATCTGTTGAGAGGGGGCGTTTATGGGCGAAGACGCAATCA
>JAHOYX010000052.1 GCA_019038705.1 Spirochaetales bacterium
GTCCAGACTGTTGAAGAGGACAACCTTGTCCAGTCTGTTTCGGAACTCGGGCGCAAAGAAACGTTCAATTGCGTCATCCACTGCCTGGCCGGTCACGGCCCGCTCACCAAACCCGATGAGCGGCTTGCCAATCTCGCGCGCTCCGGCGTTTGACGTCATGATCAGAATGACATTTGTGAAGTCGGCCTTATGCCCCTGATTGTCGGTGAGCGTAGCGTAGTCCATCACCTGCAGGAGAACGTTAAAGACCTCCTGGTGAGCCTTCTCAATCTCATCCAGCAGAAGGACGGCGTGGGGTGTCTTTCGGACGACGTCGACGAGTTGTGCACCGTCATCGTATCCGACATAGCCCGGAGGCGCTCCGATGAGGCGGGAAACCGCGTATCGCTCCTGATACTCACTCATGTCGAATCGATGCAAAGCAACACCGAGCGTATTGGCGAGTTGCCGCGCCAGCTCTGTCTTCCCGACTCCCGTGGGTCCCACGAAGAGAAATGACGCGACCGGCTTGTTGGGATCCCTGAATCCGGCCCTGCTCCGCTTGACCGCGGTCACCACCATATCTATCGCGGACTCCTGACCGAATACCGCTCTCCTCAAGGCCGGGTCAAGCTCCTTGAGTCGATCTCGCTCCGAAACCGATACACTCCGCTCCGGCACTTTCGCGATCTTTGCAATGACCCGCTCAATGTCCAGCGCCCCGATCTCCACCGGCGGAGCCTCCGGAGGTACCGGCACATCCTCGGCCACCGGGTCATCAACACCGTCCGCACTGCCAACCGCGTCGGGTGCCACACCACCGACCGCCCCGGCATCGGCCTCGGCGGTCGCTGTGGCCGCGTCTCGAACAAGCTTGAAGGTTCTCATCCGAACGTATGCGCCGCACTCGTCAATGACGTCGATGGCTTTGTCGGGCAGGTGCCGATCCTTGATGTACTGGTCCGACAGACGCGCGGCGAGCTGCAGAGCCTCGTCGCTGTAGCGCACATTGTGGAATTCCTCGTATCGGGTCTTGAGTCCCTGGAGGATCTCGACGGTCTCGGCAATTGTCGGTTCAGGCACATCGATCTTCTGGAACCGCCGTGACAGCGCCCGATCCCGCTCGAGATGACGCCGGTACTCGTCGTGCGTCGTCGATCCAATGCACCGGAGTCGCCCGGCGGCCAATGCCGGCTTCAGCAGATTTGATGCCTCAATGGACCCACCGCCGCTCGTTGCTCCCGCGCCGACGATCGTGTGGATCTCGTCAATGAACAGGATGACCTTCTTCTGACGTTCAAGGATCTTGATCACAGCTTTCATACGCTCTTCGAAGTCACCTCTGTAGCGCGTGCCGGCCAGAACGGAACCCATGTCCAGAGCGTAAATCCGATGATCCTTGAGAATGTCAGGTACATCGCCGGAGGCGATACGTTGCGCGAGTCCCTCGGTAATGGCGGTCTTCCCGACCCCGGGCTCCCCCAGATGGACCGGATTATTCTTGAGCCGACGACAGAGGACCTGAATGGTCCGCTCGAGAATGTCTTCCCGACCAACGAGGGGCTCCAGCTTGCCCTCTCGCGCAAGTGCCGTCAACTCTGTGGTGAACTGCTCCAGCGGGCTCTGCTTCCGTCGCCGCCTGCGTTCGTCGGACTCTGTGGCCGTCGCGCCGTCTGGAGTACCCGGTGAATCCGGATCGTCAGCCCCGTCCGCCTCAAACCCCGAGGTACCGTGGGAAATCACTTCCAGCAGATCCAGCCGCTTCATACCGGCCTTCTTCAGGAAATAGGCCCCAAAGCTCTGTTCCTCGTCATAGATGCTGACGAGAAGATCGCCTGCATCCACCTGTTCCCTGGAGGAACTCTCCGAATGGAACAGCGCGCGCTCTGCCACGTTTCGGAAACCGAGAGACTGGGTGGGCTCTCCGCGGCGGATCGTCGGCACCTTCTCTTTCAAATGCGTATCGATCGCCCTCCGAACACTGTCCGGATCTGCTCCACACTCGGCAAGCACATCACGCGGATACTCGTAATGCAATGCGGCGTACAGCACATGCTCCGGGGTGAGGTACTCGTGATGGCGCTGTTTCGCCTCCTGGTAGGCAGCATTCAGGATGTCTTTGACTTCCTGGCTGAAATCCAATGCGTCCTCCTACGCGGGTTCCACGGTACATCTCAGGGGGAACTCTCGCCGTCTGGCCATATCGCGAACGGTATTGACCTTCGTACTGGCGATATCGTACGTGTACGTGCCGACAATGCCACGTCCCTTCTTGTGCACATCCAACATGATTCGAGTCGCGTCCACAAGCGCCCGGTGAAAGACCGCCATGAGGACCTCTACCACAAACTCCATCGTGGTGTAGTCGTCGTTGTGGAGGACCACCTGGAACATCTCCGGCTCGGCAACCTTCTCCTCGACATGTTCCTTGATGTCCCCGTCACTACCCGGCCCCACTCCGTCACTCACCGCCGCACTCCGCCTGCCTCGTGTCTTGAAAATCGCCGATACCGTCTCACATAGCCGCAGGTAAGCGGCATCCGCCTTCCAAACAGGGCATGCATCACCGTGACCTTGCTGCAGTACGCGGCCACCTTGAATCGGCGGCGATATACCGTGCAACGGTTTGACTGTGTGTCAAGATAGGGGCATGGTCTATTGAGGTCAATTCGCAGTCCGCCCGCGACGATCTCTCGCTCATAGCAGCAGAGGCCGCACCCGTGACAGACGGATTCCCAGACCTCGTCGTCCCTGGCCCGAAGCTGGAAGGCGCCCAATCAGAACTCCAGAGGACCGTAGTACCCTGCCTCATCACGACCGCTGCGGTGGAGCAGATAGGCCTCAACCTCGAGAGGAATGTATCGCCGCCCAAAATCGGTGTCGTGTACGCTGTTGTACGAGAGGAGATAGGTGCCGCTCGGTTTCGCCACCAGTTCGTCAATCATCGCCCCGAGTCCAGTGGGCTGGAACACGAATACCGATTGACCCCCAGTTGCTTCCACGAGGTATTCAATCTCGTCAGCGGACTGATTCCTCCGCGTGTAAACCGCGTTGAACGTTATGTGGTTGTTTCGAAGAAAGTCTGCGCTCTCAATCAGGCCGTAGTTGTCGAACGCGGTGGGAGAGAGCGTTCCGTCGGTGATGAGAATCACCGATCGGCGGTCCAGTTCGCGAAGCACCTGGCGGCCCGCCAGTCGTATGGCAAGATCCAGGGACGATCGTCCGTAGTCCGCAGCAGACCCAACCGCGGCCTCCGCGAATGCGAGAGCACCGTCCTCGGGCGCAGCCTCTACAAGCGGCAGCTCGCCCGCGGTTACCAGCCAACGTTTCCCGACGGGCACTATAGCGTTGGAGAGATCCAGTGCGGCCTGCTGTACTGCAGCCATTTCGCCCGTCATCGGTGTGGTTCTGTCCGCGATCACGGCCACCGCAATCTCTCCGGTCCGATAGCCGGCAAATGTGACGGTCGCCTCGCCGGATGGAAATCGATCCTCCGTGATCCGGAAGTTCCGGCTGTCCATCCCGAGGAGCGAGTTCCCATTTCGGTCGGTGACGTTGACAGCGACAAAGACTGTCGGGTGGTCTGAGGCGATGACATGATCCACTTCAACAGTGAGGCCGGTGTAGAGC
>JAHOYX010000081.1 GCA_019038705.1 Spirochaetales bacterium
CGGTTGGACCGAATGCGTAGCGCTTGTGGTGCACGAGCAGTCCCTGCTCGTAGAGGCCTTGGGGTTCGTGGAGGCCACGCTTCCGGTTCCGCTTCTCGGAATCGACACCGACAACGACAGCGTTTTCATGAATGACACGGTCATTGAGTACTGCAAGACCCATGAGATCGCCTTCACCCGTTCCCGCGCCTACCTGAAGAACGACCAGGCATGGATTGAGCAGAAGAACGGCGCAGTCGTCCGGCGGTTTGTTGGCTATCATCGCCTCGCCGGCCTCCTGGCCGCCCAGATTCTTGGCAGGCTCTATCGGGCAACACGACTGTACGTGAACTTCTTCCAACCGTCTTTCAAGCTTCGAAGTAAGACCCGCGATGGAGCAAAGGTCCACAAGTACTACCATCGACCTGCGACCCCATGTGATCGTCTGTTGAACAGCGAGCACCTCGATGTGGAAGCGAAGAAGCGGCTGCGCGAGCAGAAGGCTGATCTTGATCCGCTGGAACTCCTGCACACCATCCGAGAGATTCAGGCCGCGCTGGCTGCCTTGGCAGATTCGAATAGCACCGGAGTCGGTGTGACCCCGCCGTCAAAGGATCTCTCTGAGTTTCTCACCGAGCTGCCGCGGCTGTGGAAGGAGGGCGAGGTCCGCCCCACCCACCGAACACCGGTCGCCTCACCGAGAGACTGGCGAACTCGGAAAGACCCATTCGAGTCTGTGTGGCCTCACCTGCTCGACTGGCTTGAGCGTGAGCCGGACATCACGGCAACCGACCTGTTCTCAAGGCTTCGAGCCAGACACCCGGGCGTCTATGCCGATGGACAGCTTCGGACCCTACAGCGTAGAGTCCAGGGATGGAGACGGATGATGGCAAGAGAACTCATCGGAATCTCCCGGAAATGATAGATTCAAGTGGCACGGAATTGGGTAACATCCGCCGTTGAGGCAACGCGACGGGAATTCTTATTGTCGCTGATCAGACTGGCACAACCCGCCAGCAGGAAGATGATCCCCACCACACACAGGCCATATACGCTACCCATCCGGTTCATCTGCATACATAGGGCTTCCTGAAAAAGTCACAAGACTATACACTACAATGAGTTAGATGGTACTATCGAGTATTCGGATGCACGGAAAACAGCGGGAGACCGCGAAAACCCGTGCAGATGGGAGGGCCGATGTACCGCAAGAAGCAGCGCGAGCAGGTTGAATTCGAGGATTTCTATCTTTCATTCGGCGGAAGGCTCCGAAGCGACAATCGCTGGGTCAGGCTTGCGAAACTGGTGCCTTGGGCCGAGATTGAAAGCCACTATGCGGAGCTGTTCAACGAGCGAATCGGAGCCCCGGCAATCAGTGCTCGGGTGGCCGTAGCGAGTCTGATCATCAAAGAGAAGCTCGGCTTGAGCGACGAGGAGACTGTCGAGCAGATCCGGGAGAACCCGTATCTGCAGTACTTCCTTGGCTACGAAGCGTACACCGATGAGGCGCCGTTCGACCCGTCGATGATGGTGCACTTCAGAAGGCGGCTGGATGAGTCGGTGCTTGGCGAGATCAACTGCCTGATTGTCGACCGTCAACGTGAGCGAGATCAGAAGGCTCGCCGCGATGAACCCGAAGGTGATGGCAACGGAAGTGGCGAAGTCGGTGGTGGAGAATCCGCTGGCGGTGGGGATTCGCCGAATGCAGGCATGCTGCTGATGGACGCAAGCTGTGTTCCGGCGGACATCCGGTATCCGACCGACCTTTCGATCCTCAATGAAGTACGAGAGAAGACTGAACTCATCATTGATCGGCTGCACGCACCGGATGTGGGCAAGAATGAGAAACCGCGGAGCTACCGGCAGCGGGCACGCAAGGATTATCTGGCGGTGGCGAAGAAACGCCGGGCGAGCCGGAAGGCGATACGCAAAGCGATCGGCAAACAGTTGCGTTACGTTCGGCGTAATCTCACGGCCATCAAGGAGTTAGCCGGTCGCAACGAGCTCTCGCTTCTCAGTCGCCGGGAATACCGCAATCTCCTGGTCTGCAGTGAGGTCTACCGGCAGCAGAACTACATGTATGAGAACGATGTCCGGTCTGTATCCGGACGGATCGTGAGTGTCAGCCAGCCTCACGTGCGACCGATCATCAGAGGCAAGGCGGGCAGACCAGTTGAGTTCGGAGCGAAGATCTCGGCTTCGAAGATTGACGGCTACGCCTACCTCGACCGATTGAGCTGGGAGGCTTACCACGAAGGCGAGGATCTCCAACCCCGCATTGAGGCCTACCGTCGTCGATTCGGGTGCTATCCGGAAAGTGTGCATGTGGATGCGATCTATCGTACTCGGGCAAACAGAGCCTACTGCACCGAACACGGCATTCGTATCAGCGGCCCTCCCCTTGGTCGACCGAAGAAACATCCAACCGGTGAGGAAAAGCGTCAGACCCGAGAGGATGAACGAAAGAGGATCGCAATTGAAGGGGTGTTCGGTCGGGCCAAGCGGGCCTATTCGCTCTCACGCATCATGGCAAAGCGGGCCGATACCTCACAGACCAGCATCGCCTTGGCATTCCTGGTGATGAACTTGGACACGATGCTCCGGCATCTTTTTTGTCTCTTGTCGCGGATGGTCTTCCCGCTCGCCGGGCGGCAGCCAACACCGCGACGCAGTGCAATCGCCGGGTTGTCGGGGTCCGCGTTCTCGATCTGAACTTCGAGCTTCTCTGCTGCGCCCTCAAGAGCGTTGTTTTTCAGGAAGCCCTATGTATTTCATGGTTGATTTACTCCCAACCATACGAAGACTGTTTCCGAGTAATGACATAGAATTGAAAGTGCTTGACGTTGGGCCTAGAACTGGAGCTGGGTCAGCGCTTCTTGCGCAACTACACGATCCTAGAAGCCGGGGAAAACTGAAGATGCGCGTAACCGCGATGGACATAAATCCACGTTATGCAAAATATGCCAGATATCGTTTCCCACAGATAGATTATAAGGTTGGGAATATATTTGATACAAAAGAAACCTACGATTTGGTCATCTGTTCACATGTCATAGAACACATGAATAGCGCTCTGCAATTCGTGAATCGGCTAGTTGAATTGGCCAGAAGCTTTGTAGTAGTTGCTTGCCCATGGAAGGAACCACCCGAACGATTTGGAACCGGGCATATTTGGAGTGTAACTGAAGAATTTATAGATAATTTCGATATTGTTGATAAAACCGTTTATGAGGGTGTGTTTTACAAGCGAGGTTCTGAATTGATAATTTTTGCTATTCCTGGTAGTGCGGAGTGAACTGCCTAGCTTCCCCGAAGATAATATTGAAGCGAAGGATCTTCCCGTTCGTCTACGTGTTGATCAACGTATGGTGGCGCAAGATCGTCGGATGGCAAATCCGCATCGAGGAATCATAAGAGCTGACCCAAGTTTTTTTTTGCGTGGGGCCACGTGGTCGGCCAACAGAATGTCCAGCACTTTCATCAGCGTACCCAAGTGTAGAAGCCCGCGCTGTTATTTGAGAAATATGGAGAAAATACCGATTTACTGTATCTGAAGAAATAGAAAAAGGTGACGAGAGAGCGGGCGCCTAGTTGGTGCCG
>JAHOYX010000059.1 GCA_019038705.1 Spirochaetales bacterium
GGATGTACTTCGTCCTCCGTCCCTATCTCCGCCCGGCGCCCCGGGCCAGGCGCGGTGATGTGGGGCAGGTCGCTGCCGATGCCGTCGACGCGCTTGAGTCCGGTCAATCGCTTCAGCACGTCATCCAGCGCTGCTACAGGGATATGGCAACAACACTCGAACGGACCAGATCGGTTCGCCGCCGCGATTCCGTGACGCCTCGCGAGTTTGAAGATTCGCTCATTCGCGAAGGGGTTGACGTCGCGGATGTCCGGGGACTGACCCGACTGTTCGAACTCTCACGGTACGCGGCCGGCGCTACCACGAAAGCTGATGAGTTTGCGGCCGTTGAACACCTGAGGCGCATTGCCGCGACGCTTGGAGGCGGCTTGTGATCGACCTCTTGCGATCGTTGCCTCAGGGTATGCTCTGGTACCCGCTCCTTCTCTGTCTCACCTTTGCGCTCGGTCGCGTGGTGTGGAGTGTCGGCAGGCAATTCGCGTCTCGGAAACTGGAGCCCCCCGCCGAATCAGATCACCTTGCGTTGCTGGCACTGCTGGTGCAGAGAGCCCAATCCGATCGTTTTGCCAATCAGGAGCTGGAACGATGCTGCATCGGGTTGTTGCTCCAGGCGAGCGGCTACACCGGCTATTCGGCTGCGAGCTGTCGGATCTTTCTTGCGACATCACCAGGCTCGCCGGCCGCGGCCGCGGTGGAAGGTCACCTGACAGAGATCGAGCAGGGGGGGCGGGCCGGTGGTTCCGCTTCCTTCAGCCCGAGTCATCGAATCGAACACATTCTGGAAGCAGTAGAGCGTATAACGGAGGCCCCACGTGGATAGCACGGTCAACACCGAAAACGTCCGAAGTTTCGTTGCCAGGATCAGATCAGCCGTTGAATCGGTCATCATCGGCAAGTCGGAGACGATAGAGATGGTCACCGCCGCGCTCCTCTGCAACGGTCACGTCCTGTTTGAAGACTTCCCCGGTCTCGGAAAAACGTTGCTGGCCAAAACACTCGCCGCGTCCATGGACCTGGGATTCCGGAGAATCCAGTTCACACCGGACCTTCTCCCGGGTGATATCACCGGAGGATACATCTACAACCGCGAGAAGTCCGAGTTTGAGCTTCGCAAGGGACCGGTGTTCACCAACATCCTGCTCGCAGATGAGCTCAACAGGGCATCGCCAAAGACCCAGTCCGCGCTGCTCGAGGCGATGCAGGAAGGGCAGGTAACCATTGAGGGCGAGTCGTTGAAACTGCCCCGGCCGTTCGTGGTCCTGGCCACACAGAACCCGATTGAGTATGAGGGGACATTCCCCCTGCCGGAGGCGCAGCTGGATCGATTTCTCGTGAAGCTCTCCATCGGGTACCCTGACGAGCGCGCAGAGGCAGAGATCCTGCAGCGGCGACGGGAGCGGAAGACAGACGAGACCAGCGTGTCGCCGGTCACCGACCGTGAGGAGCTCCTTGGCATCTGCGACCTGGTTGAAGAGGTCTATCTTCACGAAGACCTCGAGCGGTACATCGTCAGCATCGTCTCCAAGACCAGGTCCAACACCGGGGTGAGCGTGGGGGCGAGCCCGAGGGGATCCCTTTCCATCATGAAGCTCTCCCGGGCGGTGGCCGCGGCAAGCGGAAGAGGGTTTGTCATACCGGACGATATCAAGCGAACTGCGGGCCCCGCCCTGAGGCATCGATTGGTGCTCGCTCCGGACCTCTGGATGCGGGTTGGCGCGGCGAGTGAGGTAATCGATTCCATTCTGAGCACCGTCCCGGTGCCGGTCGTATCCGGCGCGTGAGAAACCAGCTTGCCGCCTACAGCGCCCTCCTCACCTTCATCATTGCCCTGGGGCTGCTGGCTCTCTCGGGCTCCGTACTGCTTGCGGCGACACCGTTGCTCCTCTGTCTCCTGGCGGCCGATCTCTTCCGACAGCCAACGAGGATCTCCGTCTCACGAGACTTGAGTGCATCACGGGTTGGCCCCTCCACGGCAGTGGAAGTGACGGTAACCGTGGTGAACGAAGGGGGTGCATTGCGGGAGGTAATCCTGACCGACCGGGTGCCGCCGGGACTCACCGTGGTAGATGGACGACCGACCGCGTTGGTCACCTTGCGCCCTGGAGCTCAGTTCTCCTTCTCCTACTCGATCTCCGGAGATCGGGGTTCGTTTGAGTTTGACCTGGTGCTCGTAGAGGTGGCAGGAGACTTCCCCCTGCGGAAGCGCCGGCACGGATTCAGCATTCCCCAGGAGTTGGTCACGCTGCCTGATCATCGCGCCCTGTCCAGGATTCCCATTGCGCCCCGACGCACTCTTGTCTATGCCGGCTCGCTTCCCGCCCGGAGGGGCGGAGAGGGCACCGAGTTCTTTGACGTGCGACTCCATGCGGGGCAGGGCGAGCCGCGCCGGATCAACTGGCGGCTGTCCGCCCGCAGACCTGGCGAGCTCTACGTGAATGAGTTCCAGGAAGAGCGCGTTGCCGACATCGGCATCATCCTGGACGCGCGACTGCGGGCCTATCCCTCAACCGTGGCTCAGCCACTGTTCGAGTACGCCGCGAACGCGGCAGCGAGCCTTGCGGATGTCCTCCTGGACCAGGGAAACCGCGTTGGCTTCCTTGCCTACGGGATCTCTATTGACTGGACTGCCCCGGGCTTCGGGAAGGTGCAGAAGCAGCGCATACTCACCCGAATAGCCAGGGTCTCCCCCGGAGAGAGTTCTGTGTTCTTCAAGCTGGATGAGATTCCGGACAGGCTGCTGCCCGGCGGGAGCCAACTCATCCTGGTGAGCCCGCTCACCCCCGACGACGCGGCCCCCATTATCAGACTGACTGCTCTCCGATACGCCGTGCTGGTGGTCAGTCCCGACCCGATTTCTTATCAGGCCGCCGTTGCCGGCATGGCCTGCAGAATAGCCCGGGCGGAGCGGCTGGTTCTCATACATCGACTGAAACACGCGGGTATTCCCGTCGTTGACTGGGACACCCGATTCCCGTTTGAGACCGCGGTGAGCGGCGCAATCGGGCAGATTCAATCCGCGTGGAGACGACGATCGAGATGAGACGGAGAGCAGCGGTCTATCGAGACATCGCAGTTGCCGCGTCAAGTGCCGGCGCGTGCGTTCCCCACCTGCTCGGAGAGCGGTGGCTCGCCGCAGGGCTTGCGGTGGCCGCGGGGATCGCGTGGATTGTGGTTGAGCGGCGCCGACCGAAACGGGTCGACTGGTATACCCAGGCCGCGTTTCTGTTTGTCGGGTTGCTTCTGCTCTGGCGATTTGCGGAAGTGTATCTCTGGATCACCGTTGCCGGCGTATGGTTTCTCGTGGCGGCAGCAGATCTTTCGCGGCTGGTTCAGCGATTTCCAGTGGACTCCCCGCCGATGGACCAGCGGTTGCTGGTTTCCCGTCGAGTTCAGCACCTCGCTCTGCTGGGAGCCGCGAGCGCTGCAGTCGTCGGAGTCGCCAGATTCCTCACGCTCCAACTCCGGCTGGTGGCAGTGGCACTGCTGGCCGTCTTCGTTGTCATGGTTGCCGTGCGGACAATCAGATCAATTGCCGGTCTGGA
>JAHOYX010000004.1 GCA_019038705.1 Spirochaetales bacterium
CGACGTAGAGACCTGTCACTCCAAGGGAATTCCAGAATGAAGGCATGGAAAGTACTCTAAGGTAGTTCTTGAACCCAACCAGTTCTGGAGCAGAGAGCAGCGTGTACTTGGTGAAGCTAAGAACTATGGCGCTGACGATGGGTCCTGCAAGAAAAATGATCAGATAAATCAAGGCGGGAAGGAAGAACAAGAACCCGGTAATGCTGAGTCTTCGGATATAGCCCGGCGTCGTATTGATCGACATTTCCATCCCCTTGAGGCGAAGTCTTCGGCCATGCAGATGCAAGAAGGAAGGCGAGACGCCACGGCGGAGTTGCTGCCCCGCCGTGGCCGGATGCCCGGACTGCCTAGTCCTTTATCGCCTGGTCTATTTCTGCCTTGGCCTTGTCAAGACTCTCTCTGATATCTCTACCTGACAGCAGGACTTCCTGGATCATCCTCTTCAACGGTTCGGAAACCTCGGCGTACTTTGTATAAGCCGCCAGCGGAGCCGAATACTGAAGCATATCCTCAAAGAGATCCGCATCGGGGATGGATTTTGCGCCTTCCGTGGTGGACCAGCCCGCCCTCGGGACAATACTTCCTACTTCTATGAGGTTCTCCGACGGGAAGGAGGTGAGGAAATGTGCCAGCCGCCAGGCCTCAGCCTCAAGATCTGTGTCGCCAAAAACGACCCATGCCCAGCCGGTCGTTGAAGTGGCCGGTTCTTTCCCCGCGAAGGTCGGAGTTGGAATTGCCATGAAATCTCCCGGACTGTTTCCAGGAAAGTTTTCCGTGTTGTACCAGCGCTGCTGTCCCCAGTTTCCCATGATGCCCATGGAAAACTCACCGTTGGGGAATGCCGTGTTGTGATAGTCGGAAATACTAGATAGGTCCGGGTCGGAAATCCCCTCGTCGAAACGCCGTTTGAGCTCCTGCATTGCCCTGATTCCAGCCTCGCTGTTCACAATACATTCACTTTGGTCAGCGTTCATCACCGAGCCACCCAACTCTCTCACCATGTGTTCGAACTCGAGCAGGTACCATGCGGCGGACAGATCGAACGGAAAAGCTACCGCCTCGCGGGTTATTCGGCCTCCGTCGGTCTGCACCAGCAGTTTGCCTACTCTGATCACATCGTCCCAGGTCTTGGGGGCGTCAGCGACCGGATCCAAACCAGCTTCTCGAAAGTGACGGGTGTTAATGCCCCAGGCATAGATGTTGTATTCGAAGGGCAGCCCATAACGGTTGTCGCCCACTCTATACGCATCCAGTACATTTGGCGCCCATTGCTGTTCGAACTCTGCGATGCTTGCGGCACCGAACTCCTGTAACGCTACCTGACCGACAGGCGCCAGAGAACCGTTTTCGTGGTAGGTCGGGATGTACCGGTATGTCTGGGCGAAGACATCGGGAGCCTCTCCGGAGGCGATTGCCGTCGGCAAGCTCTGAATGTAGGTCTCATGCGCGTCGTTATTCAGCTCAACCGTGATGTTTGGATACTGTGCCTCGAATTGCTGCCGATACACCTCCATGTAATCTCCGGCGGCAGTACCAGGCCCATAATGAGACCACCAGAGCAATTCTACCGGCGCCTCCGCGCCTTCCTCCTCACTTCCTGCGGCGAAAAGATGCGCAGCACTTAGTATCACGACGAGACACAACACGATAGTCCGTTTCATATACTATACCTCCCGACAGAATTAAAACGTTTGAATACGTCTTCTCCAAACATTTTAGCATGGATAGTCAACTTGTCAAGAGAAATTCAAACGTTTCAATTTCGAAAGAGTGCTCGCTCAGCAGCGGTGACAACCCGCTATGTGGTGTCGTAGTGCAAGGCTGCTGCGGTGCCCTCGTGTTGGAGGAGTCCCCTCCCCGAGAACCATCCTGATTGATTCTGAGGAAATTCTGAAATATCTTCGAGAACATGGTAACGATCAAAGATATCGCCAGGGAACTCGATCTTTCCTACTCCAGCGTCTCTCTCGCGCTGAACGGTGATACCAGAATAAAAGAACAGACACGAGAACGTGTGAAATCAAAAGCTGAAGAGATGGGCTACCGAAGGAACGCCCAGGCAAGAGCCCTCGTCATGAATAAGAGTGAAATGGTTGGCTTCATACTCCCGGATATCGCCAATCCATTCTTCGCGTCATTGATACTTGGAGCAGAAGAAATCGCATTTAGAAGAGGGTATAGCCTTGTTATCTGCAACACAAACTGGAGCAGCAAGCTTGAAGCCATGCATCTGAATCTTGTGATCGAAAGGAAGATTGATGGTATTCTTCTGGTTTCCTGCAATGAGCCCAATCCTACCCTCGAAAAGGTGCTTTCCCTGGAGCTCCCCGTGGTTTTCGTGAGCTCACCATATCCCGACGCGGAAGCAAATTTCGTTGGTACCGATTCAGAGCACGGTGGATATCTTGCAGCCAAACATCTTCTTGATCTCGGACATAGGAAGTTTGTTGTTGTTGGCGGACGATTTAACAGTGAGGCGATTAGTCAGAGATTCAAGGGATATGAGAGAGCCCTCGGTGAATATGGCATCCCATTGGAGGAATCAGACGTATATCCTGGTGATTTCAGTGTTGAATCCGGGTGCAATAGCATCAAGAGAATACTCTCAGAACAGCATGCTTTCTCTGCGGTTCTTGCGTTTGATGACCTGATAGCCATTGGAGTCATGAATGGAATAAGAGAGTCCGGTCTGCGAGTCCCGGATGATATCTCGGTTATTGGATTTGATAATATTGAAGCCGCGTCGTTCAGCGGTATAGATCTTACCACTATTTCCATGGACAAAATCAGCATGGGAAGATTGGCAGCGGAGATGCTGCTTGATGATCTATACTGCACAGACAAGCCGCGTGATAGAAAGAGGACCGTTCTTGATCAGGAACTCGTAGTTCGTAAGTCGACAGGCCCGGTGAAACGCCCGTAGGAACTCTGTTGCCGATCCTCCCCCCTCCGAGATCAACCTGGGGGGGATGATATCCTTCCGTGTTCTGCGACCGATTCGACAATGGTTTTTACAAGGTCGAAATCGGACTCCGGGTTGATGTCTTCGAAAAAGATGTCACCTGGCCTTGCGAAATCTGCACTCGAATCCCCGTTGTGAGCAAGTGCGTTCGACACAGCTCTGATCGCCTGTGCGTAGGTTGCTGCGAGTTCGCTGAGCTCTCCTGTGACAGCTTCACGGCTGGCGCTGTTGTTGCGGTCGATCCGTGTTGCACCAATCCCCAAACGTAGCGACTTGCCCCGCTGAACTGCCTGATCTACGTAGAAGGAAAGAGGCGCATGGTCAGCTTCAAGCTTGACGATAAATTCTGGACAGACGCTCAGCTTGAAATCGATCAAGTCGGTCAGCGCATCTGTGACCGACGGCGCATTATTGGTAACTGACCCGCCATCGGCAAACGTATTCGGGGTGGTGTCGCCGCGATAGTTTGCGACGAAAATTCGATCCCCCCAGGGGTTGTTGTTGATCAACCGGAGGACAGGACGGGCTGCGGC
>JAHOYX010000007.1 GCA_019038705.1 Spirochaetales bacterium
CCACTGGTATGGGCCGAGCGGGATCCGCCGGTGTTCGCGAAGCCGTTGCTTTCCGCCGGACGAACTCGTAGACCGGCGTCGGGGCGTCGCAGGCGTAGATCGGGAAGCCAAGAACCACGAGATCGGCAGCGGTCAATTCCCGGTCCGCGACACGCTCAATCGGCATGCAGGAAACCGCGTGACCGGAGGCGGCCGGCACGCCTTCGTCCGGCTTTGCAGCCCGCAGGCGTCCAGCCAGCCTCGACGCAACGAAGGAGGTGTTTCCCGTGCCGCTGAAATAGGTGATCAGGATGTTCATGCTGCCGATCCGAATAGTACGTCGCCCGGCCGAGGATTGCCAGCACTCCCCGTTGTCGGCCCGGTATCGGCTTTGGTAGCTTATGGTCGATCCCAAGGAGACACTATGGCAACACACAAATTTCGAACCGAAGTCAACCAGCTTCTGAACCTGATAATCCACAGTCTGTACTCACACAAGGAGATATTTCTCCGCGAGCTCATCTCCAACTCGTCCGACGCGCTGGACAAGCTGAAGTACCTGACCCTGACCGATGATGCGTTCAAGAAGCTGGACTTTGATCCCCGAATCGATATCTCGTTTGACGAGGGCGATCACAAGACCATTACGGTGGCCGACACCGGAATCGGCATGAACCAGGATGAAATAACAGAGCAACTCGGCACTATCGCCAAGAGCGGCACCAACGGCTTTCTGTCCCAGCTCACGGGAGACGCCAAGAAGGACTCCAACCTGATCGGTCAGTTCGGCGTCGGGTTCTACAGCGTCTTCATGGTTGCCGAGCGGGTTGAGGTGATCAGCCGAAAGGCCGGGGAAGAAACCGCGTGGAAATGGGAGAGCGACGGCAAGGGGAAGTTCACCATTTCAGAGGCCGAGCTGGATGGCAACGGCACCACAGTTGTTCTGCACCTCAACGAAGAAGGGACCGAGTACGCCAACCGCTGGCAGATCCAGGAGGTCGTGAAGAAGTACTCCGACCACATCGCCTTCCCCATCTACCTCCGCTACATGAAGGCCGAGTACGATGACAAGGGCAAGGAGAAGTCCAAGGAGGAAAAGCTCGAGCAGATCAATGCGGCGAGCGCACTCTGGAAGCAGGCAAAGAATGACCTCTCCGACGAGGACTATAAGAACTTCTACAAAACGATCACTCACGACACGGAAGATCCCCTCTTCTGGCTCCACACCAAGGCCGAGGGCGTGCAGGAGTACACCACCCTCTTCTACATTCCGAAGCAGGCGCCGTTTGATCTCTACCAGGTTGACTACCGCGCCGGCGTGAAGCTCTACGTTCAACGTGTCTTCATCACCGACGATGAGAAAGAGCTCATGCCCACCTATCTCCGTTTCCTGCGAGGTGTCATAGACAGCGAGGACCTGCCGCTGAACGTCAGCCGTGAGATCCTGCAGCAGAACAGGATCATGACCTCCATCCGGAATGCTTCGGTGAAGAAGGTGCTCGGCGAGCTCACGCGCATCGCACTCGAGGAGCCGGACACCTACACGAAGTTTTCGGAGCAGTACAATCGACCCATCAAGGAAGGGCTCTATCAGGACTTCGCCAACCGCGAGCAACTGGTGGATCTGGTTCGATTCAAGAGTACTGCCGTTGATGGCTTCACCAGTCTCGAGGAGTACAAGAAGCGCATGCTGGGCGAGCAGAAGGCCATCTACTACATCACCGGTGGTGACGAGCAGACTCTGCGCCACTCACCGCTCCTCGAGGCATACAAGAAGAAGGAGATTGAGGTGCTCATCATGGACGACGAGATCGATGAGATCGTCGTTCCGTCTATCGGCACGTACAAGGAGACCGAGCTCAAACCGGTCAACCGTGCCGATGCCGGTGAGGATCTCCAGGGTGAGTCCGACGAGAAGAAAGAGAAGGAACTCAAGCCGGTGGTGGAGACCATAAAGAAGGCGCTTGGCGATCGTGTGAAGGACGTTCGCATCTCTGTGCGCCTCGCCGACTCCCCGTCGTGCATCGTTGTTGACGAAAGCGATCCAACCCTCAAGATGCAGGAGATGCTCAAGGCCATGGGCCAGAGTGATCTCCCCGATGTGAAGCCGATCCTGGAGATCAACCCCGATCATGAGATCGTCAAGAAGCTCGCGGGAGTGAAGGACGAAGACTTCGCCGCCGACGTGGCGTTCCTCCTGTTGGATCAGGCGCTGCTGGTTGAGGGGGCACAGGTGCCCGAGCCCGCGGAGTTTGTGAAGCGGCTGAACAGAGTTGTAGGCCGGGCCGTGTAGGGAGCGGGGCAATCCGGCCGCCGCTCATGCGCCGTCCAGTGCCTCCCGAACCTTTGCCACTATGTCATGCATCGCAAAGGGCTTCTGAATGAAGTTGACACCCTCGTCTATCACGCCGCGGTGAGCAATGACATTTGCCGTGTAACCGGACATGAACAGGCGCTTCATGTCCGGGAAGAGCGGCAGCAGTTCCTTTGCCAGCTCCCTGCCGTTCATCTCGGGCATCACGACATCGGTCATGAGCAGGTGGATCGCGCCACCGTGCTCCTTCGCCTTGCGGATGGCCTCACCCGGAGTGGAGGCGGTGAGAACCGCGTAGCCCTGATTCTCGAGCATCATCCCCGTCATCTTCAGGATTGAAGGCTCGTCCTCCACCAACAGGATGGTCTCATCACCCCGTGCCAGCGGCCTTTCCGGTTCTGCCTCCCGCACCTGTTCGGTTTCGCCCGCGTGTCGGGCCAGGTAGATCTTAAAGGTAGAGCCATCGCCGGGCTCACTGTAGACGTTGATGAAGCCATCGTTCTGTTTGACGATGCCGTAGACGGTGGCAAGTCCAAGGCCCGTGCCGGTGCCCACTTCCTTCGTTGTGAAAAATGGTTCAAAGAGCATGTCCAGCGTTTCCGCGTCCATGCCGCAGCCGTCATCGCTGACGGCCAGCAGGACGTACGCGCCGGGTACAAACCCCGGGTGGTTGTCGCAATAAGCCTGGTCAAAGGTCACGTTTTCGGTCTCGATGGTGACCTTGCCCACACCTTCAATGGCGTCGCGGGCGTTGACGCACAGGTTGGCCAGCAACTGGTCAATCTGCGACGGGTCCAACTTGACCGGCCACACCCCCGAGCCCGGCAGCCAGGCGAGATGGATATCTTCGCCGATCAACCGCCGCAACATCTTGAGCATGCCCTCAACCGTTTCGTTCAGATCCAGGACCCGGGGAGTGATGGTCTGCTTGCGGGCAAAGGCCAGCAGTTGCCGGGTGAGGTCCGCGGAGCGCTTGGCGGCTTTCTGGATCTCCTGCAGGCCCGCAGACAGCGGTCCGAGTGGGTCCACTTCTTCCATGGCCATTTCAGTGTGGCCGAGGATCACGCCCAGCATGTTGTTGAAGTCGTGGGCCACACCGCCCGCCAATCGACCCACCGATTCCATCTTCTGGGCCTGGTTCAGCTGTCCCTGCAACTGCTCATGCTCCTTCTCTGCCTGTTTGCGGTCGGTGAT
>JAHOYX010000032.1 GCA_019038705.1 Spirochaetales bacterium
TTCCGCTGCCTTGACTGCGCATGAGGGCCCTCCTACAATCCTCTTTGTCTGGGCATTCAGGAGAAATGAGATGACCACGAAAGCGATCATGAGATTCATTGTCGGGATCATTGTTATTGGACTCGCGTTGACCGGATGCGCGACGGATTACGCGTTCCTCAAAGAATCGATGGGCACTATCACGAGCATTGGCATCATCCACGAGCCGCAGCTGACGGCGAGCTACAACCTGAGCTCATCCGGGATGGAGGGGGTCGACACCGACCTGCTGATCACGGAGTTTCCGGATTCGTTCCAGGGCTTGCGAAACATGGCGCTTCCGGTGCTGCAATCGGCCTTTCCCGACATGGAGATCCAGGTGTTGGATCCGAATCCGGTCATACCCGATGATCCCGAGAGGCCGGGCTATGATCGAGAGATCGGCCTTTCCGGAATTGAGACCGATATCATCTTTGTCATTTCGTACTACGGCTTCTATGAGGACCACCCCATACTGTTAGTGGAAGGATCCTGGGACAACAGGGAGTGGGTTCGCTACTACGGTCTGGAATTCCACGGTGTGTATTACATGGTGGATACGAGGAGCGGTGAGACCATCGGCGGATTGAACGGCTACTATCAGATGAAACCCATGATGGCGGGGGATACCCGGGACATCTACGCTCTGGATTGGGGCGAGCACTACTTCGATGTGGTGGACCACATGGAAAATGAATTACACAAGTTCCTTGAGAATATCGATGCTGGAGAGCGAGTAAACAGATAGCGACGGCGCGGGCTGGCGGTGAAGGTCATCAGGACCAAAGAAAAGGCAGCCCGCGAACCAACGGAACGCGGACTGCCAAGAAGGAGAGGAGTATACTTTATCGGACGAGTCCGATCAGGAACTCGCGTCCTTGACGCGCAATGCGGAACACGAGCTCCTCATCGGATCGTTCGTTTATCAGTTCGTAGAACTCCGCTACATCACCTACGGCCTCGTTGCCGACCCGCCTGATGATATCCCCTTGCCGGATTCCTCCGGCCGCAGCCGGCCCTCCGGCGAACACTTCCGAGACGACCACCTTCCCCGATTCGTTCCGGAGGGAGAGCCCTTCCCGAATCTCGTCGGTGAGGGGCACGACGTTGAAGCCGGGCCAGCTCTGCGCGACTTGAGTCTCATCGGTGCGTCGAGAGATGCGAACACGGAGGTCAATCGATCTGTCCTCGCGGGTGATCTCGAAGCTGCTTGCTCTCCCTGGAGACAAGTCGGCCACGATGTTGAGAAGGTCGTTCCAGTCGTCTATCAGTTCTCCATCAATCTCGGTGATGATGTCACCGGGGAGAATGCCTGCCCGTTCCGCCGGCGAATCCTCAAACACACTGCCGACAAACGCACCGCGCGAATTGCGCAGGTTGAGGCTGTCCGCAAGCTCATCGGTAATGGTCCCACCGGATCGGATGCCGAGCCAGCCGTACTCCACTTCGCCATACGCGATCAACTCGTCGATTACGCGTTTCGCATTGTTGATCGGGATTGCAAATCCGAGGCCGACACTGCCGCCGCTCTGACTCGCGATCCACGCATTTATTCCCACAACCTCGCCTTTCAGGTTGACAAGGGCACCGCCCGAATTGCCCTGATTGATCGCGGCGTCGGTCTGGATGTAGTCCGTGAGACCACTGATGCCGTTGCCCGGAGCCGGGCGACGGCCCACCGCGCTGATGATCCCGGCCGTGATGGTTGATTCGTACCCGAGGGGATTCCCCACCGCGAACGCCCAGTCCCCGACATGGAGCTCGTCGGAATCACCCAGGCGGGCAATGGGAACATCATCACGGGTTTCAAAGACGACGAGAGCCAGGTCTCGATTTGGGTCCTTGCCAACCAGCGTTGCCTCAAACATCTGCCCGTCGTGGAGACTCACGGTAATCTCATCGGCTTCGCCCACAACATGCTCGTTGGTCAGGACGTACACCTTGTTGCCCGCACGACGTACCAGCACCCCGGATCCCAATCCGGGCCGTCGATACTCCGTCGTCTCGGGCTCCTTATCGTCGCCGGGGCGAGGACCGAAGAAGAACTGAAACGGTGAGGGGTTGACCTGCTGGCGGATGACATCGACCACGTCAATCTTCACGACGACCGGGAGAGCAGTCTGCGCGACGCGCCGAAAGGATTCCTGGTAGGCCATCATGATCTCATCAGTGGTTGCGGTCTCAATGGGAGTTGCCGGGCGCGTGGTTACTGTCGACTGCGCTTCAACTCTCGGCACGAAGAACTCAAATGACAGGCCAAGCATTGCTGCCAACACAAAACCTGTCGCGGCCCACAGCACTCGTCGAATCGGTCTCTTATCGCTCTGCATCAATCCCTCTCATCAGCTGGTTGTCTGTTCTCACAGTGGAGTATAGCTACCGATCCTTACGGTAACCTTGCGAGTTCATTACAGTTTTGAAATGATCTAAGTTGCCAGAGGGAGGTAGATGCGGAACTCTGCGTGCCGGCCAGGCTCACTCTCCACGTCGACGTAGCCGCCGTGGGCTTCCACAATCGCACGCACCAGAGTCAACCCAAGGCCAAGCCCGGACGAGCGCCTGCCTTCGCCCCCGCGGTAGAGGCGGGTCCAGATGTGCGCGAGTTCGTCGGGGCTGATCCCTTCCCCCACGTTCTTCACGCTTATCTCGGCGAACAGGAGCCCTGACGAGGGCCTCGCCGTCCGAAGAGCGAGCGACACTGTCGATCCCCGGCGGGCGTATTTCACAGCGTTGTCCACCAGGTTGCCAACGGCCTGCCGGAGCCGGCCGGGATCAGCCGCGGTAACCAACCCGGGGCCCAGATCGCTTTCAACGTGGATATCCGCTTCCTCCGCCACCACGCTGTAGACATCAACGACCTCGGTGATCAGTCGGGCCAGATCGATCTCCTCTCTTCGCAATGACATGGCGCCGGCTTCGGCTTCCGATATGTCCATCATGGAATTGAGCATCCTCAAGATCTGATCCGATTCCTCGAGCGCATCGCCGAGAGCTTCCGCATAGATATCGACTTCCGGTGAAGAAGCCAGGGCTGATTCAGCCGTCGCTCGGAATCTCGTCATCGGGGTGCGCAAATCATGGGCAACGGCGTCAAGCGCGTCGCGCATGCCGCGCACGAGCTGTTCCACTCGATCAAGCATGTGGTTGAACGAACCCACCAGATCGTCCAGGTCATCGCCAGTGCCCGCCTGAGGGATCCGCTGATCCAGCTTGCCTGTCTCAATGATGGATCTGATCGTGGAGCTGAGCGAGCCGATAGGACGCAGCGATCGTGAGGTGAAGAACAAACCGCCGAGCACGCTCGCACCGAACAGAACCGCAAAAGTGAGGAGGAAGCTGGTCCGAAAGAGCCTGGTTACCCGACCTCGCGCTTCCGTGTCCATCCCAATCTGGATTACGTAGTTGTCGCACAGCGAGTATCCAATCACCTCCAGATCGTATCCGAGGACATCAGACGAC
>JAHOYX010000140.1 GCA_019038705.1 Spirochaetales bacterium
GGTAACAAGAATATCCTGCTGCATAGGATCGGTTAGCGTGCTTGATGATGGAGGCGGCGGTGGAGACACCTCTCCCCGTGTGCACGCGCTTGCTAGTGCAAAGAGGGAGAGTAGCACAACACACAGCAGCCATGGAGTAATCGAACGGTTGTTAGGTACAAGCAAGTTGCTACGCGCCTCCTCAGATAAAAGAGGCTGTTTCTCACAGCCTCTTCTACCTGTCAGATTCCTAATATCCGACACAAGACGTAGTGGTTAAAAAGGTCTTCCACTGGGTTGTTCTGCTTCTATAACTGGTATACCCCAACTATTGTCTGCAGTGTGGCAGTCCGTACATGCTTTTGCTGTTCTATTGATAAGATGTGTGTTGCTGGAGGAGAAAACTGGCGCGCCTCCGCCTCTGGGCACCGACTTCGTTCCAATAGTAAAGACATCTCGTGCCTCAGCATCAACCCAACCCATCGCATCAAGAACTGGATCAGCGCTATGACAGCCCACACATGTCACTTTGGCCATTCTATCGTCATGACCTATATCCATGGCATTTGAGGCTTTACTCAAATCTTCATGACACGCAATACAAGAAGAAGTCTCCAGTGAATGTGGATCATGGCATTCAATACATGATGAAGGGCCTCTATCTGCTGCTGCTATGCCAATTTCGTTGGGGTGCGCACTTCCACCCACGACAATCTGGTGAGCAGTGCCATCGAAAATGCCTCCTGGTACTAAAGGTCCTTCATAAATGTAGTACTTATCCTCGGCTGACCATACGTTGGCAGCCCCTCCGGTAAGTGCAGTAGTTGTGATCGAGCCATCATCAACAACGGCGGACACAGTTGCATGAGAGTTATCAGTTTCGTTGTAAACGTCCATGCCTGCCTTAACTGTAGCCATGAAGTCCTGTCCTGCCTCTGTTAACGATGTAGCAGTACCTCCGCCATCTGCTGTACCACTATCACCACCGGGTCCGGACGCGACCGCATCAAATCCACCATAGCCGTCGACATGGCATTTGCCACATAATTCATCACTCGTTGCTACTGCATCGTATCCTTCGGTGGCATTGTTCCAAATGGCAATATCAGAACCATGTCCTTCCTCGTGACATGTGGAGCAGTTAATACCCTCAAAGTCTTCTTCGGCGATTGCCTCGTTACCTAAGGCATTTGTTCTTAAGGAGGGGCCAAGGTGGCAGTTGAAACAACTCCCGGGTACTGGACCACCCCTCATGGCGTCTGGATCCCAGTTACCTGGTGAATGACAGCGTGCGCAATAGGTATTAGTTCCTTCTCTCTGGTTCCATACGTTATTATGGGACGAGTCTGACCAGAGTACCTCGACAGCTGCTATATTTGCCTCAAGTGCGGCTATTTCCTCTTCTGATGGAGCAGGATCTGTAGGAGCATCACATGCAGCCAGAAGAAAAACTGCCAAAAGAGCGATAATAGCAACTCCACCAAGTAGTACATTTCTGCGAAACATCCAACGCCTCCTAGGTTTTCCTGTTACATCTTGCTTGACGAGTATCGATGAGGACGTCGCCTCTGTCAAGTGAACCTTCCCCGATTCAGTGGGCTCGAAGTTAAGCACCCGTGTATGACTGGACGGGAAAGGAAACATGATGACAGAGAGAAGGATAACGTACACGAAGGATTTCAAGATCCAGGCAGTGGAATTGCTGAACACCAGCGGGAAACCAGGACGCCAGATTGCGGATGAACTGGGGATAGGCGGTGGCGTTCAGTATGCCTCCACCATGTTCCGTCGCGTATTGCGCAAGAGGGGCTTCTACCAGAGCATGAGCCGGAAGAAAACGGCCCGCGAGAAGGCCCTTCACGAAGTTTTCCGAGCGGAAGCGGTATCCAGATGCCCCCGGAAAACGATAGGGTCAGTAGCTAATCGGGTGTCCACGAAATCGGGGGAAGGCCACGATGCATGATATGGTGACGCAGACGTTCGCGTGACGTAGAATGAAGATTGAATTCGATCCCATTGGCGTGATCCACACGCCGTTTACAGAACGCGAGGGCATGCCGATCCAGCCGGCCGGCGCGGTCGGCGTGAAGGGTACTGTCGAGCTGTTCGAGGATTTCCACCCAGGGCTGAAGGATCTCGACGGCTTCTCTCACATCATCCTGCTGTACCATTTCCACCGCAGCCATTCATTCAACCTCCACCTTGTGCCTTTCATGGATTCGGAGCTGCGGGGACTCTTTGCCACCCGCGCGCCCAAGCGTCCGAATGCAATCGGGCTTTCCGTTGTCCAACTGGACAGAATCAAAGACGGCGTGCTCCACATCCAGAATGTGGACATTCTCGACGGCACGCCGCTTCTGGACATCAAGCCGTACGTACCGGAATTCGATGCTCAAGTGGAAGTACGGACCGGCTGGCTTGAGAAAGCCAGGGAAATCGTCTCAAGGCGGAAGTCGGATGATCGATTCAAATGAGCCTGCGGACAATCCGCGGGAGCCTACGACAGGCCGAGAAACGAGCCGATCGCCATGAGTACCATGCCGACAACAAACACCGCGAGCGCGAACGGCGAGCCAAATCTGCCGAGCGTCCAGCCGGGTTCGGCCACCGCGCCCTCCGACTTTGCCCGAAGGTACATGGGAACGGTCACGTAGACGACGACCAGGGCGACGATCCCACCGGCAACCTGCATGTACTCAACGAATCCAAACAGGCCAAACACGATGAGGAGCAGTGTTGGGGCGGTGGCCACGAGCCACGACAGTCGTTCGCCCAGGGGCAGCCGTTCCCTGATGATGTCGGCCAGGGCAAGCGACACCGACCAGTAGGTGGTGAGCATGGCGAACAGGACAAACAGCGACCCGACAATCGAAACGAATGGCCCGGTTGCCGCTCCGATGCCGATGACCGCAACTTCGGTCACGGGGCGTGAGACAGCGATGGCAACGAGGGTGACCAGGGTAACCAGGATCGCATTGATCGCGGTTCCGGTTACGACCGCACGCACCGACCGTGCAGCGTCTCGCCCGAGTCCCTTGACCGCCTGGGGAACGGCAAAGGCGGCGTTGAGGCTGTACATGACAATGCCGTAGAGCGCCAACGACTCTTTCCAGCGGCCCACATCGACACGAAGGATGTCGGCAGGGAAGCGCCAGATACCAATCGATCCAATGCAGATGATTGCGGCGAACAGAAGAATGACGAAAAGCGCGATCTTTTCGGAGAACCCGACGCTCTTCAGGCCGAAGAAGACAATCATCGCCGAGAGTGCATAGACCATAATGCGGGACCACAGCACGGGCATGCCGGTGAGCTCGGCGAGCACTTCCCCGGCTCCGGAGACGTAGGCAGTCAGGCTCGCTACGAACGCCAGGCCGAGTACAGCGAAGAAGACCCACGAGATAGATCTCCCGATCTTGCCGCGGAAGACGTACTCGCGCATGAGCTCGACAATCTGCAGGTCGCGTCCATCGCGAAGAAGGGTCTCGGTCAGCATG
>JAHOYX010000121.1 GCA_019038705.1 Spirochaetales bacterium
CTTTCGTTGATTGAAACGAAGGCGGTACCGAAGATACTGGCTGAGTTTGCTATCTCTGCCAGTGAGTTTGCACTCTACCAGGGGCTCTTTGGAATAATCGTTTTTGGCGTTTTCTTCATCGCCTGGTTTGCCGACGCCTTCGGAAGAAGAACCGGAATGATGGCCCTGGTGCTCGTGATGGGAGTTCCGGCCATTCTCATAGTGTTCCTGTCGGTGAACATCTACGTCTTCCTTCTCCTGTACTCGATCATGATCATGGGAACGACTTCGAATCTGTGGGAAGTACCGATATCGGAGGAAGCGCCCGCAAAGAGCCGAGGACTCAATGGGAGCCTGGCCTTCCTCATTGGTGTCATCCCGCTGTATGCAGTAGTCGGTACCCGAATCATTGATAGCTATGGCTGGCAATGGGGTTACGGTGTCATGTTCTTCCTCATGGTGATTCTGATGCTCTTGTTCTTCTTCATGAAGGAACCCGGCAGATGGAAGAACGCCGCGGAAGCCAGAGGAAACAAACGCCTTGGCGTGCTTGCCGCATTGAAGAAGCTCCGAAAACAGGACGCAAAGTACATAGTCATCGCGACCGTCGTGTACCTCTCCTGGACCATTTCCTTCAAAATGGCGACCACGTTCGGGGGAGTCTTCTTCATGGAGGTTCTCAACTACACCGATAGCGAGTTCAATTCCATACTGACCGTAGCAGGTCTCCTGCTTCCGGTCAGCGCGATTATCTCCGGAGTGTTGATGGACAAGGTAGGAAGGAGGTTCGTGCTCATCGTAGGATCACTGGGTGCCATAGTCTGTTTCGTAGCTTTGGGAATAACCGCGATTCCCGCCTTCTATCAGGCTGTCTATTTCTTCATGGCTATGGTCCTGGCCTGGATTTACGTGTACCTCGCTGAAATCTTCACGACTGAGGTGAGATCAACGAGCATCGGGCTTTGTATAACGGGGGCCCGCTTAGGGTATGTAGTCGGCCCGCTTCTTGCGTCCTTGCTGACATCATTGTTTCCAACGATGGGAGGCTTCTGGATCGTTGCCGGTGTGCTCATGCTCGCCCCGCTGTTGACGCTCTTCGCCAGGCCCCTCGAAACAAAGGGCAAGACGTTGGAAGACATCGCGGTGGAGCGATAGGTTCAGAAGACTGACGAAAGGATCTTGTCTCAGATTGATGCGGGGAGCTCAATGAGAATGGTCGATCGTCTTCAGAGACATCCTGCCCTGTCCCGTCTCCCGG
This sequence comes from Spirochaetales bacterium, assembly GCA_019038705.1. Taxonomy (GTDB): domain Bacteria; phylum Spirochaetota; class Spirochaetia; order DSM-27196; family SLST01; genus JAHOYX01. The sequence goes on from JAHOYX010000121.1 coordinate 1,238, forward strand.
TTGCAGGGATCGTCCTCGATCTGGCTCTGATCTGCTGGGCTGCACTGCTGTCTCTCACCACTCCGTGGATCCTGGTGCATCTGCGCCACATCGTCCCCTGGGTGTGGATTCCGCAGTGCTTGACCCTCTACGCCATCGTTCTTGGACCTGATCTGCCGGAAGAAGCCCACGGGGGCATGGTCCTGGCACGAACGATACTCCTGATGATCGGTATGGGTCTGATCGCCGTCGGGGGCGCCGCGTGGGTGGTCATCTGCGCGATGCTGCTCGGAATCCTGGATGACGGCGCCCTGTCGATGATGAATGTCATCTTCACATTCTTCGCCGCCCCCGTTGCTTTCTTTGTCGCCATCGCCCGGCGCTTGACACTACCCGCCGGCGCGCCGCACGGTGGAATGGATGACAGAACAACTCGCCGAGAAGACCGGCATCGATCCTGGCCACGTTCAGAACATTCTGACCCTTCTGTCCGAAGGTGCGACGATTCCGTTTATCGCTCGCTACCGAAAGGAGCGGACCGGTGGGGCGACGGATGAGCAGCTGCGGGCATTTCAGGAGATCTACGACTACTCCCGGAAATTGACTGATCGCAAGGAGGAGGTGCTGCGACTGATAGAGGAGCGCGGCCACCTCAATGCGTCCTTGAGAGACCAGATTGAGCATGCCGACTCCCTCACCGCCGTTGAGGACCTCTACCGTCCGTACAAACAGAAACGAAACACACGAGCGGGTGTGGCGATCGCGAAGGGCCTGGAGCCGTTGGCAGATCTGCTCCTGTCGGCCCGTTTGAGTAGCGGTGAGTTCCTGAAGCGGGCCGGGGAGTTTGTTGGTGGCGAGGTTGGCTCTGCCGATGAGGCTGCCACCGGCGCCGGGGATATTGTCGCCGAACGCTACAGTGATGATCCAAAGGAACGGGAGATCCTGCGGAAACTCGCGTGGAAGAACGGGAACCTTCGTACCAGGAAAGGGAAGGAGTTTGATCCCAAGGGCGTTTATGCCCGCTACGTGGATCATTCCGAGCGCGCATCCTCCGTCCCCTCCCACCGTTACCTGGCTATCATGCGGGCGGTCAAAGAGAAGCAGTTGGGGATCAAGATCGATCTGGATCTGGAGCCGGTCCTGCGCGGCATCCGACAAGATTGGATACGCCCGGGCTCCGGGAGTTCCGCCGGCCTTCTCATGGAGGCCCTGGAGGATGGACTCAAGCGGCTCCTCTTCCCGTCCATTGAGCGTGAAATTCACAGCGAACTCAAACGACGTTCCGACGAGCAGGCGATCTGGACATTTGGACGGAACCTCGCCCAGCTTCTGATGACCCCGCCGGTGATTGGAACTCGGATTCTTGGAGTGGACCCGGCATATCGATCCGGCTGCAAACTCGCCGCCGTGGATGAACACGGCACATTCCTGGAACATGCGGTGATCTACCCGACACCGCCGCGGAACGACTACGATGGTGCGCGGAAGACGGTCCTGGATCTCTATCGGCGCCACAAACTCACCGGCATTGCCATCGGGAACGGTACAGGCTGTCGGGAAACCCAGGAGTTCTTCGCCCGAATCAACGCCGAGGATGATGCCGATCTGAAGTTCACGGTGGTCTCGGAGGCGGGCGCCTCGGTCTACTCGGCGAGCGAAGTTGCCCGGAAGGAATACCCGAATCTGGACGTCACGATCCGGGGGGCCATCTCAATCGCCCACCGGCTGCAGAACCCCATGGCGGCCCTGGTCAAAATCGATCCTCAGTCACTGGGCATCGGACAGTACCAGCATGATGTGGATCAGACCCTTCTCAAGCGAAAACTTGCCGACACCACCGAAGACCTGGTCAACCGCGTGGGGGTTGAGGTCAACAGTGCGTCGGCGTCGCTTCTCTCCCATGTTGCCGGCGTGGGGCCGACCCTGGCGCAGCGTGTCGTGGAGCACCGGGAAAAGAACGGACCATTTCACCGCAAGATCGATCTCAAGAAGGTTCGTGGCGTTGGTGAAGCTGCGTTCCAGCAGTGCTCCGGCTTCATGCGAATCCGGGACGGTGAGAGTGTGCTGGACAACACGGGTGTTCACCCGGAGAGCTATGCCCCGGCACAGACGATTCTGGACCGCTATGATGTGGCC
>JAHOYX010000142.1 GCA_019038705.1 Spirochaetales bacterium
CATTACTCCGAAATACCTTCTACCGCTTCAGACCTCCACGCTCAGTGACACTTCAGAAAATATCACCGGCCGGCCGTTTCCGTGTTATTCTGGGCGCCGATGGAGGACATATGGTCATTGGCGTTCCGAAGGAGATAAAGCGACATGAGTATCGGGTTGGTCTGACACCACACGATGTCAAGAGCTACGTTGGGCACGGTCATACCGTTGTCATCCAGGAAGACGCCGGTACCGGATCAGGATACCCGGACGAAGAATATGTGAACTCCGGGGGACAACTCCTGAGCTCTGCCGCTGAGGTGTTCCGCCGGGCGGAGATGATCATCAAGGTCAAGGAGCCGCTCGAGGAGGAGTACGCTCTGCTGCGCGAAGATCAGATTCTCTACACCTACCTCCACCTCGCGGCCAACGTGCCGCTTGCACAGGCGCTGATTGATCGGAAGGTCGCGGCGGTGGCTTACGAGACCATCGAGCTGCCGGACCACAGCCTCCCCTGCCTCACGCCCATGAGCGAGATTGCCGGTCGGCTCAGCATTCAGGAGGGAGCAAAGTATCTGGAGAAGGCCTTCGGCGGTCGGGGCATCCTGTTGGGCGGCGTGCCAGGAGTGCCTCGTGGATCAATCGCGATCCTCGGCGGCGGGGTCGTTGGCACCAACGCCTGCAAGATCGCTACCGGGATCGGCGCCAACGTAACCATTCTGGACATCAATGCTCGCCGGCTTGCCTACCTGGACGACATCTTCGGGAGCTCCATCACCACCCTCTATGCCACGGACGCCAACCTTGAGTTTGTGCTGCGCGAAGCAGACATCGTCATCGGGGCCGTGCTGCTGCCGGGCGAGTCAGCGCCGAAGCTCATCACACGGGATCACCTGAAACTCATGAAGCCGGGGGCGGTTCTGGTCGATGTTGCTATCGACCAGGGCGGGATTGCCGAGACCTCGCACGCAACGACCCATGACGAACCTATCTACATCGTGGACGACGTTGTGCACTACTGCGTCGCCAACATGCCCGGGGCGGTCGCTCGATCCTCGACCATCGCGCTGACCAGTGTCACCCTTGCATACGGACTATTGATCGCGGACGCGGGCCTGCAATCGGCCCTTGCATCCAGTGATGCGCTCCGGCGAGGACTCAACACTATCAACGGTGAGTGCGTTCACGAGGGAGTCGCCCGGAGCTGCGGTCTAACGTACACACCGTTGCAGTAGGAATCGGCGGGTTGGAATGCATCGACTCCGGCAGTATCTTCTGCAGGAATGGGTCGCCGGCGCACTCTTCAACCACTGTTGTTCTCGATCCTCTTTGGGCTGGTGGTGGCGGCCGCACACGGGCAGGAATCCGAATCGTTTTCCGTCAACTTCCAGACATCGGACATCAATTTCAACCCCATCATTTCCTACACCACCACGGAAGCTCAGATCTACACCGCTATCTACGAGGGCCTGGTAACCTACGATCCTTACAGTCTGGATCCCCTGCCGGCCACGGCGAGTCGTTGGGAGATCAGCGACGACGGCAGAATCTATCGCTTCACGCTTCGATCATCTGCTCGCTACTCAAATGGAGACACGGTGGTCGCGGCTCACTTTCGTGACACCTGGCTGGAGCTGTTGTCGCCGGAAATGGATGCCCCGTACGCGTCACTGCTGGACATCGTGGTCGGGGCGCGGGCGTACCGAACGGGAGAGAACATCGATCCGAACTCAGTGGGCATCCGCGCCATTTCCGATCGCGTGTTGGAGGTGGAACTGGAGACCCGGGCCACCCATTTCCTGCGGATTCTCTGCCACCACAGCTTCGTTGCTGTTCATCCCGACATGCTCGGCCGGGAAACATGGAGCGAACAGGAACCGATCGTGGGAAACGGACCGTATGTCATTGAGAGCGTTTCAGACGAGGAAATGGTTCTGCCCGGAAATGAGTACTACTGGGACGAACGCAACGTCGATATTTCGATCCTGAGCCTGCGCTTCTCCGATGACTTTGAGGCGGTGACGGCGGCCTTCAACGCGGGAGCCCTCAACTGGGTCCGCGACGGGATTAACCTGGACGACGTCCAGCGTCGGGATAACATCGTGGTGAACCCGCTCTTCGCGACAACCTACTTCCAGGTCTCGGCAACGGCAGAGCCCTTTGATGATGCCAGAGTGCGAAGAGCCTTTGCCCTGCTTCTTCCCTGGGACGAGATCCGCAGTGAGGAGTACCAGTACCTGCCCACGACGACCCTTGTGCCGGCCATCCCGTTCTATCCTGAAGTGGAAGGCATCGCGGCCGCGGATAGCGAACGGGCGCTCGAGTTGTTGGACGCCGCCGGATTCCCCGACGGGGCGAGGCTGCCGGCCGTCACGATTACCATCCCGGGAGGTCCGGAGAACGACCGTATTGCCGGGATCATGGTTGACACCTGGCAATCCGCACTCGGAATTGACGTGACGGTTGAAACGGTGCTCTACCCGGAGTACTTCGATCTGGTGGACAGTGAGCAGTTCACGATTAGCACGATCAGCTGGATCGGCGATTTTGCGGACCCACTGACCTTCCTGGACATGTGGACAACCGGCAGCAATCTGAATAATTCGCGCTACTCCAATTCCGAGTATGACGACCTGGTACGACGTGCAATGGGGGAAACCGGGAACGAACGCTACGAGACTCTTGCCCGGGCGGAGGAGATCCTGCTGTGGGACGCGGTTGTCCTCCCGATCAGCCACTCCCCGTCAATCAATCTCATAGATCTCGAGCTGATAGATGGATGGTATCCGAACCCGCTGGATGTTCACCCGTTCAAATTCCTGTCCTTCTCGTCGGGGAAACCTATTCCAAACGTGGCTCTTGGCGAAGAAACTCCGGAAACACGTATTCGATCCGTCCATCCTCGGTGACATTGAGCTCGGTGTAGCCCTTATCGGCAAATTCGCGGAGCTGCGCCTCGGCGTCATCAAGAGTCAGCTCGGAGTTCACTGCGACGACGGCCGGAGTCAACCGCCCGGACTCCGCCTTGGCAAGGCGGAGCACAATCCGTTCCCGTGATTCCGACCTGGCCGATTCCAACTCCTTTCGCTCCTGCGACCCCACTCTGGCCTGCAGAAGCTTGGAGAGGCCACGAATTGCGGGCAAGACTCCGACAATCACACCGAAGAAGATGAAAACACGGGAGCCGGTGAAGGCGTAGAGCGCACCAAGAAGGACGATAGCGCCCAGCCCGGAGAAGAGTTCTGCGATCCCTGTCCGTTTGCTCGTCACGCGTGTAAGGTACTTCCGAATCTGCCACCGCTGCAATCCTCGTGAACTGCCGCGAAGAATGGGGATAGAAGCGGGAGAATCGTTTTGGCAGTAAGG
>JAHOYX010000110.1 GCA_019038705.1 Spirochaetales bacterium
CCTGGATGGTGCGCAGCGTCGGCAGCCAGTCCTCGACGAAATCCAGCATGTCGGCAATGCGACGGCCGAGCAGGTCCGGGTCGTCGTTCTTGATCACAGACCCTTGAGTCAGAACCTCTCTGAGGATTAGACCCTCAAGCCGCCTCAAATCACGAACCTGGACTTCCCGGCCGGTGACCTTGCCCAGCTCATCGCTGACCGTCAGGAGCTCATCGTACGACAACTCACACCCACCGGCAACGGCGAGGTCAACGTCGCTGTGGTCTCCAAATCGATCCTCAAGAATTGAACCGTAGAGGATGGCAATGTGAATTTCTTCCCGGGTGGCCAACGCATGCGAGACTGTGGCTGCTGTCTGCTCCCGGCCCGTCCGCATCATCTAGTATCGATACTCCTCGGGCTTGTAGGGGCCGTCCACGTCCACATCGATGTACTCGGCCTGCTCCGGGCGCAGCCTGGTGAGCTTGACGCCAATTTTCTCCAGGTGGAGCCGGGCAACTTCCTCGTCCAGAATCTTGGGCAGGACGTAGACCTCACGGTTGTAGGTGTCCCGATGCTGCCAGAGATCGATCTGGGCCAGGACCTGATTGGTGAAGCTGTTGCTCATGACAAAGCTCGGGTGACCGGTGGCGTTGCCGAGATTCACGAGCCGCCCCTCCGAGAGGAGGAAGATCTCGTGCCCGTCGGGGAAGATGAACTTGTCCACCTGCGGCTTGATGTTCACCTTCCGGATGCCGGGATAGTTGGTGAGCTTTTCCACCTGAATCTCGTTGTCGAAGTGACCGATGTTTGCGACGATCGCCTGATCCTTCATTTTCGCCATGTGATCAATCGTGATGACGTCGCGATTGCCGGTTGCCGAGACGTAGATGTCCGCAATGCCGAGCGTGTCCTCAATCGGTTTGACCTCGTAGCCTTCCATGGCGGCCTGGAGGGCACAGATTGGATCGATTTCATTCACCACCACCCGCGCACCCATGCTACGGAGGCTCTGCGAGCTGCCCTTGCCCACGTCGCCAAAGCCGCAGACCACGGCAACCTTGCCGGCGGTCATGACATCGGTTCCCCGCTTGATACCGTCAACGAGGCTCTCGCGACAGCCGTAGAGATTGTCAAACTTGCTCTTGGTCACCGAGTCGTTGACATTGATGGCAGGAACGAGAAGTGAGCCCTCCTTCGCCATCTTGACCAATCGATGTACACCGGTCGTGGTCTCTTCGCTCACCCCCCGCCACTCTTTCACAAGTGCATGCCAGTGGTCGGGATCCTCGGCGTGAACTCTCTTCAGAAGCGCCTTGATGACCGCCTCTTCCTCGCTCCCGCCCTGGGAATTCACCCAGTCCGCCCCGTCCTCCAACTCGTAGCCTTTGTGAATAAGCAGGGTTGCGTCCCCGCCGTCATCCACGATGAGCTGCGGCCCAAGTCCGTCGCCGAAGTCCTGAGCCCGGAAGGTGAACTCCCAGTAGGTTTCCAGGGTCTCGCCTTTGTAGGCGAATACCGGGATGCCGCGCGGGTCGTCCAGAGTGCCGCCGTTCTCAGGCGGGCCAACGGCAATAGCCGCCGCCGCATGGTCCTGGGTTGAGAAGATGTTGCAGCTGGCCCAACGAACATCGGCGCCAAGCTCCACCAGGGTCTCAATGAGGACTGCTGTCTGAATGGTCATGTGGAGGCTGCCGGTGATACGCACGCCTTTCAGGGGTTTCTGCGCCCCGTACTTCTCACGGGTGGACATGAGCCCGGGCATCTCCTTCTCGGCGATGTCCATCTCCTTGCGACCCCAATCGGCAAGGCTGATATCGGCAACGTTGTATTCCAGTTTCTGATTCGTCTGAACACTGCTCATCTTCTTCTCCTGATTTACTTCTCGTCGTTGAATTGTCCGGTCTTCAAAATACGACCTGGCGGGGCGCCCGCCAAGACCGGCCTCAGAGCGCCTATGTCAGAACCTCACTGAGGTAGGCTTCGCGGGCGCCGCCCAGAATGGCGCTCTCGAGCTCCCCGAGGCTGCGGCGTCCGACCGGCGGCTCGAGTTGCTCCGAGTGGAGCAGAAAGGCCCCCGCGCCGGAACCGGCGGCCGCGCGTCGCTTCCGGTATCTCACCGACGCTGTGCCGCACGCGTGCTCCACGATGAAGTCCAGATCGCTCTCCTCAATGAGATCGATCTCCTCAAATCCCTGTCCCGCGATCAACGCAACGAACGATTCAATCGTCTCGCGGTACACGACGACATTCTTGATGGTCCGCTTGAGGTATCGATAACTGCGCCGCCCAATCTCCTCAAATCCTTCGGGGCTCACCGCGTATATGATGTTCCGGTTGTTCACCTTCCGGATGGTAATGAGTCCCTTGCGGGCCAGCCTTTTAAGGATTGCATTGGTCATACCGAGAGACATTCCGATGATCCGCGCCAGATCTCGCTGCCGTACGTCGGCGGCGTGGGCGATGTGCTGGAGAACCTCCAGTTCGGGATCCGCGAGATGTGAGGAATTTGAAGCGTCAGTGTCCATAGTCTCGTTATTCATATCGAGGTGCTGCGATGGAACCATTGAGAGTTGCTATTGACGAATTGGTCTCGGCCGGGATCAGATCGTATATCGGTCTCCTGGGACATGGAGAGCGGACACGTTCCCGCCGGCTGTTCTCGGACGCCCTTCAGCTCTCGGCCATGATATCCGGCGGACCGTCGGCAAGGATGTCGCCGGTGCTCGTCGCCGAGGCGCCGAATGGCCGCCCGATGATGGCATGCGTGATTCTCCTCACCATCCGAAGCATCCTGGCGACGCTCCTTGTGTTGAAAACCACCGCCCACTGGCGACGCATTCCCGCGCTGGAGGAACTTCAGATGAGTTGTGTCAGAGTCGCGGGCTGCATGGAAGAGCCGATCGCCGATACCCAACCCTCCGGCTGGAGCTCCGCCGGGACAGCGCCAACACTGAACTGCGAAAAGCCCCATGAGACCGATACAACCTGTGGATGCCGCCGAAACAATGCTCTCCCGACCGTACCGGAGCTGGCCGAACACCCGGTCCCTGTGACATAGACCGATTGTTCAATCATCGAACAATATACCGCACGTACGCGTTTGTTCAAGGTCCAGGGTAGACGCCATGGGGATACGCTGTACGTGCTTGCGCAGGCAGGAATGCCCAGCCACGCTAGTCCGGTCGAAGACGACCCTGCAGTATCGCCTACGGCGAACTGCCTCGCATAGTACGCGAGGGGTCGCGTCTGGGCATTCCCGCCTGCCGCACGCCCATCTCGGCAATGTGCGTCTGCCC
>JAHOYX010000093.1 GCA_019038705.1 Spirochaetales bacterium
ATCTTCTGGATTGCGAAAGAGTCTACCGGGTCATTGCGCGATGCCTACACCCTCTTTGATCAGATCGCCAGCTTCTCGGAAGGTCACATCACCATCGAGAAGATCCGCGACAAGCTCGGCCTGATTGGCATGGACAATCTCAACGACATGGCCGAGGCGATAGCCGATGGTGACGGACGGCGTCTTATCGAGCTCACGAACGAGACCCTCTCCCGCGGTGTTTCAGTTGAACAATTCGCCATTGATCTGGCCGAGTACTTCCGCGGTATCCTCTTTGTCAGAAAGGGAGTCCACAAGGAGGCTGTTCTGGGGCTTGCGCCGGACCGATTTTCCGCCAAGCTGATCCGGACGCTCTCGGATACTCAGGTGGAACGCGCGCTGGAGTTGCTTCTTGGCCTCTACCGGGTCATCCGGTACAGCTTGAACCCTCGATTTGACCTGGACCTCACCATGAGCAGGCTTGCCGCCCTTCGCGAATTTGTCACTCCGCAGGAGATCCTTCAGGAGATCGAGAACATACGGGAAGCGATTGGCGATGCGGGCCGCCGGCCGGCGACGTCCGCGACGACCCCCCAAGTCAGCACGCCGATTCGCACAATGAGCGAGCTCTCCCCGGGTCAGGTATCGGATGTTCTCGAAAGAATCAGACACACCAAACTTGCACTCGCAAGTGCCCTTGAGAAAGCGATTGAGTGGAATATCGGCGATACCGAGCTTACCGTTACATTTGACAGCGAATATCCGGCTAACGCCGCGCGTGGCGAAGAAGAGACAATCCGCACGGTAGTCATGGAAATCGTCGGGCGACCGGTGCTCGTGCGGATTGTCGTGCGGTCGGAAGCCCCGTCGGATCAGGCCGTCGCCGAGAATGCCAGGCAGGACAGCCAGGCGGAGATGGTGAAGCGGGTGTTTCGTGGGGAAGTGGTCGATCAGAAATCGACCGATCAATAGATGAACGGGACTGGTGGCATATGAATCCAATGGAAATAATGAAGAATGCGCAACAGCTCCAGAGCCGAATGAATGAAGCTCAGGGGCGGGTGAAGCAGCTCACGGCAATTGGTTCCGCCGGCGGAGACATGGTCAGAGTCGCCATCACCGGAGAGTTCATCGTCACGAATGTGGAAATATCGCCGGAGGCGGTGGATCCGGATGATCTCAAGATGCTTGAAGATCTGGTTCTTGCGGCTTTCAGCGACGCGGTCTACAAGGTGAAAGAGAAGGTTCAGCAGGAAATGTCCTCTGTCACCGGAGGACTCAATCTGCCGCCGGAACTGTTCGGGAAGGGATAGAGCGGTGTCCGCTACGAGCGACATCCTGACCCACCTCATCAAGCAACTCTCGCGTCTCCCGGGGATTGGGAAGAAGAGTGCCGCCCGTATAGCCTACTACCTGCTTCAGACCGACCGGACCTACACAGAATCTCTGGCGGAAGACATCCGAAACATCCAGCATCGGATCAGGCGATGCAGTGTCTGTGGCTCGTTCACGGAGGCTGATCCCTGCGATTTGTGTTCCGACCTTCAACGAGATCGGTCGCGGATCTGCGTCGTTGAGCAGCCGCAGGATGTCGCCGTCCTGGAGGCAACCGGCGCTTTCGCCGGGCTCTATCATGTGCTCGGAGGCGTCATATCCCCAATTGACGGCGTTGGCCCGGAGGATCTCTCAGTCGCGAAGCTGATAGATCGTGCGACCGGGATCGGCGAAGTGATCATCGCGACGAACCCGACGGTTGAGGGTGACACCACTGCGCTCTATCTGGCAAAGCTGCTGGAAGAGCGAGCAATTCCGGTGTCGCGCCTTGCGCTCGGGCTTCCGGTTGGCGGTGACCTCGAGTACGCAGATCGACTGACAATTGAACGAAGCCTGCGTGGCAGAACACGCCTCACCACCGAACTCTGATTGCCGCCGGCACCGAGCTCATTGCCGTTCCGGGATGTTTCCCGGTGGGACCTCAACGAAACCTGAACGCAGCCCGGTCTGAAGAAGCGCCGCAGCCTCATCCAGGATGCCCGGAAGAACGATCTCCTCCTCCGGGAAGAACCGGCCGAGGACGTAGCTGTGAAGATCACCCCGGCCCGGCCGACCCACTCCAATCCGCAATCGCCAGAAGTCCCGAGCGGAAAGGCTGTTCGCGATTGAGCGCAGACCATTGTGGCCGGCCAACCCGCCACCGAAGCGGATTCCAACCTGGCCAAAGGCCAGCTCCACATCATCATGAGCCACGAGCACCTCATCCGGCGCATGCCGAAAGTACCGCATTGCCGCCTGAACACTCTCGCCGCTCAGATTCATCATGGTCTGTGGCTTCAGGAGCAGAACGGAGCTGCCCGAGATCGTGATTCTTGCCCAGACCGCCTTGAACTTCTGTTGCCAGTTTGCGGCGCCGGAGAAAGGCTCTCGATCCAGCAGCATCCACCCTGCGTTGTGGCGGGTTCGCGCATAATTTGCCCCGGTATTTCCGAGGAAGACGAATAACTTCGGGCTTTCGCGCGGGGCCATACTTATTTATACTGCATAACATATGCGAAGCTCGACTATCCTCGGCGCAGATATTGGGTCGGTTTCTGTAGCTCTTGTAGAAATGGATCGGGACCGACAGGTTGTTCGGTGGGAGTATCGGTCCCATGAGGGCAAAGTTGCCCAGACGCTCGGTGAGATCATGACCGAATGGACCGCGGACCGACAGGCCGGCCAGGTTCGTGTCGTGGCCGCGACATCCAGTTCGCCGCGAATCCTGCAGTCGACCTATCGGGCCGACTGGATAACCTCACACGTGGCCGCCCATCGGGCCATCACCCCGGACAACCAACTGCTGCTCATTATCGGTGGAGAGCGATTTGCGCTGATCCAATTTGACGGTGACGGGCACTACCAGAGCAGCCGTGGAAACTCCAGCTGCGCGGCCGGGACCGGCGGGTTCCTGGACCAGCAATCGCAACGCCTTGGACTCCGCGATGCCGGTGAACTCGGGAAGCTCGCATCCGAGAATACCGGCGGCCGGCCGAAAGTCGCTTCCCGTTGTGCGGTGTTTGCCAAGACAGACCTGATTCACGCCCAGCAGGAAGGCTACTCGCTTCCGGAGATTTGTGATGGTTTGTGCCACGGGCTCGCGCGAAACCTTGTTGATGCCGTTATCACGGGGACACCCCCGGCCGGAGGCCTGACGATTGCGGGCGGCGTTGCGCTCAATCA
>JAHOYX010000196.1 GCA_019038705.1 Spirochaetales bacterium
CACCGCGGGAATTGCGGGCAGATCGCAGTGATATCATTCACGCTTCCAACTCAGCTGGTGACCGAACCGGAGCTCGCCGGCGAATTGCTGGAGCATCACGACCTCGCAGATCTGCTGCCACCCATCCCACGGACCGCCCACAAGGGTCAGCGTGGCGTTCTCGCGGTGTTTGCCGGTTCCATCGGGACCGCCGGCGCTGCCGTCCTTGCCTCACAGAGTGCGCTTTCGGCCGGCGCCGGAGTGGTGACGGTGTTCGCAGATGACGCTGTCTATGTTCCGCTCGCGTCTCAGCTGACCTCGGTGATGGTCCGTCCCGACGATGGATCGATAGCCGCCGGGCCGGTCGATCCTGGCCGCTTCGGTGCGGTGGTCGTGGGCCCCGGGTGGGGCACTTCCGAGCGGCGGGCAAGCCAACTTGTTGAGATTATCGCCGCCTTCAAGACTGGAGTGATTGATGCAGATGGGCTCACCCTTCTGTCTGCGGTGATCGATCCGCCATCATTGCCCGACTGGGTTCTGACGCCGCATCCGGCCGAACTGGGTAGGTTGGCTGGTGCATCCAGGGACGATGTACTTGCAGACATGTATGGATTTGCGGGACGAGCGGCTGAAATGTACGGTGCAGTGGTGGTTGCCAAGGCAAGCACCACGATCATCGCCCACCCCGACGGTCGAGTTGCTGTTGTTGACGGCATGAACCCTTCACTGGCGACGGCGGGAAGTGGGGATGTTCTGGCGGGGGTGTTTGGCGCGCTGCTGTCACGCGGAGTTCCTGCGTGGGATGCCGCGCGCGCAGGGGCTGTGGCTCACTCCGTCGCTGGTCGCAGGCTCGGGGTTTCTGCGGGCCTGTTTCGTTCGGCGGAATTATCACCTGAGATCGCTCGGGTGGTGGGTGAGATCATTCTCCGGAAGTAGAAAATGGCGAAAGAAGAAATCAGGGACGGTAAGTTGCACGGCTTTCACTACGATCGGGCCGAGAGACTCGCCGGCAAGGGGGGTGAGAAATCTCCCGAACCGAAGGGGCTGTTCCGAAGAAACCGTTCGCTCGCGATCATTCTCCTGGACGTCATCATCATTGTGATCATATTCCTCCTCTTCCAGTTCATATTCACTCCTGGAAAGAGCTGGACCCGGGTTGGTGACTATCGGGTGGATCTCACCGCATTCCGGTTTGAGTCGGAGGTTTACGCCACTGTGACGATCTCGCGCACTCGCGCCGGGGAGGACGAACAGGTTGCCGGATCGGATTCCCTCGTTGTTATCAGGTTCGCCGGGCGGGAGGAAGTGCTGGACATTCTGCCTGCCGTAATCGACGGTCGGATCAGCGCAACCACGGTTTTCACGGCCAGTGAATCAGCCCACGATTCAGTGGTCACAGTAGAGCTGGAATTGCTGGGTGAAACCGTGACGCTGGTCTCCACTCCGAAGGAGTAGTAAGGCATGTATCAGATCCACCTGTCGTCGGTTGTGACTGTTCTGCTTCCATAGGCGGTGCAGTGCCAACTTCCACTGCTGCCCTCATTGAAAGAAACGAGGCGTATCTGTTTGTTCATCGGCCGTCAGGGGGGGATCTGAGCGAGTGCTGGGAGCTGCCCGGCGGCAAGGTAGACCCGGACGAACTGCCGGAAGAAGCGCTCCGTCGGGAACTCATTGAGGAACTGGGGATTGACGCCCATATTGGCGATCTCGCCGCCAAGAGCCAGTTTGAACATCGGGGCATGATGTTCGAGCTTCTTGCGTTTCATGCGACGGCTGACCTTGCTACGATGAAGCTGCGGGAGCACACGGAGTTCTGTTGGCGCACGCTCTCCGCGGCGCTTGCTCTGGATCTTGCTCCGTCAGACCGGACGCTGATTCTCCGGTTGACTAGATAACCGTTCCCGATGGGACGACAGCGTTCTTCGGGATCACGATGATTCCATCTCGTACATAGTAGTTGTCAAAATCGCCGTCCGAGAGCGAGGCGGGATCCTGTCCGATAACGCAGCCGTCACCAATCCGGGAATTCTTATCCACAATCGCGTGGTTGATACGCGTGTCCCGACCGATCCCGAAGTTGGGTATACCCTTCTCGGCGTTGATGCTGCGCTCCTCTTCGGTCTCGTAGTAGTCGGCTCCCATGCAGAACACACCGTTGAGTTCCGCACGTGATTCAATTCTTGTGCGAATACCGATCAGTGAATCGGATATCTTCGCATCCGTGATGATGCATCCGTCTGCCGCCAGCGCATTCCGCAAGACGCAGTAGTTGAACTTGCTGGCCGGCAGATCACGTTTGTGGGTAAATATCGGCGAGTCCTCAAGATAGAAGTTGAACGAAGGGTTGACGGATGCCAGATCCAGGTTCGTTTCATAGAAGCTCTTGATGGTTCCGATGTCCTCCCAGAATCCGGTGTAGACGTAGGAGTTGACCGCCGCGGTCCCAATGAGCGCTGGTATGATCTCCTTCCCGAAATCGGTGAAGGTGTTGTCAAGCGCCTGTTCCATTGCGTCGGCGTTGAAACAGTAGATACCCATGCTGGCGAGGTATTCGCGTCCCTCATCAAGTTGTTCACTGCTCGGGTGAAGGTGGACAGGAATACGCATGTGGTTGATGTCCTGCTCAATGGGCGGCTTCTCCGTGAACTCGGTGATTCTTCCAGCGTTGTCAACGGTGAGAATCCCCAGTCCGATTGCCTGTTCCCGTGTGACCGTCGTGGTGGCAACGGACGCGGCACACCCGCTTTCCAGGTGCTTCCGGTAGAAGTCGGCAAGATCCATCCGGTACAGCTGATCGCCGCTGAGAACCATGTAGTGCGACGGCCGCTGGACGCGGAAGTGAATGAGGTTCTTACGGACCGCGTCAGCGGTGCCCTCGTACCATCCGGTATGATCAAAAGTCTGCTCAGCGGCAAGGATCTCGCAGAACCCCCGGGTGAATGAATCGAACATATAAGTATTGGCGATGTGCAGGTGGAGGGATGCAGAGTTGAACTGAGTGAGCACGTACATCTTCTTGAACCCGGCAACGATGCTGTTGGACAGCGGAATATCCACGAGGCGATACTTGGCGCCGAAAGGAACAGCCGGCTTGGCCCGGTTCATCGTGAGCGGGAAGAGACGAGTCCCCTTCCCGCCACCCAACACAATCGTAAGGACATCGTTGTCGTCGCGCACGTTCATACACGTTGAGTCTAAGCGACGA
>JAHOYX010000053.1 GCA_019038705.1 Spirochaetales bacterium
AAAGCCCGGAGCGAGATCTGTGCACTGTTCCCGGACAGGCCGTATCGGATGGTCTATTGCGAAGATCCATTCGGAATCCCGTTTGAGATCTACACTCACTCGTATGAGCGGTTCTTCAGCAACCTCGCATACTGACGCACGAGAGGTACTGCGATGGCTAAATGGAAGGTCTACGTCACCGATTACGATTATGCTGATCTGGATGTAGAGAAGTCGATCCTGGACCCGATCGGGGCGGAGGTGATTGGCCTTCAGGATCCGACCGGGGAAAACCTCGGCAGCCTCGCCCGGGATGCCGACGTGCTCATGTCGCGCTACGCGAAGGTGACCCGGGAAACCATTGAGCGTCTGACGCAGTGCAAGGCTATCTGCCGGTATGGCATTGGCGTGGACACCGTGGACATCCAGGCCGTCTACGATCACGGCATGGTACTTACGAACATCCCCGACTTCTGCACCGACGAGGTTGCTGAGAACACCATCGCCATGGCATTTGCGCTGATCAGGCAGCTCCCCCGATATGACAAGGCAGTGCATGCCGGTAGTTGGCGCTGGCAGGATGCCGGGGTTCCGATCATGCGGTTCCGGAACATGACCTGGGGACTTGTCGGCTTCGGCAAGATAGCGCAGAACGTCGCCCACAAGATCAAGGGGTTCGATTTTCGCATCATCAGTTATGACCCGTACGTCTCTGAGGCCACGATGATGTCCCATGGAGTTAAGAAGGTCGACATGAACGACCTGCTGGAACGGTCCGATCTGGTTTCGGTCATGTGCCCCTATACACCGGACACCCACCACATCATCGACGAGGCCGCCCTCCGAAAGATGAAGACCCACGCCTCCATCGTGAACTGTTCCCGAGGCAAGCTGGTGGACAACAGCGCCCTGTATACCGCGCTCTCGGACGGGTGGATTGCCGGAGCCGGGCTGGATGACCTTGAGGAAGAGCCGTCAAAGCATCCGGACTGGACGCCGGCCGGAAATCGGTTACTCGCGCTCCCAAACTGCATTCTTACGCCCCACAGCGCCTACTACTCTGAGACATCGCTTTACCTGAATCGAAAAATGACGGCTGAAAGCGCACGGGCAGTGCTGCTCGGGGAACCGCCTATCAACGTCGTCCGTCCGTCCGCCGGAGGCGGAACATGATCGTAGTTGACCGGCAAATAGGTTGCGGATAGCATGGCAGAAATTTCCATGGAGGCTGTATGACGCCAGACGGGCATGTGCCCACACCGACACTGGATCTCGTTCGAGCGAAGAGACCGGAACTGACCCCGGCGCTCCGTCGAATTGCGGACTATGTACTGGAACACCCGGACCGGGCCTTCATGATGTCCACAACGAAACTCGCCCACGAAACGCAGACCAAGAGCGAATCCACGGTGGTCCGTTTCTACCGCGCCCTCGGTTTCGGCAGCTATCATGAGTTCAAGGTTACACTTGCGATTGATGTTGGCGGAAACCGTGTGTACCACGCGGCTGAGGACATCACGAAGGACGACAGTGCCGCCGTGCTCGCAAAGAAGTTCTTCGCCGGGGCCGAGCAGATGCTGCGCATGAACGCGCAGGTGCTCGATTCCGAGCGTCTGGAGGCGTGTCTTGATCTCCTTGAGCGGGCCAATCGTGTGATCTTCCTGGGTCAAGCGGCGTCGTCCGCGGTAACCCTCGATGCGTACTTCAAGTTCACAATCCTTGGACTCAGCTGTCACTGGAGCGTTGACCCGCACGCCAATGCGGTCATGCTCGTGGACGCGCGGCCGGGAGATGTCATCTTTTGCGTGTCTCATTCGGGAGAGAGCCTGGACGTCGTGGAGCCGATAAAACGAGCCAAGCCGATGGCCAAAGTCATCGCGATGACCGAGTCGCCCGACTCGCCGCTGGGTCAACTGGCCGACGTTACGCTTCCGATCGTCACCGAAGAAATGAACTACCGCACAGATGCAGTGATCTCACGGGTAGTCCAGACGTCAATAATCGGCGTTCTGTTTCTGGCCCTTCTCCTGCGACGCGGTGAGGAAGGCCAGGACCGGCTCAAACGAGCCCGCCAGTCGCTTTCTCACTTGAAGTACTAGATAGGGCCGCAATTCTCCCGGAGCGCAAACGCGGAAAAACTTTCGATAAACGGCGACAATTTCCGTACAAAATAGAAGTTTTTTCTTGACATCTGATGCCGCGTGTGAGAGATTGTTATGGCGGTCTTCGTGTCCGCAGTGGAGTGCCGATGTCCGCGACAGCAGATCACCAGCTCGACCTTGTCAGCCTCGGAGAACCGCTCATCGGGATCTATCCCGTGTCCGGCAGTAACAACACGTGCCGGGTTGCGCTCGGTGGAGACACATCAAATGTCGCGTTGGCGGCCACCCGTCTGGGCCTTCGAGCCGCCTACGCCACTGCGGTCGGGGCCGATCCCTACGGCGATCGATTCTTGCGGGCATGGGGCGAACGCGGGGTGGACACATCGCTCGTAATTCGCGACGAGGAGCGGTTCACCGGTCTCTACGTGATCTCTTTTGGACAGGGCGACCATCAATTTGCCTACTATCGGAAGGGTTCGGCCGCAAGCGCCTACGCTCCGAGTGACGACATTCGGGAGGCGATTGCTTCCGCACGCGTGCTTCACATCAGCGGCATCAGCCAGGCAATCAGCACCGAGATGACCGAGCTCTCCTTCTCCCTGATGCGATTGGCAAAGGAGCGAGGCGCACTCGTCTCGTACGACGTGAACTATCGTCCAGGTCTCTGGAGTCCGGATCTCGCCGGTGCCGTTGCGCAACGATCCATCTCAGAGTTTGCAGACATCGTCTCGGTGAATGAAAGCGAACTCGCCCTGCTCGGGCTCGGAGGCTCGGCCGCTCAGTTCATAGAGTCGCAGGCCGAACACTCAAAGGTCGTGGCGGTTCGCGACGGTGAGTCGGGGGCCGTGATTCATATGGACGGGGTGACGGTGAACTCGCCGGCGTGCCCGGTGAGTGTCGTGGACACGGTTGGCGCCGGAGATGCATTTGACGCGGCCCTGATCACGGCGATCCTTCGAGGGCGGGATGCGGCCTCCACAGGCCGGTTTGCAAACGCTGTGGCGGCTCTGACATGCACTGAGATGGGTTCCACCGATGGGCATCCGACAATCGAACAGGCGGAGCAGAAAATGAAAGAGTGCGACGCCGATC
>JAHOYX010000184.1 GCA_019038705.1 Spirochaetales bacterium
TCGTTCATATCATCGGCCCACCACAGGCCCTCGAGCGGCATAACTACATAGTCTGTACCGATTTGTTTTTTTGATATGAACTTGGATTTGTAAGAGACGCTGAAAAGCGCCTGAATGGCGTTCTGGAAGGTCTGATCAGCGACTATCTTTTCTCCCGGCTGGCGACAATTAAAATTCCCGGGTGCTTAGGGAATTGATAGGCTATCCAAATCCTTGTAACAAGGGGGCTTGGATGGTCACGGACAGGCAGGTGAGATTGCTGATGAAGTTATTGCAGGAAGAGAAATCTCTATCGGTCGCTGCGGCGAAAGCGGGGATGGATGAGAAGACTGCGCGAAAGTACCGGGCGCTGAGAAAGACGCCGAGCGAAGTGAGGCGAGAGCATGACTGGCAGACGCGCAAGGACCCGTTTTCGGAGGTGTGGGAACAGATCCGCTCGAACTTGAATATAAACCCTGGACTGGAAGCGAAAACGTTATTTGAGGATCTGCAGCGCAGGTATCCGGGGCGGTTCGCCGATGGGCAGCTTCGCACGCTTCAGCGCAGGGTAAAAATCTGGAGGGCCACCGAGGGGCCGCCGCGGGAGGTGTATTTTGCCCAGGTATACAAGCCTGGCGTGCTCTGTCAGTCGGATTTTACCAGCATGAACGAGCTTGGTGTCACGATAGCGGGGCTGCTGTTCGATCATCTGCTCTATCATTTTGTCCTGCCGTACTCGAACTGGGAGACCGGGACGATATGCTTCTCGGAGAGCTTTGAGAGCCTCTCAGAGGGGCTACAGAACGCACTGTGGGAGCTTGGCGGCGTTGCCTCTGAGCACAGGACGGACCGGTTGACCACTGCTGTGCAGAAGGCTGATCATCCTGAGGAGTTTACCAGTAGATACAGGGGACTGATGAAGCATTACAGGCTCGAGGGGCGCAAGACACAGGCCGCCTCACCCAACGAGAACGGTGATGTCGAGCAGAGTCATCATCGGCTCAAGCGGGCGGTGGATCAGGCACTGATGCTTCGGGGCAGCAGGGATTTTGCTGATCGCGGTGAGTATGCGTCTTTTCTCGGGCGCCTGCTCAAGCAGCTCAACGCCGGGCGCAGGGACCGTTTTGAGGAAGAGCTTAAGGTACTTCGGCGCCTGCCAGAGAGACGCCTTGAGGCCTGCAAGCGTTTTAAAGTGAGGGTAACGGGGGGCAGCACGATACGGGTCAACCACAACGTGTACTCGGTCGAGAGTCGCATGATCGGAGAATCTGTCGATGTAAGGTTGTATGTCGAGCATCTCGAGGTCTGGTACGCGCAGCGCAAGGTAGAATCGATCGCTCGGCTGCGTGGTGAAGGGAAGCACAGGATCGAGTACCGGCATATCATCGACTGGCTTGTCAGAAAGCCGGGTGCCTTTGAGAACTACCGATACCGGGATGATCTCTATCCGACGAGCCGGTTCAGGATGGCATATGACGAGCTGCGGGGGCGGCACTCGCAGCAGAAAGCGAGCAGGGAATATCTGAGCATACTGCATCTGGCAGCCACCGAGAACGAGCGACGCGTCGATGATGCGCTCCGAATGCTGATAGGCAAAAACGAGCGTATAACAGCTGAGACGATCGAGGAACTGGTTCTGAGCGGCGACAAGCCGGAGCCGGTGACGGATGTGACGATAGCAGATGTGGATCTAGGCGATTATGACGCTCTGCTCGGCGAAGAGGCGGTGGTCACATGCTGACAGCCCCAGAGCAAAAAGAACTTCTTCTCGGCTGTCTCAAGACGCTTCATCTGCCGACGGTCCGTGAATGTTACCAGGAGCAGGCTGAGCAAGCGCGGCGCGAAAGCTTCAGTTACGAGCACTATCTGTTTGATGTCATGGAGCGTGAGCGGGAGGTCCGGCGGCAGAATCGAACAGTGCGCCTGCTGAGGCAATCGAAGCTTCCGCTGGAAAAGACGATGGACACGTTCGACAGAAAACGTCTACCGCGTAATGTGAACGCGCATCTCGACGTCTTGCTAGAAGGCTCCTTTATAGACCGCAGAGAGAACGTTCTGGCCTTTGGCAATCCAGGCAGTGGCAAGACGCATCTTCTCTGCGCCATCGGCCAGGAGCTGATCCATCAGGGCAGGCGTATCTACTTTACCCCCTGCAGTCTTCTGGTCCAAGACCTTCTGATAGCAAAGAGAGACCTGAAGCTGGGGCGTCTGCTCAAACGACTGTTAAAATACGATGCGCTTATCATCGACGATATCGGCTACGTCCAACAGAACCGCGAGGAGATGGAAGTGCTGTTCGTCCTTCTGGCAGAGCGGTATGAACGGGGCTCCGTGATGCTCACGAGCAATCTGCCGTTCTCGAAGTGGGAAAAGATCTTCAAGGATCCGATGACAACGGCGGCCGCTATCGATCGCCTGGTCCATCACAGCGTGATCCTCGAGCTGAATCTGACAAGTTACAGGCTGGAAGAATCAAACAAGGGAAGGAGAAAGAAAAAAGCGGGCTCGCCCGCTTAAAATACCCGGATCACTTCCGGAAAGAAGAGGGACAATTAATTGTCGCTGAAGAGAAGAAAAGATTGACGCTAGACAACCAGTGCTGCTATCACGATGAGGACAAAGGTATATTGAAGGAATCTTGGATCTTCATCCGGCATTCCCGCAACAGTCGAGACAGCTGCAACGATTAACGCAAGAATTATGGCTATCAGTGAAAAGGCTATGAGATCGACTGACAAGATCCCAAGGCGGCGGCCGAATCCCAGGTAGTCTTTGCGATTGTAAATCGCGCCATATTCCGTTTCAGCAGACTTACTCATTACCCCTCCTGCCTCTAAGAGTATTACCAAATGGTCTAGTCGGTTTGTCGGTCTTCAGAAGTCCCTTTGCCAGCAGGATATATCAGGTGTCGCTTAAACGTCAAGGAGACTGGAAACAACACTGGAACTGCTATCGTACTGAGGGAGTCCATCTACAGGATTACCTACCTGAGATATCTCGGAAGATGAGGACTGGCTTTATATTGCCTTATGATTTCCTCAGCCTGATCTTCTGAAAGAGCTTTCAGCCCAGCAGTTTGGATAATCTCATCTTCCCTCATGCATAGACATAAAAGCATCACTGTGAAGACATCCTGTTTTTCAACCGGAGTAACGTAATGCTCCG
>JAHOYX010000048.1 GCA_019038705.1 Spirochaetales bacterium
ACGCCGATATCAGCTTTCCCGCTTCATTCCTTTCGCCACGCTGGGTGACACTGTGGAAGGTCCGGAATCCGACTATCTGTCAGCGAGGAGTCCGGCGGCCGCACGATTGGCCGCGACTGTCAGCGTTTCCTCATCGATGGTCTGTAATTCGCCGTGCCTGACGACCACCTGACCGTTGACGATCGTGTGGTCGGCCTGGTGATTGATCCCCGCAAAGAGCAGCGCAGCAAGCGGGTCTGACAGCGCTCCGGCGTATTCGAGTTTGTGGACGTCAAAGGCCGCAATATCCGCCGTCCATCCGTTCTTGATTGACCCGGTGCGAGGGAAGTTGAGCATTGCCGCACCGCTCTCTGTGGCAAGGGCCATGATGTCCCGCGCAGTGATGGTGTCTGCTCCATACTTCACGCGTTGCAAGAGTAGCGCATTTCTCATTTCGGCGAGCATGTCCGACGTATCATTTGACGCTGAACCATCCACCCCGAGCGCGACCGGAACGCCCATGGATATCATCTCCGACACCCGAGCGATCCCCGAACCCAGGCGCATGTTGGAAGACGGGCAGTGACTCACGCCGGTTCCGGTATCGGCCAGGACCCGCAGCTCGTCGTCGCTGAAAAACACTCCGTGGGCGTACGAGACATCCGGGCCAATGAATCCCCACTCCTCCATGATCGCGAGCGGTCGTCTGCCAAGGGTCTGCAGGCAGTAGTCGTCCTCATCAGCGGTTTCGGCGAGGTGGGTGTGGAGACGGACGCCGAGCGCGCGGGCGAGCCTTGCCGATTCCTTCATGAGATCCGGCGTCACTGAGAAGGGGCTGCACGGGGCGAGCGTCACTTTCCGCATTGCATACGGGTCCGGGTCGTGGTAGGTCTCCACAACTCGCTGGCTGTCCTTCAGGATGGATTCCTCGTCCTGAACGACCGAGTCCGGAGGAAGGCCACCCTGACTTTGTCCCCGAGACATCGACCCGCGCGACGGTGAGAAACGAATGCCGAGTTCACTGGCAGCGTCGAACTGGATACCGGCCAAATCACCCCCGAAGCTGTCGGGGTAGAGATAGTGGTGGTCTGTTGTGCAGGTGCATCCGGTCTTCAGGAGTTCCGCACATGCCAGTTGCGTGGAGATTCGCACCGCGTCCTCATCCAGGTTGGCCCAGATTGGGTAGTGGTATACGAGCCAGTCGAAGAGCTTGGCGTTCTGGCCGGCAGGGAGGTTGCGGGTCAGAGTCTGGTAGAAGTGGTGGTGGGTGTTCACAAAGCCGGGCACTACCACGTGGCGTGAGCAATCGATTACCTCGCCTGTGGGCTGCCGGCTGTCTTCCGGCCGGCCCTCAGCGTCCGGCTGTATTTCCCGGGCGATGCGGGTGATCCGGCCACCGTCCAGCAGGATATCCCATCCCGCCGTGGGGTCGTCCACCTCAGGCGAATGCAGATAGAAGCAGTTCTTGAGGATGATCACCGCTGCTCTCCAATAAGCGCGTTGAACTCCTCTATCTGCCTATCAATGCGATCGGCGAGCCCCTCGCGGTCCCAGTATCGATGGAAGTCGTACCACTGCCGGTTGAGCTCGTCGAGTTCGCGACCCTGCTGTTCAATCCAGGTGTAGTACTTGAGATTGTGCACCCGTTTGCGATCAGGATAGCGAAGTTCCAGGGTGTAATCGGTGGTGATCTGCATCGCCGCCTCGTAGTCACGGATTGCGTCCGATGATGTGTAGGCTCCGCGTTCTTCGTTGAGTTCCCGCAGGCGCGACGTGTAGAGCTCCATTGAATCGGTAAGGACGGTAAACAGAATGTCTTCCTCGGTGAGTTCGTAGTAGCGGGCCATCTTGATTGCCGACACGACATTCCCGATCCCCGAAATGCCAAGGAGATCCAGTGCGTTGACGAGGTCTTCGGGCACACCCTGTTCCTGAAGGTAGTCGCGGCCGGCGGGCTCATTGAAGAGCCGCATCATCCGGATTGTCAGTTCATCGTCCACAGCAATCACCATATCG
This sequence comes from Spirochaetales bacterium, assembly GCA_019038705.1. Lineage (GTDB taxonomy): Bacteria > Spirochaetota > Spirochaetia > DSM-27196 > SLST01 > JAHOYX01. The sequence continues at coordinate 1,996 of JAHOYX010000048.1, forward strand.
GTGTTTCGGACGTTGTGGATCCACGGGACGTGCTTGTCACCGATCCCTTCAATCCGGTGACCACCGAAGCCGTTCTCGAGGAGCGTAGGACACTGGAGCGCCTCGGAGACCGCGATCAGCGACGAGGGGTAGTGAGCCTTGAGATAATCTCCCGCACCGAGGGTGCCGGCCGATCCGGAGGTGAGTGCCACGCCGGCGAATCTGTCGTCAGGTCCCATGGCTGACTGGAGGACCTCGTGCATCGCTCTTCCTGTCACCTCGTAGTGCCAGAGGTGGTTTCCGAACTCCTCGAACTGATTGAAGATCACGATGTCGTCACGGGTCGATCTCAACTCCCAGCACTTGTCGAAAATCTCCTTCACGTTGCTTTCGCAACCGGGGGTCGCGATGACCTCACCGGCAACCGTCTTGAGCCATTCAAATCGTTCGCTGGACATCTCTGCCGGCAGAATGGCGATCGACTCACAGCCGAGAAGCGATGCAACGTACGCACCGCCGCGGCAGTAGTTTCCCGTGGACGGCCACACAGCCTTCTGATTCAGCGGGTTGAACTGTCCCGTAGCAAGTTGCGGCGCAATGCATCCGTAGGTTGCCCCGACCTTGTGCGCGCCGGTTGGAAACCATTTGCCGACCAGGGCGAAAATGCGCGCCCGCACGCCGGTGAGGGCCCTCGGAATCTCGATGAAGTTCACGCCGCCGAAGCTGCCGCCGTTTGGAACCGGCTCGTTCTTCCACGTAATCCGGAACAGGTTTCGCGGATGGGTGTCCCAGAGTCCGATCGTTTTCAACTCGTCGGCCACCGCCGCGGGAATCTTCGCCGGATCCTTCATCTGGGCAAAGGTCGGCATCAGGATGTTCTGATCGGCGCAGTGACTGGCAGAAAGGGCCATCTGTTCAGGGTTCGGGGTAAGATCGATCATGATTGCTCCAGAAATGTTGGTAGTTCGTGGTCAAGGAGATGCCGGATCAGTGTGAGCGCGGTATTCCGCCGGTATATGGCTGTGGATCTCTGGTCGTCTATAGGCTGAATGCGAGCCCCGTAGGCGTCCAGCAGTTCGTCGGCACGATCACGGATTTCAGTCGTCGTCGCGCCCTCAATGAGCGTCTCAGCGTCCGGAATACGGATGACCGTG
>JAHOYX010000163.1 GCA_019038705.1 Spirochaetales bacterium
GCAGACCCACCGTGTCACGTTCTGTGCGGGCTGAGTAACATATCCAGCGGAACAACCCAGAAGGGATTGATCAACAGAATCTATGCAGCAATGTTGATTGGCAACGGTTTGGACGCGGTCATTCTGAATGTCAACGATACCGAACTGGTCGATGCAATCCTGACCGCCGAACTCGTTCTGAACAAGGGTATTTACGCGGACTCCTATCTGGAGGCATTCAGAAGCTAACGGTTCCTGATCAGGGTCAGTAGGGGTCGGTAAGTCTATCTACCGCGCGAGCGCTTCTCTTGTCGTCAGGATCAAGTTCCAAAGCCTTGCTGAACGCACAGAGTGCTTTCATGTTCTCGTGCAGGCCCATGTAGGCGACGCCCAGCATGTGATGGGCCTCGGCGAAGTCAGGCGAGCCTTCCAGAAACTCCAGCAGCAGTTCCACCGCCGGGTCAAACGCGCGCTTCTTGATTCGTAGCTGGGCCTCGAGGAACAGGGCCATTTTTGTCTGAGGGGACGCCTGACGTAGTTGTCCGAAGTAGTCGATGGCATCGTCATCATCTCCAACGTACATGGAGATCAGTCCCATGTAGTAGTAGACCATCGCCTGCAGAGACCCCTCGATCTGGGTTGAGACCTTGAACTCCCGGAGGGCGTCGGCGAACTTGCCCATTCTGAAGTAACACACGCCCATGCGGTAGTGGGCATTGCCGCTGTCTTCACGCAACGCGATGGTCTTCTTGCAGTACTCAATCGACTTTTCCAGGTCGCCGATCCCGTAGAAGATGATGGCGAGATGGTATGTGATGTGTTCATCGTCGGGATAGCGTTCCTCGAGTCGAAGAAAACAGTCCTTGGCGACCGCCTGGTCACCCATCAGCAATTCCTCCATTGCCTCGGTGAACGCGGGATCGTCCTTGACGTACTTCATGACTCTCTCCTTGGCTAAACGATGAAGTGTTGTGGCCATGACAATAACTCATTACATTCTGAGACGCAACGGAACAGGCTCCGGGAATGCTGAGAGCCATGTGCAGGGGAGTGAAAATGTCTGATATCAGACAGAAAGAGAACAGCCTGCTGGTCGCATACGACAAGGCCGCCGAAATCCTCAGAGGAGCGGAGCCGGAGTTGGTATGCAGGAAGACCGGTGCGACCTGTGAGGACGGAACCTACGGTATAACGTTCCTGGGCAAGGTCCATGAGATATGCCTGCCCGAGGTGAGTTTCCTGGGCAAAGGTATTCCGACGATAGTGGAAGTGCTCATTCTGCACTACCTGACCTGCATGGAAGATAAGCCCGTAAAAGGGGATCTCATCAGTTTCAGCAGCATCCCCAATGGCATGTTCTATTTCAAGTCTTTCAAGCAGCGGGCACTGGACAAACTTGTCGGCAGTTTTGCGAAGAAACCGGAACTGCTTGTGACGGCCGCGGCCGTACTGGGCGGAACGAAGTGGACCGCCGGTGAGTACTCAGCAATCATCCCGGTTTTTCCGAAGCTTGACCTGGTTGTTCAGATCTATGAGGCGGATGACGAATTCCCGGCCGAGGCCAACATTCTCTTTTCAGACAACGTGGTGAATTTCCTGCCCGTGGAAGATACCGCCTTTATTGGCGGGTACCTGGTCGGAGCCCTCGTGCGCGCGACCTGACCTCCGCCGTCAGGCGGAGGTGCTCTATGCCGGAGGAGCGCTCGCCGGCGCCGTAGCGCCTACCGAAGCAGCTGTCGAAGCAGGTGTTGCCCGGCGTATGTGTGTCCGCCTGAGCATGCGCACCCCCAGGTACACCAGCGGCGTGTCCAGGGCGGCGGCGAGCACCTTCAACACGTAGTACGGTGGGACCATGCTCCCAAGCACAAACGCGAGGGTGAACCGGTCACTCATTCCCCAGAATGCGATGAGCATGAAGATCACCGTGTCTATCAGCTGACTCACCATCGTTGATGCGTTGTTGCGCAGCCACAGAAACCGGCCATTCGTTTTCCTCTTCCAGAAATCGAATGCCCACACGTCATGGTACTGAGAGAGCGTGAACGCCACCATGCTCGCCAGCATGATGCGGAGCGAGCTCCGAAACACGCTGGTGTAAGGTTCATTCTGTGCCGCGAAGCGTTCGGCCGGCGGCAGGACCGTGGCCAGTGCCGTGACACCGAGAACCAGCGCCAGTACCGCGAGCGTTCCGGTGATGAGCATCCTCGTTGCCTTGGGGCCGTAGGTCTCAGCCACGATGTCTGTGATCAGGAAACTGAGCGGGAACAGAAAGATGCCGACCGATCCTGTGAACTGGTAATTTCCGATTGTGAAGAACGGAATGACCTTCGTGCCGATGAGATTCGCCGCGACAATGGTACCCGCAAACAAACATGACAGGATTGCGTAAGACTTCAATTCTTCCGAAATAGTCAAGTGGTTGCTACTCATTGGGCGAGAATATACCAACTAAGACGAACCGTGCGAAGGGGTTCCCGTCGTTTTAGTCGTTCCGCTGACCGGAAACGAGTTCCTGCCTCTTTCGTGAGAGCATTCTCACGTGCCGTTTCTCTTCTTCAACGATCTTCATCGCTGATTCTTTGGATTCCGGCGGAGAAACGTTGTGAAGCTCGAAGAAGTACAGGAGCGTGTCTTTCTCGAAACCGATCGCGTAATCCACCGCCTCCAGTGCGGTCTTTGCCGACTTCGCGAGCTGGATCGCACGATCCTCCCCGACAAAAAAACGACTCTCCGTTGTCGCTCTGATGTACTCGCTCGCCTGTTCCCACTCTTCGGCATCAACCACGAGCTCCGGCGCCAGTTGCTTCAGTTCCTCGAAGTACCGGTAGTGCGCTATCTCTTGCTCGGCCAGAAACGTGAACAGCTCCGACACCTCCTGGAGCGCGGCGGATCCGGCGATTGTCGTGTAGTACGCATGTCCGCTCTTCTCAATCTCCATAGCCAACGAAAACACCTCTTCGCTGGAGAGCATCAATCCCATTTCAGCCTCCTCTGACACCGCCCGCGAATCCGTGCGGATAGATCATTCTAAAGCGAGTTGACCACAAACGAGAGATCGACGCAAGAGAAAATGCGCAGCTCAGGATTCTTCTTGCGTGGCAGGAAAGGCCTGTGCTATACTC
>JAHOYX010000027.1 GCA_019038705.1 Spirochaetales bacterium
GATCAAGGCTGATCACAAGCAGTTGCTGGAGACGGCGACCCGGTCAATACCACACAACGAATCCAGTCCGCGTGCCCACCGGGGAGATCCGTATCCCGGACCCGGGGGTGCTTAGGTCAGACGTTTACGACTTTGATTCTATGAATCCCAAATTGTCCAGATCTGCATGAGAATGACGGTGTCTTCATTGACGAAAGACGAGTCTCATCCTTCTGACTTCGTCTTGTCAGATCTCCTGTTCCTGAGAGTGTCAACCATAGGCTTCAGCAGAAACAGGAATGTGATGATCAAGATCGTCAGAGTAATCGGCCGTTCCCACAAGAAGGACATTGAACCTCTATTGATTGCCAAAGCACGTCGCAGATTGTCCTCCATCATTCCACCGAGAATGAATCCCAACAACATCGGTGGCATGGGAAAGTCAAGAAAGCGTAGAGCAACTGCGAGCGATGCCATGACAACCATCATCCCTATGTCAAAGGTGTTGAAAGACACAAGGTAAACACCGATCAACGAGAAGAAGATGATGAAAGGCACCAAAATGTTCTTTGGCAGAGCCAGAATTTTGGCAATGTACGGAATCAGAGGCAGGTTGATGATCAGAAGAATAACATTGCCAATGTACATGGAAACAATGACGGACCAGAACAGTGCAGGGTGATCTACAAACAAACGAGGACCAGGCTGGACACCATAGGACAAGAGAGCGCCAAGAATGATTGCCGTCGTGCCTGATCCCGGGATGCCAAGGGTCAGGAGTGGCACAAACGAACCGGAACTGGCGGCGTTGTTGGCTGTTTCAGGAGCAGCCAGACCCTTCAGGCTACCCTTGCCAAATTCAAGCTTGTCCTTGCCCTTGGCAATGTTTCTTTCTACCCCATAGGCCAGGAACGACGCGATAGTGGCGCCGGCACCTGGAAGAACTCCGACCAGGAATCCAATTACCGAGGAACGTCCGATAGTTGGCACTATCTCTTTCACTTCCTTGCGCGAAAGCTTGAGACTGCTCATCTTCCGCTTGATCGTTTCCCTGATCTTCTCTGAAACATCCTGGTCCTTCAGGGCCGACATCAGAGCTTCCGACAATGCAAATGTGGCCATCGCAAGCAATATGAAACTTATGCCGTCACTCAAATCCATAATGCCCAAGGTGAATCGTTGAACGCCCGCTGTCAGATCGGTGCCGACAGTGGACAGCATGATGCCGAAGATGGTCATCAACGCCGCCTTGAGAAACTTGCCCTTGCTGGCAAATGCAGAGACAGCAGTCATCCCCAGGATCATCAATGCAAAATAATCCGCGGACTGGAAACTCAAAGATACCTTGGCAAGGACAGGCGCCGCGACCAATAGAAAGATCGCAGCAATGGTTCCACCGCTGAAGGAGCTGTAGGCCGCAACAGCCAATGCCTTTCCGGGATGGCCCTTCTGAGCCAGGGGATAACCGTCAAAGGCGGTAGCCACAGTGCCCGATATGCCAGGTGCATTTATCAGGATAGAGGATGTGGATCCGCCGAAGACAGCGCCATAGTAGATCCCGGCCATCAGGATCATCGCGGAAGCCGGCTCATAACTGTATGTAATGGGGATCAACAGTGCAATTGCCGATATTGGTCCAAGGCCCGGCAGCATGCCAATGATGCTTCCTGCAAAACACCCGACAACAACCAGAAGCAGATTGATGGGAATTATGACAGTATTCAGGCCGATAAGTATTCCTTCAATCATCACCTACCACCAATGAGGAAGAACACACTGCCGGGTTCGAGGTATACACCAAGAACCCTGTTTATGAGGAACCAGAATGCGACCACAAATGGAATTGAAGCCAGAAGCAGAATCTTTGTGCGTTTCTCCCCAAGAATTCTGAATCCGGCAATCAGAAAGAGAATCGATGATACGATGAATCCTGCAAACTTGAGGACAAGACTGTAGGCGATTATCAGCGCCAGGAGTAACGCTGCCTGCTTCCACTTGAAACCGCGGAATACTTCTATTACAGACTTGCTTCCGTCAGGATCTCGGGACGGAAGGATCAGGATCAACAGGGAAATGATGATACCACCAACAGCGAGCGCGAAAGGAACCGTTCGTGCGGTGAAGACTGCCGTCCGAGCCATCACGTTGAGCGGAATGGTGAAGGTCATCAAACCGTAGGCAAGCGACAACAGGAGAAAAAAGAGCGCCCCGACTTTGTCCCTACTCATCTGAATTGCTGCATGATCTCGGAATCAATCGAGAGTACCCCCACCGAAGTCTTATCATTTGCCGTGCCAAACATCTCTCAGAGGTTGTTCGAAGACCCCCTGTCCGCAAAAAGAACCACGTCGTCTTCAGGGTTCTGCCCAAGGGCATAGAGATATCAGGGACTGCCCCTGTGGCATGCTCCCTGATATCCGTGTTCTGCTGATACTTCTTCCAGAATGGGCTACTCGAGGAATCCCAGCTCGCGCATCAGCTCGCCAATCACTTCTTCCTGCTCCTCAAGGAAACTGTAGAAATCCGGACCTGCCTTGTAGAGGTTGGACCAGCCATTCCGTGAGCGAACCGTTTCCCACTCGGGGGTGTCGTACATCTCTTCGAGCAGTTCAGCATAGGCTGTGGCTGTCGCGTCGGGCAGACCAGGCGCCCCGAAAAAACCGCGCCAGTTGGCAAATGTCACGTCATAGCCGAGTTCAACCAGTGTGGGAACATCAGGAATATCCTGCATCCGTTCCTCAGCGGTAATGGCAAGAATCCTTACCTGCCCGGACTTGGCCATTCCCAGCACTTCTCCCAGCCCGGTAGAAAGAATCTCAGTTTCACCGGACAGCAGACCCGCCATCGCATCGCCGCCCGCATCATACGGGATATAGAGCAATTCAGTGGCATTAGCACCTGCCGCTTTGAGTGCCATGGCTACCGCAATGTGATCCAGGTCGCCACGCACGGAACCGCCGGCAATCCGTATGGATTCAGGATCATCGACGACGGACTCAACCACCTCCTCCCATTTCTCTATTGGTGACTCCGCGCGTACAACAAAGGCAGCGAAATCGGCAATGACTGAGGCAATAGGAGTAAGATCGCGGAATGAATAGGGAAACACCTCTG
>JAHOYX010000204.1 GCA_019038705.1 Spirochaetales bacterium
GATCCGCAAGGTAATCGGACTGAATCATCACCAGATCCGCAGGGATTCCGCCCGCCCTGCTCACCGCAATCAGCTTACTCCTGCTGTTCGGAATCTCCGAGATAGCAATACCAAGTCCGTGTAACTCTGCGAATCGTTGGATCTCGGCGCCGATGAGGTCGGTACCCTCCCAGCTGAGCCAGACCTCCAGTTCCCTGCTCTCAAGAGGAGCCCCCCAGAGAGAGATCGATTGAACGCCCTCATAGGTCTGGCCATCAAGAAAGAGCGACCAGCCACCGCCTTCAGACCACGCAACGGCATCGAACAGACGGCCGGCAAGATGATCACCAGTCAGGAAAGCGGTGGATTCGACTGTGTCGATCTCCACTCTGTGGATGTCGTAAAAGAGCGGCAGGATGTCTCCGAGCGAAGTGCCTGATACGATCCGCGGTCTGCCATCGGGGGTCTCGATGAAATGGTCGCGACGCAGATCGAAGAGTGAGGCAGCAGGAATCCCTGTGGGTTCACCGTTCACCGCGAGATCAAGAGCGTGTGCGGAGACCGAGATCAACAGAAAGATTGCCGCGACCGCGGCAACACGCGAGATGTTCATGTTCTCCTTTCCAAACACGGGAGGCTCCGCCGTTTCCAGCTGAACCCATCGGCTTTGACCCGTGACCGATGGCCGTAGGAGACAAAGCTCGGAGACGTATGTGGTTCGTACGCAAATTCAGTGGCGAAGCTGCCTCACGAATGAGCCGGCTCCACTCCGACAATACAGCACTATATCAGATATCCGGACCGCGACTCTACCGTCCGTGATTCTCCCAGTGCTGCTTGAAGATCCCCTCTTCAGTCGGCACCACGGGAGCAATGGGCTTTGAGACCCAGGTAACATTGCGGAAGTGCTTGTCGGTGATGTTCTCGCTGGCAACGTTGCCGCCCCATGTTCCACACCCGAGGGTTAGCGAGAACGGCATGCCGTTGTCGTAGTTACCGCTGTTGGCGTAGCTCTGCGGCTGCCTCACGATCATCCGGCTGACCGGCGCACCGACTGCCAGTTCACGGATGTGCTCGTCGTCTGTCGAGTGAATGCCGCACGAGTGACCGTAACCCGAGAACCCGGTGATGTCCCGGACATACTGCACTGCCTCTGAGAATTCATCGTACTTCCAGACAGTGAGAACCAGGGAGAGTTTCTCACCGGCAAACGGCTCATCGGGCCCGACTGCCTCGGCCTCGACCATCAGAAATCGAGTGTCGGGTGGGACAGCAATCCCCGCAAGCTCGGCGATGCTCAGGGCCGACTGCGCAACAATCTTCCGGTTCAGCGCATGTCCGTCCGGCCACATCGTTGCCCCGAGTTTAGTCTTCTCACCGGCTGAACAGAGATACCCGCCCTTTGCCTTCAACTCCGTCAGAAGCTGATCGTACACGCCGGCCTGGACAACGATGGAGTTCTCACTGGAACAACTCGTTGCATGATCAAAGGTCTTCCCCTTGAAGATCTTGTCCGCCGCATCGGCAATGTCGGCTGTCTCGTCCACCACGACGGTGGCGTTGCCCGCTCCCACTCCGTAGGCCGGGGTGCCGCTTGAGTATGCCGCCTTCACCATCCCGGCCCCGCCGGTCGCTACGACCAGATCCACCGCGCTCATCAACTCCTGCGTGAGTGCCACAGAGGGTTCCTCGATCCACTGGATCAGATCGACCGGACCGCCGATCTTCTTGATGCCGTCACGCATGAACCTGGCCGCGAGTCCGGAACAGCCCTTGGCCTTTGGATGCGGGGCAAAGATCATCGCGTTTCGGTTCTTCAGTATCGCAAGCCCGTTGCAGCCGACCGAAGACGTGGGGTTCGTGACGGGGATGAGTGCACCAACTACTCCGACCGGCTTTGCCACCTTGATGAGTCCCTTCTCGGGTATCTCCTCAATCACGCCGGCGGATTTGACGCCTTCAAGATCGCGAAGCGTGCCAAGGATCTTCTTCTGATGCTTCAGAAGCTTGTCTTCGTACACACCCATGCCGGTTTCCTGGTGGGCAAGCTTAGCGCATGCGACGGCGCTCTCCATCTTGTACACTTCCCACCCGGCGGCGGCCACGAGTTCGTCAATCTGCTCCTGAGTGCAAAACTCGACTTGCTTCTGCGCGACGCGAGCTCGCGCGATCATCTCCTGTACCAGACCCACAGTGCGACTCCCTCGGGCAATTGCCATCCATCGAATAATGTCGTATTATCATAATATCATACAATAGGTTTGGCAAGCCCGATGCAGGAGAAACAAGAACAGACAATCTCCCGGCAGACCGTGGTGGCACAGGTCATGTCACGGGTGAAGAACCTGATTGCATCGGGAGAGTTCGGCCCGGGACAACGTCTCCCAACCGAGCAGGAACTCGCGCGACAGTTTGGGGTAGGTCGATCCTCCATTCGCGAGGCAATGAAGGTATTTCAGCATCTTGGCGTGGTCCAGTCGAAGGCCGCGAAGGGCACCTTTGTCCAGGATCGGGCGAACATCTCCGTTGAGGCGATCACGTGGGCCCTCCTCCTTGGAGACGACGATCTGAAGGACGTGTTCGATCTCCGCCAGGCCATTGAATCGATTTGCTTCAATAGACTTGCCGGAGACGTTGAGCGCGGCGATGCCGAGAGCCGGCGGGTGCTCGACCGGCTCAACGAGGTTGTGCAGGACATGCGTCATGCGGCTTCTGTGCGGGACAGCGCGGCGCTCGTCGATCTGGACTATCGATTTCACGAGACGATCATTGAGGCGGGCGGCAATCGACTATTCATAGCTATCTACCACACCCTGCAGGCCTTCATGCACAGAGAGATCGAGGCCTCCTACACACGGATCACCGATCTGGCTGCGGTCGCGGAGGATCACGGAGAGATACTGGCCGCACTCACCAGCAGCCCTCGGGCCGGCGCGGTTGATCGCCACAACAAGCACTTTGAACGCACCCAATCCCTGTTGGGACTGGGTTAGAGAATCACCACCCGAGGAGTAACTATGGCTAACTACAAGAGTCATCTACATGAGATGTCGGAGACGACACCAACCGATTACTGGAACGACTCCTGCAACACGGACGAACTC
>JAHOYX010000216.1 GCA_019038705.1 Spirochaetales bacterium
GTGCCATCGCGGCAGACCGATGGGTCGAATTCCGGTAGACTGGCCAAAACGAGGCGAGGAATATGACAGGCAGAGAGTCGTTCACCGCGGCCCTGGAACGCAGGCCAATCACGGGCCACGTGCCCCACTTTGAGTTGGAGTTCTTCCTGACGATGGAAGCGTTCGGTCGCGTCCATCCGTCGCAACGGCACTATCGGCAGTGGGACCAGATGTCTGTGCAGGAGCGCGATCTGCACAGGCGCGACGTTGCGGACCTCCATGTGGCGGTGGCACGCAGGTTCAGGCAGGCAGGGATGCTGTATCACTCGCCTCGCGGGTGGACGGATGAGGATACGAGGAAATCCATCGACCACGTCCGAGAGCTTTCCGGCATGGACTACCTCGTGACGCTGCATGGCGATGCAACCTACTCGTTGCCGAGCGGCGAGGACATGATGGGGTTCGTCGCGACGATCGCAGATGAGCCGGAGAAGATGAAGGACACGGCGCAGCGGCGGGTCGATGAGGCTCTCGAAAGAGGACGCCGAATCAGGAAGTGGGGAACCCTCGACGGCTTCTGCCTGTGCGCGGACTACTGTTTCAACGACAACCCGTTTCTCTCCCCTGCAATGTTCGACGAATTCATCACCCCGTATCTCACCCAACTCGTCGCCGGATACCGGGAGTTGGGCTTCTACGTCATCAAACACACCGACGGCAACATCATGCCGATTCTGGACTCCCTCGTTTCTACCAACCCCCACGCCCTGCACAGTCTGGACCCTCAAGCCGGGGTTGACCTTGCCGAGGTGAAGGAATGTGTCGGTGACAGGGTGTGCCTCATCGGTAATGTGAACTGCGGGTTACTCCAAACAGGCAGTGATGACGACGTTGTCGCGGAGGTTCGCCGTGCGCTCCGCCAGGGAATGCCTGGCAACGGATACGTCTTTGGCACCAGCAACTGCATCTACACCGGCATGGGTTTGGATCGATATGAACTCATGCTGAACGTGTGGCGCGAAGAGGGCTTCTACTGATCCCCGGACTGCGGGCGAACGGCATGCCGCCGCCGCGGTGAGTTCTATGCCACCGAGTCGCCAATCCGGTTCTCGGTCTTGAACGCCGACGTGAAGTGGAATTGGATTTCGGGATTGTCCTTGATCATCGACTGGAGCATCCATTTGCTCTCGGCCAGGTAGACCGGATTCTCGTCCTTGTCATAGGCGATCTGGCGATCTCGATACCGGGTGAACGCCTTGATGGCCTGCGGGTCGTCGGAGGTGATCCAGCACGCCTTGCTGTAGGCAAGAGGCTGGAACCGGCACAGTGCGTGGTACTCGTGGGTCAATCGATACTGAATGACTTCGAACTGGAGTTCACCAACAGTGCCGATGATCTTGCGTCGGCCCTGTTCCTGGATAAACAGCTGGGCCAGACCTTCTTCGGCAAGCTGCCGAATCCCTTTGTCGAGCTGCTTTGACTTCATTGGATCGGTGGAGACCAGTTCCTTGAACATCTCCGGCGCAAAGCTGGGGATGCCCTGGAACATGAACTCCTCGCCCTCGGTCAGGGTATCGCCAATCTTCAGGTCGCCCTTGTCAAAGAGCCCGACCACATCGCCGGGAAACGCATACTCCACAATACGCTTGCTCTCGGCCATGAAGTTGTATGGTCTGGAGAACCGGATCTCCTTTCCGTTCCGCACGTGTCGAAAGAACTTGTCCTTCTGAAACATACCCGAACAGACCCGCAGGAATGCAATTCGGTCACGGTGCCGGGGATCCAGATTGGCGTGAATCTTGAACACAAAGCCTGAGAACTTGTCTTCGTGAGGCTCAACAGACCGCGAATCCGTCTCGCGCGGCGCCGGCGGCGGCGCGATGGTGACGAAGGTCTCCAGGAGCTCGCGCACACCGAAGTTGTTGAGGGCACTCCCGAAGAAAACGGGGGCCAGATTACCGGCTCGGTATTCATCGACATTGAGTTTGTCGTAGATCCCCTCGATGAGAGCCACATCTTCGCGAAGCTGCGCGGCATCAGAAGGGAGCTCTTTGTCGAGTCGCGGGTCATCAAGATCGTCAATCAGAAGTCGATCATTCTCAACCACGTTCTTGCCGGGCTGGAAGAGGTAGATGTTGCGTTCATGGAGGTTGTACACACCCCTGAACTGTTGCCCCATGTTGATGGGCCATGTCAGCGGCCGAACACCAATGGCCAGCTTGTCCTCCAGCTCGTCCATCAGCTCAAAGGGATTGCGCCCTTCACGGTCAAGTTTGTTGACGAAGATGATGACCGGGATGTTCCGCATCCGGCAGACCTGCATCAGCCGCTCGGTCTGCTCCTCCACACCCTTCACCGAATCGATGACAAGGATCACGCTGTCCACGGCGGTCAGAGTGCGATAGGTGTCCTCGGCGAAGTCCTTGTGACCCGGGGTGTCAAGGATATTGATCAGCTGCCCCTGATATTCAAAGGACATCACCGAGGTGGCCACCGAAATCCCGCGCTGTCTCTCTATGTCCATGAAGTCGGAAGTCACCGACTTGGTGACCTTGTTGGATTTCACCGCCCCGGCGGTCCGGATGCTGCCGCCAAAGAGGAGCAGTTTCTCAGTGAGTGTGGTCTTTCCGGCGTCGGGATGGCTGATGATGCCAAAGGTGCGTCGTCTGTGTATCTCTTTGTGTAACGGGCTTTTCCGGCTCTCGCTCATGGGTCAGTTCCTGTCCGGGTAAGGTACTGACGGAGCGGGCAATGGCCAAGGCCGGCAGGCAGCTGCTCGGACGCACTGCTGCAATTGTCCGGCGAGAATAATCAACCCATGGTCAAACAGTTTCTCCCTGCTGCTTTGCTTTCGTACAACAGAGTATCAGCTCTCTTTATGAGGCTCTGAATGGTGTCATTTTCGCTGACCAGTGTAGCTCCAGTTGAGACTGTGACAGAGAGCTTCTCGTCTTCGTGAATTATGTATGAGTTTTCCACCAACGAGCCAAGCCTGCTCCCCAGCAATTCGAGGTCTTTGCTATTTATGTTACGAATAATCCCAATGAACTCTTCACCTCCCCAGCGTCCATAAAG
>JAHOYX010000172.1 GCA_019038705.1 Spirochaetales bacterium
GGACATCGAAGGGCTTGGTCAGGTAATCGATTGCCCGGCCCTTGAGCGCCCGGATGGCAGAACTGACCGACGGGTAGCCCGTGAGAATGATCACCCGCGTGTCTGGGCACTCGCTGTGCACCGCGTCGAGCACCTGGATACCGTCCAGCCCGGGCATCTTGTAGTCGGCAACCAGGACATCAAACTCGCGGCCTTCGGCCTTCGCGCGTCGGGCCGTCTCGATGGCCGTGTCGCCATCCGATACATGTTCGCAGACTATTCCCTCTTTCCTCATCAGCTCGACAGTTGCGCGCAGGAGGGTTTCCTCGTCGTCGGCCATCAACACCCGAATGGGTTCCTCCGAAACAGGGAAGCTCGCGCCGTTGTTTTCGTGCTCAGTCATGATTGTCACCTTCTTGTTGTATTGGCGCATTCACGCCGTCAATGGGAAACTCAATGATGAACGTTGTGCCCTCGCCCACAGCCGTCCGCACCATCAGCTTCCCGCCCATCGCCCTCGTCATGCTGTCGGAAACGGCCAGCCCGAGCCCCATCCCGCCTTCGTCTTCTTCGATCTTGGTCGTGAAGAACGGCTCGAAGATCCGCGGCAGAATATCCTCCGCGATCCCGTCTCCGCGGTCTGTGATCTCGATTTGGATCGTTTCGCGAACCTCTTTGCAGGACACGGAGACCTCGCTCCCGACCGGCGCGGCCTGAGTCGCGTTGACCAGGACATTGTAGACCACCTGGCGCAGATGATTGTCGACAATCCGGACATCGGGCAGGTCGTCCTGGATGTCTACCGAAAGGGTCAGCTTGCGGTGCCGGATACGGGCCTCGAACATCCGGGAGATGTCCTCCAGGACCGGCCGCAGCGACCTGTGCCTGCGCATACCGGCCGCCGGTTGATAGAGTAGCCCCATCTGCGACACGATGAGGGCAATCCGGTCAATCTCCTTCTCGATCATGCCGACGAAGTCGTAATGCTTGTGGTCCTCGGGAACGCCAAACTTGACCAGCTCGAAGGCGTTCTTGATGCCTGCCAACGGGTTGTTGATCTCGTGCGCGATGCCTGCCGCCATCCGCCCGGTGGCCGCCAGTTTTTCCATCTCGCTGCGCTGACGCTCCAGCAAGCGGATCTCGGTCGTGCGAGTGTCCACAAGATCCTCCAACTGGTCGGCATAGCGCCGAACCTGCTCCTGCGAACGCGCCCGTCTGATTGCCTGAGCCAGGTCGCTTACCGCCGTGCGCAGGAAGATCTGTTCTGTCACCTCCCACTCACGCTCGGAAACGCAATCGGCGAAGCCAACGAAGCCGACAAAGTCGGTGTCTATGTTGATGGGAATGTGCATGATCGTCAGGACGCCGAGCGAATCGAGGATACCGCGTTGTTTGTCCGGGAAGATCGCCACGCGGCCGGTGACGAGCTCGTGGCGATGCAGATTCTCCCTCCAGCGGGGCAACCATTCGTCAACCGACATGTCCTGGAGAAGCGGGTTGCCGATCTCCGGTGTGATCCCCTCGGCGCACCACTCGGCTACCGCGCTCATCGTCAGGCCGCCGTCGGGCCTGCGATGGTTCATGAACACGTATACCCTGCCGGCTCTCGAAGCCGGGCCGATTCTATCAACGAACTCCTGAAACGGAACCGCGTCGGACGGAGCCAGGAACGTCTCTGCGACATCGTTCAGGGCGGCCAGGTATCGCTCGCGCAGTCTGATCGCCTCCTCGGCCCGCTTACGCTCGGTGATGTCGCGACTGAAGAGGGAGTAGCCGACCAGCTCGCCGTCAGGATTGCGGATGCCCTCGATTCGCGACTCGATATGGCGTTGGCCATCCCCGGTCTCCTGCGTGAGCGAATAGCGGTATTCACCCTGGTCGCGGACGTTCTCGATTGCACGCTCGAACTGGCCGGGCTTGAGTTGGCCCGGCGGGTGCAGCTCCATGGCGGTCTTGCCGACGACCTCCGCCGACGTGGAGCCGAACAGTCTCTCCGCCATCGGGTTGAAGAAGGTGATGCGGAACTCCAGGTCGGTAGTGACGATGGCCACGTCGCTTGCGCTGCTCAGGATATTGTCGAGCAGCGTCGTCTTCTCGGCCAGTGCTTGCTGCGTCCGGCGGAGGGACGTAATATCGCGCGCGCTGACGACAACGCCGGAGACGGAACCGCTGGGTTCCCGGTACGGATGGTACGCGATGTCGAAGCAGCGTCGGCCTGATCCCGCGAAATCGAACCTGGCCTGATAGTTGACGGTCTCTCCGGCCAGACACCGATTGAGATTTGCCTTCACCGAACTCTCGAAGACGTCATCATCCATGATCTCGGCGACTGAATGGCCGACGATCTCTTCGCGCGTCTTGTCGTACGCCGCGAGGTAACTCTGGTTCACCGCCCGGTAGATCAGGTCGGAATCGACGAATGACATGAAGTCGGTTGTCGCTTCCACCATCTGTGCGTACTCGCGTAGCGACTCCTCGGCCCGTCTCAGCCGGGTGGATTCAACCTCCAGCTTCCGAAGTCTCTGTCTCAGCACAAGAAAGAGCAAGCCAATTGCGAGGCCGGCGCCGCCACCGACAAGAAAGGGAACCACGAGGCTTTGCGGGGTGACCGGCAAATCAAAGAGCCGATGGTTCAGCGCACAGGCGGCACAGTCCAGAACGGCCCCGGCAAGGAAACACAAGGCGCCCCAGGTGATCCTGCGCGCTGTCGAGTGCTGTCTGGGGGATTCGCTTCTCTCGGTCATCGCATGTTCCTGATGGATTCTCGATACGGACGAAGTTATCAACCGGTCACACCGGCGCTGACAAGAGCAAATTGAAATTTCATCTTAATTTGAGTTCTGTCAGAAGTCCATAGGGAAATTCCCTATTCCCGGCGGGGGCGCCAAGGGGGGTGGCCTGGGGACGGAGGATGATTACGGGCTTCGTGTCTCGTTTTCCAGAGGCATGACTTCGGTGCTGGAGCAGGTCAAGCCTCGAGTACCCGGGAC
>JAHOYX010000031.1 GCA_019038705.1 Spirochaetales bacterium
TCTTATATGAGTGCCATCGGTGGTGCAGCCCAGGTCGAGCAAGTGTTTTACTTCTCAGCCTTCGCACATTTTCTCACCCCAAAGGATCCGGGCGTGATCGCTATTACCGCAAAATTCGGTTGGGTGTTCTGTAACTACATACTGGTAAGTCGTTTACAAAGAATGTTTTGAACGTTGGCGTAGTATAGTTTTTGCCATTTGCATCCTTCAAGGCGCATCCAACCGGCGATTTCAGCGTTTTTCTTAGGGATTTCTGTTGCCAAGCGGCCTAGAATGGCGTAGTATAGTCTGTAAAGAGTGAGGGTGGACTATATTGCGCCACGAGAAGGAGGCACCCATGGCACGGAAACATCTGACTCAGGACAAGGGACGCGGATTTCTACGCATCAAGAAGATCGTGACGCTGGCTGAACTAGCAGTACAGTTGTGCTGCTCACGGCGAACCGTTCAGAGGCGTCTTGCCGATTGGGAGGCTATTAGCAGCTATAACCGAAACGGCAGTTACTACACACTGCCGGATATCGCGAAGTTCGATGTCCATGGACTGTGGCGTTATCAGGGTGTTTTCTTTTCCAGGTTCGGCAGTCTGCCCGATACCTTCGTTCAATTGGTGCGCAACTCACTGGCCGGACTGACTGCAGCAGAGGCAGGTGAACTGCTGGGTGTCAGGCCGAGTTCTTTTCTGTGGTCCCTGCGTAATCATTCGGCGTTGAAGCGGCAAAAGCATCAGGGCCGCTACGTTTATCTATGCTCTGAGCCAGGGCGTTACCGGGAGCAGAGAGAACAACGAAGCCGGATGCGAGGGGTCGGCAGGTTGCCTACGGATTCCGAAGCCGTCGCCATGCTCGTTGAGAAAATCAAGCACCCGGCTCTCAGCGATGACGAACTGAGCCGGCGACTGAAGAGGCAGAAGGTTTTTGTCGATCCCGAGACCATTGAAAACTTTATGCTCCGCCACGACCTGACAGTAAAAAAAACGCCACATTCGCCCTGATACGCTGCCTGTCTGATTATCAGAACAGCCTACTAAACGCGATAAGCACGCCCCAGCTGTTCACCAAGCCGCCGGAGGTGGAGTTCCGGCCCTCGATTACGCACTGTCGCGGCTGTGGAAGCAAGCTCAAGGTCCTCAAGACGGCGATGCGGATGGTCAGTACGCTGCATGTGGGCCAATTCCGTGCGAAGGAAGTGTTCCTGATCTGCGAGTCCTGCACGCACACGTACCGATCGGATGAACTGTGTGACCTGGTACCCCCCGGTGCCAACTTCGGCTACGATGTGATCACCTATGCGGGTCAGGCACTGTTTCTGCGGTATCGAAACGAAGAGGAAGTGGTGGCTGAACTGGCGCAGAAAGGCATTCAGATCAGTCCGCGGACGGTCTCGATGTTGGGAATGAAATTCATCGTATACCTGGCCATTGCCCACCAGCAGCGTGCTCCCGAGATCACTGCCGACATGCAGAGCCGCGGCGGGTATATATGCCACCTGGACGCCACCTGTGAAGGTCGCGATCCGCTATTGATGAGTTCCATCGACTCACTCTCGGAAATCGTACTTGGCAATGTCAAATTGCCGGCCGAGGACGAGAAGCACATTGTACCTTTTCTCGAACGCATCAAGAAGGCCTTCGGTGCTCCCTTGGCTCTGGTCCACGACATGGGCAGCGGGATTCTCAAGGCCGTAGCAGAAGTCTTTCCCGATGCACCGGACTTCATCTGCCATTTCCATTTCCTGCGCGACATCGGCAAAGACTTTCTGGGTGTGGAATACGACACGATCCGCAAGCGGCTCCGTCACCATGGTATCAGTGGAAAGCTGCACTACCGGGCCAAACGACTCAAAACCGCTATGGATGAAAAACCCCAGTCGATCGAGGCGCTCGAAGCCGGCATCAAGGGTGCCGGCATGCCCACCGATGCCTTTGAACTCCTTCCCGTAGTCAACGCTTACACATTGATCCAGTGGGCTCTGCGCGGAAAAACCGAGGGTCATGGCTACGGCTTCCCGTTTGATCGAACGTATCTGGTTTTTGCGAAGCGACTTCGTCAGCTGAATGCCGATATCGAGAGAATCAAGATCATCCATCTGAGTGGTGAGTGGAGGGATAACGATCCCTACTTCAAGATCCATACGGCCTTGCAGCCGCTCATGAAGGACTGGGCACTGTGGAAGGCGGTCGATGCACTTGAAGAGAAAATCGTCGTTTTTGAGAAGCTACGCAAAGCCATGCGCATAGCTCCGCAGTCCGGTCGCCACGGGCTCAATGACGAGGGGAAGAAGGGTAACATCCGCACTATTGAAGGGCGTGTGAAGAAGTTCCGTGTCTGGCTGACCCGCCGAAAGGACTACCCGAAAAACAGTGGTGTTCGCAAGATGATCGAACAGATCGATAGGTACTGGGAGAAACTCTTTGCCGATCCCATTATCGTTCAGACTCCCTCTGGCCCCGTCTTGATCCAGCCTCAGCGCACTAACAACATCCTCGAACAGTTCTTTCGCAGCCTCAAGCGTGCCAACCGCCGTAGGACCGGAAACGCATCCTCAAGTCGCATGCTTCGGACGATGCTCGCCGAAACCCCGCTAGTGCGAAATCTGGAGAATTCCCATTACACGACAATCCTGCTCAACGGAAAAACATCCATCGAAGAAGTCTTCGCTGAAATCGAGATCGACACATTGCGCAAGGAGTTCCGCAAAGCTCAGGACTCACCTGAGAGAATCCCGGCCGAACTCAAGCCACTTATCGCCATGCCCGACTTCCCGGAAAAACTCGTCAACGCAGTCGAAAAGGCCGCAGCATAGACGAAATCCAACCGAATTCTGCGGTAATAGGCGAGAGGAACATCAGCGCGACCTGTTGCATCCCGACGAACAGGCCGTCGATTTCGGCCTCCTCCTGGAGCGTGTGTCCACCCCTGCTGTAGGTTCGTCCAAGGC
>JAHOYX010000227.1 GCA_019038705.1 Spirochaetales bacterium
GACCTTGCTTGCCGGTGACGGCCCGGTCATGCCGGATCACAGTCGACCCGGAGCGGGAAACCGAACTGAAACCCCGCTGCGATTCATATGTATATGGAGGGTGAAATCACTTACGGGAGGCAGCAAATGCGTACCTTTCTAACGATGTTGTCGTTGGCCGGACTCGCGGTCATTCTGGTGCTCAGCGGTTGTGCCTGGGGCGACAATGGGACGATTGAGCTCTCGGTAACCGATGCACCGATCATCGATGAAGATTCGGTCACCGGCGTCTACGTCACGTTCGAGGGCGTGGAGTACAATCGCGACGGGCAGTGGGAGTCGATGGTCGGATTTGGCGACCCGCAGGCCCACAACCTGCTCGAACTGACTGGAGGCGAATCGGCGCTGCTTGGATCGTTGAGTCTGCCGGCCGGAACGTACGAGCAGATTCGATTCCTGGTGGCGGCCGAGGACGAGGGCTTGCCGGTTCCGAACAACACCGGAACCTGGATCAATCGCGACGAAAACCTCGTCTATGACGAGGGCGTCGATGATCCGCTCTTTGTGCCAAGCGGCGCGCAGACCGGCTACAAGGCCACAGCGGGCGAACCGTTCACCGTGCCTGTCAATGGAACCGTAGAGATCACTGCCGACTTCGACCTTCGCCGGGCGGTGGTGGAGCTTGGTGCGACAGGCACGTATATCCTGAAACCCGTCATTCGACTCGTGGTCAACGATCAGATAGGCACGATCTCAGGGGATGTGACCAACAACACCGTTAATGATCTTGTGGTCTACGCGTACGAGGACGGCGCGTTCAGCGCGACCGAAGACGATGATCCGGTGGCGGATGACGATTCGCGATTCCCGAATGCGGTCACAAGCTCCAGGGTGGAGGACACGGATTCTGACACCTTTCTGGATTACGCGCTGGCGTTCCTGCGGGAAGGCCGCTACGATCTGGTCATCGCGCAGTACGCTCCTGTCGATGGCAGCTACATCGCCGGCAGCGGTGAGAGCATCGATCTGGAGGCCGTGGATGTACTTGCTGGTCAGGTGACCAGTCAGGATTTGACCGAAGACTAAGCTGTCAAGGATGAGGCTGTGGCGGTGGATGCGAGGAATGTTGCCGTACGACTGCGCGCGCGTGGGTCAGGCGCCCCGCTCCTCGAGCCAAACAAAAGAGGCCCGCCGGATGACCGGCGGGCCCACTCGAACTCTCGTCCGATTCAGTCTGCTGCATCAATCGTAGAGCAGACCCTCGATGTCAGCATCGTCCATGTTCTGGTAGTTGTAGAACTTGGCGCCGGTGTCGACGTCCGAGACCGGATTGCCCATGTACGCATTGTACGCAAGCTCAACAGCCATGTAGCCAATCGAGTACGGGTCCTGCGTGATGGAGCCAAGGAAGAACTGCTCTCGGACGGCGTTCTTCTGACCTTCACCGGCGTCGTAACCGATGACGACCATTCCGGGATACATGATCGGCAAATCTGCGCCATCATTGGTTGCTGCGAGGAGGCCCTTAACGGTTGCCTCGTTGGAGCAGAAGATTCCGAGGACGCTGTCATCGGCAACTCTGTTCAGCACTGCGCTCGCCGCTGAGGACGTATCCTGCGCCGATGCGGAGGCCGGAACCACCATGTAGATGATCACCTCGTCACCGCCGGTCGGGCTGCCTGCCGCGATGTACGCGGAGTTGCCCTGAACTGCGATATCGGCAGCAGTCTTGCTGGTGCCGGAGACAATCAGGTCAATCATCGTGTCCCGGAATCCGAAACCACGACTCAGGAGTGACTCACCTGCGGCGTCCTGGTTCATGACCACGATCGCAACGGGGTTGGCAGAAGTTGCTGCCTCAATGTCACCCTTGATGACTTCAAACATCTTCTCGGCGGCAACGCCTGCGGCGGCGTAGTTGTCGGTTGATGCATTGGCGTAGATTGACCCCGACGGTGCGTTCGGCACGCCTGAGTCGAAACCGATGACCGGAATGCCAAGGCGTTTGGTCTCTTCCAACTGGTCAATGACCGACTCGGTGTTGAGTGCGGCAAGTGCAATAGCGACAGGATTCTTCGCCATGGCGCTGTTGAGCATTTCAACCTGGATCTGCACGTCGCTCTCGGAGGGCGGGCCCTCAAACGTGATGTCCACGCCGTACTCAGCTGCCGCGGCGTTTGCACCGAGCTTCACCTGCTGCCAGAAGTCGTGCTGCTCACCCTTTGAAACAACCGCGATATACGGCGTTTCCTCTTCGCTACCGCCTCGCGCGAACGCGGACACTGCGAACGATGCGATCATCACGATCGCAAGCAGGACGATACCTAGTTTTCGCGATACCTTCATTCAGATACCCCCTATAGATTTTTCTACCCAGGACCCACTGCCCCGGAGTATTCCCACTACTCCATGGGAGCTTCCTCGTGCTCCCGTTTCAGAATCTGATGGAACTCGCGCTCAGCCGCCCGTTCCTCAGCATGAATTCGTGCCAATTCCGCTTTCTCTTCCGCTCTCATCGTGGCGAACTTCTCCTTCAGCTCCGCCCTCGCCGCGCCGATTTCCGAACTCAACGCAGCCACGCGTTCCCTGCTATTCGCACGCTTCTCGACGGCAAGAGCCTGTTTCAGCGCATCGATCTTCTCGCCCATCGATTCCTTGTAGAGATCCGCAGACGTCAGGATCTTCACCTCGGATGCGCGCTTGTTGCGGTAGATATCAAGGAGCACGGCGCCAATTACCACGACGCCGGTGAAGAAGGTCTGATAGTGTGCCTGCAGGTCCATCGATGGAAGCCCGGTCCGGAGAACACTCATGATGTAGACACCTATGAGAGTCCCGAACACCGACCCGATGCCGCCCGAGAGCGACGTGCCACCGATGACTGCGCCGGCAATGGCATAGAGCTCAAAGCCCTGGCCTTGTGCGGGCA
>JAHOYX010000006.1 GCA_019038705.1 Spirochaetales bacterium
ATACAGGCTGAATCATGGCATTCGTAGGTATGAGTATAGACGAGATGAGAAGCGCGAAAATCGCGCCCCTGAGGCGAAATGTGAAACGCGACAACGCATAGCCGGCCATTCCGTAGATGCATAGCGAAGCAATCGTGGCGCTGGAGGCAACAATGAGGGAGGTGAAGAAACGCTGGTGCAGGGCCGCTGTCTCCATCGCAATCCGGTAACCGATGAACGACGGCGTTCTTGGAATCGAGAATGCGGAAGACATGATCTCCATATTGGTCTTGAAAGACGAAAGCAACACCCAGATTAGCGGGAAGATGCAGATGACAACGATAAACAGCATGACCCCGTAGCGAAGAACAAACTGGATGGAGTTACCTATGGATCGATCTTGCTGCAATGTCATCACGTACGGCCCCTCATGTATCGCTGCTCTGTCCCATTCGGAAGACTCTTGTGGAAATGAGCATCACACCCATTCCCATGAGAAACAGGATGATTCCCATTGCGTTGGCATAGCCGTGTCGGCTCGTGTGCACAATGCTGCGCAGCATCATTACCGCGATATTCACCGTCTTGTTTCCGGGTCCCCCATTCGTGGTCATGTAGATCACATCGAACATCTTGAACACCGAGGTAACCGCGATGATGACACCGGTACCGATAATCCTCTTCAGTAGCGGAAGATTGATATGCCAGTCGATCTGGAATCTTGTCGCGCCGTCGATTCTCGCAGAGTCATAAATGGACGGAGAAATGGCCGTTAGCTCCGCCATAGTGATGAGGGTGATGACCGCGGCATACCAGAGCCAAATGCTGGTGATGCTCAAGAAGGCCGTGCGCGAATCGTACAGCCAGTTGATGGAGAAGTCCTGGAACCCGACGGCTCGAATCAGCGAATTGAGAATACCAACCTGGGGCTTGAAGACAAAGATGAATAGTATCGCGAGAGCCGCGCGAGATATGATATTTGGAACCATGAAACTCGCCCGGACGAAACGCCAGCCCTTTGGCCTGCGGGCAAGGATCAATGCCACCAGTACGCCAAACGGCACGTGTACGAACGTAGCCCACATCGCCCACTTCAGCGTGTTAAGGAGGGCGTTATGGAAATCCGGGTCTTTGAATATCGAGCTGTAATTCCGGAGACCAATGAACTCCATGGCGGTGAACCCGTTCCACTTGGAGAAGCTGCTGACAACCGCTGTAACCAAGGGCGCTAGATAGAGCAAGCCAAACACGACAAGTGCCGGTAACACAAACACCACCAGCCAGATATTCCTGACAGTCTTCGTCTTCACCCCTGGAACTCCCGGCAGGGGCGGAGAACCAGATGGTCCTCCGCCCGGTATGATCAGGCTTTAGTTGCTTTCTTCCTGGTATTTCCGACCGGCAGCAGCCATCAACTCCACCAGTTCCTCAACGGTTATCTCATCCGTGACGAATCTCGGCAGCTCGGCTGGGATCACGTCGTTCTGGGTAATCGGATCCCAACGAGTCTGGTATACGATCATTGTGCGTTGGATTTGCGAGACGGCCTTGGCATACTCCTGCATCGCAGGGCTCAATCCGGCAAGGTCCTCTTCCGTGAGAGGTACTGTCGCCGAGAACTCACCGCGTGTCACCCCGCTCCTCCGGATGCTTTCAGGTCGCGAGAGGAACTTGATGAACTCGACAGCTCCCTCTCGCACGTCGAGTTCGTGGTCCATGGAGACGGCGGCGCCGTAGCTCAGTCCCAGCCAGGAGTTCATCACACCGTCCGGATAAGGCGCGTAACCGATCTTCTCCTCAAAGCCTTCAGGTGCAAACTGAGGGTCGCCAAAGCTCGGGATCATCCATGGCCCGTTCGGGATCATCGATGTGACGCCGCTGGTGAAGTTATTCGCCGCAAGAGCGTAGTTACCCCCGACTGCATCGGCGGTGGTGTAGTCGAAGAGCCGGCGAAGCTTATTCATTGCTTCAACAAACAGCGGGATGTCGTAGTTCGTTGGATACTGCTGGGCCATGAATGCCTGCCCTTCGGCAGTCGCGGCAAGTGATGAGGTAGCGATGAGCATCGGGCACCAGCCGGTTTCAGTCGTGTGCAGCGATATGGGCGTGAACCCGGCATCGCTGAGCTTGTCGCAGGCTACCCAGAACTGGTCCCAGTTCGTCGGGAAGCTCTCGATGCCGGCAGCTTCAAAGTGCTCCTTGTTGTAGAACAGCCCCACGTAGGTAGCCGTTGCAGCAGGAGCGCTGTACATCCCGCCGTCCAGAGTGTTGTATTCAACGCTCTCGGGAATTGCGACACGTTGCCACTCGGGGCTGGCATCGAAGTACGGCTTGAGATCCATAAGCCTGTCATTGGCCACAAGGAGATCTACGAATGCCGGCTCGGAGCCCATGTCGTCGCTGTCCAGGAAGACGGGTAGATCGCTTGCTGTATTCAGCATCTTCAGCTTGGCCCGGATGTCTTCTGCCAGTCCGGGCATCCACTCGGGAACAATTTCGTATTGCCCTGCAAATTCCTCGTTGAATTCGGCCACGAAATACCGCTTCAACTCACTATTGGCGTCATTGCCGGCATTTCGAATCAAAAAGGGAAGCTCAATCGGACCCTCGTCACCGGCTTCCTCCTGCCCCGCGCCAGCCAGCGCCAGCGGCGCCACCGCGAGAATGACCATCAACACCATCAAAATCCGTTTGAACCTGCGATCAATCATGATCTCCTCCTGATTGGAATGTTCCGTCAATCATACCAAGGCGAGTGTCAGATCGCTTTCAATTCCTGTATCAGTTTCTCAAAAATATGTACATTTCTTGATGTGCATCAGAGCCGGTCTGCACTCAGCTCATCAAAGAGCAAGGTACAACACGCGCCGTCTGTTTCGCCCTCATCATAGTGAAGCTGAAACATCTTTCCGTAGTAGAT
>JAHOYX010000030.1 GCA_019038705.1 Spirochaetales bacterium
CCGTCGCATCTGGACCGATGCTTCGTGCCTGGATGGCGATGGAACACACCCCGTCTTCTCCTGTGCGTAGCTCAACTTCATCGCCACGCTGGGTGACAGTACTTGACTTCCGCCCTCCCCGCGCCAATATTCGTCGCTCCAATGAGTACCCACATACGAAACGAGAAAATCCGCAACGTGGCCATTATCGCCCACGTTGACCACGGCAAAACGACACTGGTGGATGCGATGTTCCGCAGTTCCGGGCTGTTCCGAAAAGGTCAGATCGTGGAAGACCGCCTCATGGACCGCATGGACCTGGAACGGGAACGCGGCATTACCATAGCCGCGAAAAACTGCGCCATCGGCTGGAAGGGCGTCAAGGTCAATATCATCGATACGCCCGGACACGCCGACTTCGGCGGTGAGGTGGAACGCGCACTCTCCATGGCGGACGGCGCCTTGCTGCTCGTGGACGCGGCGGAAGGCCCCCTGCCCCAGACCCGTTTTGTGCTCCGGAAGACACTGGAAGCAAATCTGCCGGTGATCGTCGTTATCAACAAGGTCGATCGGAAAGACGCCCGGCCCGCGGTGGTCCTGGACGAGATATCCGATCTGTTTATCGATCTGGATGCATCGGAAGAACAGTTCCACTTTCCATTGCTCTATGCAGTGGCTCGAGAGGGGATCGCGGCCCGGGATCCCGCCGGCGTGGGATTTATGGTCGGTTCCGGAAAATCGCTCGACGGCGGAGCGTTTCAAGGGGCTCCGAAAGGGGCAGACCTGGAACCGCTGCTGGACGCAATAAGTGAGGAAATCCCGGGGCCGATCGTCGAGGCGGACAAGCCCTTTCAAATGCTCGTTTCGGACCTTGGGTACTCGGACTATCTGGGGCGCCTCGCCATCGGTCGGATTTACAACAGGAGCGTGCGTTCCGCAGACCAACTCGTCCGTATTGGCGCCGACGGGGACACCAGCAACCTTCGCGTAACCCGCCTTCAGGTGTACCAGGGCCTTTCCATCGTTGAGACCGACCATGCCGAGCCGGGAGACGTGGTGGTGCTTTCGGGGATTGAGGAGGTCCATATCGGCGACACGGTCTGTACCAGCAACGCGCCTGAGGCCATGCGGCGAATCACGGTGGATGAACCAACGGTGACAATGCTCTTTGCCCGGAACAACGGACCTCTCGCCGGCAAGGAAGGCCGATACGTGCAATCCACCAGGATCCGGGAACGCCTGCTCAAGGAAACGATGAGCAACGTCTCATTGCAGATTGAGGACGCGGAGGAGCAGGACGGATTTCTCGTGAAGGGTCGCGGGGAGTTTCAGATGGCAATCGTCATTGAGACGATGCGCCGCGAAGGTTTTGAACTCTGTGTGGGCCGGCCGCGCGTCATCATGCGGACGGACGCCCAAGGAAACACCCTGGAGCCGATAGAACGGCTCTTCGTGGACTGCGCTGAGGAATACACCGGCATCGTCACCGAAAAACTCTCTCTCCGCAAAGGCAGGCTGGTGAACCTCACCAATCACGCCCGCGGCCGAACACGGTTGGAGTTCTCGGTTCCTTCGCGTGCCCTCATCGGCTTTCGCGATGAATTGCTTACCGATACCCGCGGAACTGGAATCATGAACGCCTTTCTGGAGGGTTACGAGGCCTGGCGAGGCGCCTTTCCGGCGCGGAAAACCGGGTCCCTTGTCTCCGATCGATCAGGACAATCGGTACCGTACGCGCTCTTCAACCTGGAACCGCGGGGACAGATATTCATCGGTCCCGGTGAGAAGGTCTACGAGGGTATGATCGTTGGAGAACACAACCGCAACAATGACCTGGACGTAAATCCCTGTAAGACCAAGAAACTCTCGAACATGCGGGCCGCCAACAAAGACGAGAACGTCGTCCTCACCCCGCACCGGACCATGAACCTGGAGATGGCCATCAACTTCATTCGCGACGACGAGCTGGTAGAGGTCACTCCCGCCTCAATCCGTATGCGGAAGACGGCACTGCGGTACGCGGAGCGCAAGCGTCTCCGGTGAGCCGTATGCTCTCAGGACACGAAGTGCCAACAGCGTGTTCCAACGGCTTGGCTTGCGTGGCTCTTCCATGAGGAAATGGGTTTCACCCGGATGTGCCGCCTGGAGCGGCCAGCGGCCATCAGGCCGTCGTTTGGCAAGGATAACTCTCAACGCGTCCCTCATTCGTTCATCCCACGGTACGTCTGCGTTGCGGAAGTAGTCGAGTGCCCGCAGGATGTTGTACTTCCAACGCGGCGGAAATGAGAGCTTGAGCAACTCTTTGTGAATCACCTCGCCCGTGTGATCCGATTTGAACAATCGGTGTTGGAGAATGAACTCGCGCGATTCAGAGGCAGTTTGCTCAAGGTCCTGGATTCGGTACTCGTAGCCATTCCGCGAATACTCCTCGATTCCCTCCAGGATTGAGAGCGTGGAATGTAGCGAGCTGTGTCGCGCGCCGGAACGATTCTTCCGGCAGTTGAAGCCTCCGTCCTGCATCTGTTGATCAAGCACGAAATCGACCACGGACTTGAGGCACTCCTGCGGCTCACCGAAGTAGCACGCGTAGTTCAGAAACATGCCGTTGATACAGACGTCACTCTCCCTGATGGTCCTGGAGGGATTGATCCCACCGTCCGGTCCCTTGTAGTCGCGGGCAATCTGATGAATGCTCTCTCGGATCAGCGGGTAGTCGGTGAAGATCGCGATCGTCTTCAGATCAAGCAACGTGTAGTGGGAGCTTGTCCACTTGGGCTGATAAACCCCCCGCCCCCATGAGCCGTCTGCATTTCTGCAACTGAGAAAGCGCGCACCCCAGCCCTCATCCGCGATTCTACGCTGCAACTCGGGACGAGTGTGATGGAG
>JAHOYX010000022.1 GCA_019038705.1 Spirochaetales bacterium
GACGCGATGGCAGAAGGAATCAATATTGATCTCATTGTTCTTTGCTTGTTATTTAGTTTTCTCGAGATCCGGCAGCACCCACGTCTTATTGAACAGCGGTGGCTCAGGGCCGTAGGCTCGGAAGACCAATTCGAACCGACCATCCTTATTCGTGGGAATCCAGTTCGACTCCTTTCCCTTAGGCGACTCGGGCCCAAACCAAATATCAACCGAACCGTCGGGGTTCTGCTCCACTTCCGGAATATTGGACGCACGGCTGGACCTCGGCATGTCGCGGATCAGGGCGTGCGTCTCGCGATCATAGGCCACGACCGACCAGTATTGCCTCACGGGAGCATTCGCCGGAACCCTGAGTCGATAGGTACCGCCGCCCTCCAGATCGTTTCCTTTCTCGTCAAGAATGGAGAAGAAGTAGAACTGGCCCTTGCCCAGATGCTTAGGGGCAAAGAAGATGAAGCTGTAGGTCACACCCCTCGCGTCCACGGAATAGGAGTCACGATCGGTGTAGCCCTTCTGCGCTTCCGGGTAGAAGACCGGAAAGACCGGCAGTGCCCAATGAGTGCCCTCATTGAACGTATTTGCGTAGCCGGCAACCATCTGAGCGTCGATCCAGGCTCTAGCCTCGGCCATCGAACCGTTGAGAATCCGTTTTGTTTCTTCATCC
Organism: Spirochaetales bacterium; assembly: GCA_019038705.1. Taxonomy (GTDB): domain Bacteria; phylum Spirochaetota; class Spirochaetia; order DSM-27196; family SLST01; genus JAHOYX01. The sequence continues at coordinate 665 of JAHOYX010000022.1, forward strand.
GGGTTGAACGGCTTGCCTTTCTCAATGCCTATTGACCGAAGTTTATCGATCATTGTCTTGTCCCGTCCCAACCAGGGCTCGGTTTGTACAATACGGTTCAGTGACTCGAAGTAGCGCAGATCATAAGGAATCGTGGCGTCGTACAGCTCATCGATGGCATCTACGAACTTTGTCGGCGGTGCGTCAGCTGCCTGGGATAGCGGATACAGCTTGATTTGCCGGGCGTATTCTACAGATTTGGCTATGCCCGCATCGCTGTCATCGGCGATGTTGGAGCGCAACAGCCCATACGTCTGATAGGTAGACGACGGCATGGGGATGTAGCCGTCTGGCACGCTTCCCTCGTAGTCCGGCGGCAAGATGAGGTATTTGCCACCCTGGCCCTTGTCGACGCCCGCGATGCCCACGTCCTCGATGGGTACCTGCCACACATCCATGAGCGTTCCGACGATGGCCCCGCCCTCGGCCGGCGGAATCTCCATCACCATGGGGCCGACACTCGTCGTATTAATGAACGGCATCAGGTAGATGGTGTTCGGGTTGGGCGTGAGCGTCTGGTTCAACCAGCTAAGTGGGCGTGACCAGTAGGCGATTTGATTGGGGCCGGCGCCGGCCGCGCGCGATGCCTCGAACATGCGGTCGTAGTTGACAGCCGGCATGCCCCAGATCACCGCTTCGATCGCACGTCGTTCGATCGCTCGCTGTGATAGCTCGGCAACCGTAAAGGCCGCCTGAGCCGACACATTTGTCGTTTCAGCCATGCTGTTACTAGAGTCGGCATGTTCAGTCTTGCCGCACCCCGCGACCAGCAGGGACAGCGCCGCGCAGCAGGAAATAATATATTTAACTGGTCTCATTGTTCTTTCCTTGTTATTTGGATTTCTTGAGATCCGGCAGAATCCAGGTCCTGTCTAGAAAAGCTTGTTTGGGTGAGTAGAGGCGGAAGTACGGGAACCAGGCTTTTCCGGGCATGGTTTGAATCCAGTTCTTGGCTTCGTTACCTTCAGGCTTCTTTGGTCCAATATAGAGGTCAACTGAGCCATCCGCGTTGGTCAATAGATCCATGCGCGAAGAGCGGTCCGCCTGCTTGGTGTCGTTGAGAATAAGGGTGCGTGTCGAAACATCGTAGACAGTAAAAGACCAGAAAGCTTCGGCAGGAACATTGGGTGGGACATGGAGGGTGTAATTCACCTCACCGTCAAGCCAGTCACCATCGGCATCCCGATAAGCAGCCATATAGACTTGCCCTTTTCCGGTTTTCTGTCCGTGCATGCCGATATCGTTGGTCAACGCCTCATAGAACCAGGCTGCCCGCCCATCTAAGTCCTCATAATTTTCTCTACGCTGATCCGGGACGCCGGTTGTAGCGAATTCCCAGTGTGAACCCTCAGCGTAGTGAGCATCCTCAAGCCGCGGATTGGAAAAGTCGTTGGCTTTTGCCATCGCTTCGCCAACCAAAGCAGCCTCCGTCAGGATCTTGGTCTGGCGCGCATCAGGTTTGAAGGGTTTGCCTTTTTCGATGCCAAGAGGCTTGAGCATCGCCAGCATAAAACGGTCGCGCTCATGGATAGGTTCGCGGTTGATGATGTCTGCCAGTCGTTCCCAATACTCCATTCCCCGAGGCTGCCACACTTGGTACGGTCTGCCGTTTGGTGTGGTGTAGCCACGTGGCCGCGGATTCGAACGTTCGGCATACGGGTAGACGCCAATCTGCGTAAGCATGGACATGCGCTCATCGCGATCCTGCGACAATAGGCGGAGTACCGCCATGACATTTATCGTGGATGACTGAATGACAACGTATCCATTGTCCTCTGCATTCTCTGGTACCTCTTGACCCGGTCCCACGAGCAGGTATTTCCCAGGCTCGACCATCCGACCAAGCCCCATCTGCCACATACTATGGGCAGCTCCACGGATTTCACCTTCAGGTAACTCGACGACCCACGGTCCATCGGTCAAATCTGTGAACACCAACACATACGGTGTGGTGGCGTTGGCGGTTAATCCTTCGCGCAGGTCCTCGTAACTCTCTACGGAGACAAACTGCCCGTTCTCCGCACCGAGTTGTTTGTTGGCATATTGCCACTGCGCGAACC
>JAHOYX010000214.1 GCA_019038705.1 Spirochaetales bacterium
GAGTACTACTCGGGCCTGGGCTTCGTGGGCGAGTGGAGCGGGTGGGGTCCCGCCTTCACGGAGGTCCGTGAGTACGGCGAACTTGTTGACGGCAGCACCTACAAGCCGGAGGTGCGGTTTGCAAAGATGGGTGACACGGTCATCGAACTCATCCAGCCGGGAGAACCGCACTCACTCTGGCAGAAATTTCTGAACGAGAATGGCGAAGGGGTTCAACACATTGCTTTCCTGTCCGACGACATTGATCGTGACGAAGCCATTGTCGCCGAGCGCGGGGTGAAGGTTCCGTGGCGGTGCCGCTGGGTTGACGGCGGTGGGGCAACCTACTTCGAGACACAGGCGGTGGGTGGAATGATCATTGAGCTCATTCAACGTCCGGAGAAGGTGATTCATACCTGACCAGAGGGCCAGGTGGGATATTGCACGCTCGTTGAGCGTGGACTAATTATCAGGAGGTACTTGTATGAACAAGTCAATCGTATTGGTTCTGGTCTTGCTGCTTGCGGCAGCCGGGCTCGCATTTGGCGCCGCCGCATCCGAGGAAGATGCTGCAGACGGCTACGTCATTGGACTGAGTAACTTCAGCGTGGAGAACTCATGGCGCGTGCAGATGGTTGCCGAGGCGGAATACGCGGCAAGTCAGATGGACGAGGTCGCTCGACTCATCGTGACAAACTCGGAAGGGTCTGCTGAGAAGCAGGTGTCGGATATTGAAGACCTGATCGCCCAGGGTGTGGATGCAATTCTGATCACCGCAGCGAACCCGCGCGCACTGGTGCCCGCGGTTGCGCGTGCGATGGCGGAAGGTATTGTCGTTGTTGACTTCGACAACCTCGTGGACACAGAGAACATCACATCCCACATCGTCGTTGATCAGAAGGAATTCGGCCGGGTGCAGGGTGACTGGCTCGTTGAGCAGCTCGATGGCCAGGGCCAGATTGTTGCCTTCAACGGTATTGACGGCACCCAGATCAGCGCAGACCGGTTTGAGGGTGCAAAGAACGTCTTTGACCAGTATCCTGGAATCGAAATCGTTCAGACCGTATTCGCAGCATGGGACTATGCGCAGGCGAAGCGAGCCATGGAAAGCATCCTGGCCGCGAACCCGAACATCGACGGTGTGTGGTCGCAGGGTGGAGCCATGTCCGAAGCGGTCGTTGAGACCTATCTGGAAAGAGACCTCATGCCGCCACCGGTAACCGGCGAAGACGGCAATGGATTCCTCAAGATCTGGAAACAGGTCAGCGAGCAGTATCCGGAGTGGAGCTCAATCGCCACCAGCATGCCTACCTGGGTCAGCGCCCAGGCGCTCAGAATCGCCGTACAGGCTCTCGAAGGTGAGAGTGTCCCGGCGGTTTACGAGATACCGATTCCGACCATCACTCAGGAGACCCTGAACGACTACGTGAAGCCGAATCTTCCGGACAGCTACTGGACCAATTCAGATCTGCCCGAGAGTATCGTGGCGGATCTGTTCGAGCGATAATCGTGGTTTGACCGCCTGTTGCGGTTTGATCGTACTCAGGCGGGGCCATTGGCCCCGCCTGCCATTTCAACAGAGGATCTGGAGTCAGAGGAATGTCGGATCACGATCAGCAGCCGTTTCTTCAATTGCACGAAATCGTGAAGAAGTTTCCTGGAACAATCGCAGTTGACAACGTCAGCATGTCGGCTTTTCGGGGGCATGTTCACGGTCTCGTCGGAGAAAATGGGGCCGGCAAAAGCACCCTGATCCGTGTCATTGCCGGGGTGCACCGTCCGGACAGCGGGACCATATCCATTGGCGGGACGGCTACGCACTTCCGTGACTACTCGGATGCACGCCGCGCTGGTATCGGCGTTGTCTACCAGAATCTGTCGTTGCTCACTGACATCTCGGTAGCTGAGAACGTGATCATGGGCATCTGGCCGCGGAAGCGGGGCGGACTCATAGACTGGTCCCAGGTCGATGCCATGGCACAGGCGGCATTTGAACGGGTCGGTCTGGAAATTGATCCCCACACCCTGGTCTCCTCGCTCCCGATAGCAACGCGGCAGCTCGTGGAGATTGCCAAGGTTCTGTCACAGGACCCCGAGATCATCATCTTTGACGAACCAACCGCGCCACTGTCGCGGGTGGAGGTCGAGCGACTGTTTGCCGTGATCGATTCTCTGCGACGTCAGGACAAGCTGGTCATATTCGTTTCCCATCGCCTTGACGAGGTGCTTGGCATTTGCGACACGATCACGGTGATGAAGGACGCCAGACTCATCATTACCGGTCCTGCTGCCGAGTTTGACGAGAACAAACTCATTACGGCTATGGTCGGGCGTGAGATCACGGAGGTCTTCCCTGAGAAAGCCCGTGTCGCACCTGATACTCCGGTAGTGTTTGAATTCTCCGGGCAGGTTGGAACGTCACAGCACGAGACAAGCTTCACCGTACAAAAGGGTGAAGTGATCGGAATCGGCGGGCTTCAGGGACAAGGCCAGGTCGCGCTCCTGAACTCGATTTTCGGTCTTGAGGAATCCAGCGACATTCGGATCAGTATTCACGGCAAACCGTGGACCATCCGATCACCACGAGACGCGATGAAGGCTGGGATTGCGCTCATTCCGGAGAATCGGATTCAGGATGGGATATTTTCCGGCCTGAGCGTTGGACAGAACCTTGCGGCAGCCACTCTTGAC
>JAHOYX010000025.1 GCA_019038705.1 Spirochaetales bacterium
GCACCGGAGTCGCGTTGTTCCGCTCTGCAATGGCCATCATCCTTGCATCGGCTACCACTGCTCCACGGGCAATCGGTGAGTAGGCTGTCAGCAGTATCTGTTTCTCCCGGCAAGCCTCCAGCAACTCACGCTGATAGAGGAAGGGGTGAAACTCCACCTGGTTTGTCACGAGTGGCACGGGGCTGACCTCGTCTGCCTCGGCCGTGATGTGGGCGTTGAAGTTGCTGATGCCGATACTCCGAACCACTCCGCGGGATACCAGCTCACCCATGGCCCCAAGCGTTTCCGAGAACGCTATCTTCTTGTTGGGCCAATGGATGAGTAGAAGATCAGCGTATCCGGTCTCCAACTCTTCCTGCAGCTTCTGACCAAACTGGATCACCTGATCGCGACGTTGCTGACCGAGCGGAATCTTGGTGGTCAGGAACAGATCCTTTCGATCAATGCCGGACTGCTTGATTCCGGCCGCGACCTCACGATGATTCTTGTAGGCAAAGGCCGTGTCCACGTGGCGGTAGCCGAGCTCTATGGCATCCCTGACCCCGTTCACGCACGCGTCTCCGTCAAGTTGAAACGTGCCAAAACCCAGCTGGGGAATTTCAACCCCAGTTCGAAATGTGAGCGTTTTCATGTGGATAACCTACGGGAGGGACGGGGATGTGTCAAAGTTGCCGGAGCCGGGACAGCCCTCCGGTGCACTTACAAGTGCTGAGGTTTGTGAACTGCCGCGAAGAATGGGGATAAGATGCCGACAAACCCTGCCCCTGGAGCGATTTGCCCTGGACAAAGGGTCGCCACGCAGCCCCAACGGCAACAATTCACGGTGCTGACGCGAAATAGGTGCGATCCATCCCCATTCTTCGCGGCAGTTCGTGAAGCCTGTGGCAACGAAATCGATGTTCAGCGACTATTCGCCGCGCTGCAAGCTCTTCGGGTACAAACCCGTGGACAAATCCCCACGGCGGATTTCTCCCGGACAACCTCTCCGGGGGTATACCGGCGGTCGGACTCGAACCGACACGGTGTCGCCACCACCAGATTTTGAGTCTGGCGCGTCTACCAATTTCGCCACGCCGGCTTAAGAAACGTAGGATATCGGAAGCACTGTGCCAAAGCAACACTACACTGCATGGTGGTCCACGGCCAGCTTCATGATGTAGGTGACAAACCCCATGTCCAGATTCTGCGCATAATCGGATACCACACCGCTGATGGCTGCCCAATCCTCGGTATTGAGCGGATCATTGTTGCTGTCATACTCCTCGTTCAGAACATCGATCAGATCAGCGAGTTTTTCACATCGGTCGAATGCGGAGTCCTCCGGGCCCTCGGCCAGGTTCAATGTGAAGTGATCAAGGAGATCTTCCGCCACGCCGGCCGGCAGGTGTCGATTCATATCAACGAACGAGCCCCGAATCATGGTGATCTGCCTATCCACAGGCTCGGTCCGGCTCGACTTCCGAAATTTGTCTATCCGGGCGAGAAATCGTTCTGAGGGAAACATGTCCGTGAAGTATACGCTCGTCGTCGGCCTGGAACCATAGGTTCCAGGAAGGGCGAACGCACCACTTTGTGGTATGCTCCGAAACGTTGTGAATCGACGATGGGTTCTTCTCTTTGGCGTGACTGTTGCTGTGGCGAGTTGTCGTTCATCGCCTGAATCGCTGTCGGTCACGTTGTCTGCTACCTCTACCGCTCTGGCCACAGCGGTAACTGTTGCCCAGGAGATCGGGGATCCGATCCAGCATGCGGAGCTCCTGGTCATCATTGCCGAGGGTTTTCTGAACGCGCAGAACCGTGAAGACGCGCTTCAGGTTGCCGCCGAGACGGTCCGGCTCGTCAACGAGATCCCGATGTCCACCGAGGTTATCCGTCTTCAGCTACGGACGGCAGAACTGCTTCTTGCCGCCGATGAGACCGATGGCGCTCGTCGGCTGATAACTGAGGCAACTACATTCACGAATGCCCTCCGAGACGAGTCCGCCCGAGCTGACCTGTTGCCCTTGATCATCCAGGCTGCCATAGCCGGCGATGACGACACCCGAGATCTTCTTCCGGCTGCCGTGGATCCGGTCTACATCATCGAGGACCCGGGGCTTCGAGCAGAGACCTTCATCGCGATAGCCGAAACGTATCAATCGGTCGGCGTCGGCCAGTCGGTTACGGGACTCATTCAGCAGGCGATTCCCGCAATCCGCAGCGTTGCCGATCCGTTTCGCCGCGCAGATCTCTTCGCCGGCCTGTCGTGTCGAGCGTTTGCCGCCGGGGAGGACGACCTCGCTCGCGCACTCGTGGAAGATGCCCAGGAGCAGTTGACCGCCGGCATGGTCAAGGCCGAACCTGACCCCGAGACTGTCGCCGTCGTGTTCAAGGCCGTCACCCGTGACCTGGGAGGGACGGAGGCCATGATCTCAGTTTGCGGGATTCGGGATCGATATGCACGCGCGGTGGGTTTCCTTGCGGTCGCCATGGCCGAAGGTAGCGGTCCCTCCGCTGAACTCGCGCTCGATCGTGCGGTTGATGCAGCCTACTACATCACGGACCCCGAGGCGTACTCCGCTCTCATG
>JAHOYX010000085.1 GCA_019038705.1 Spirochaetales bacterium
GTATAATATACGTCTACTATGAACAAGAAGAAAGCGTCAATGAAGGACTTGATCCGAAAACGCAATGCGCTATTGAGGAGATTCGAGCAGCACTCAGAATTCGCTCGCGGATCTATCACCAGCGTCTGCTCCACGTGCAACAGAGCGCGTTGTATCTGCGTGCCTATTCCGCTCATCATGATCACCTGGTCCGGGCATCGTGATCACCGATTCCGGGGATCATGATCACTCATCGGAGCGTAGCGACGCTAGGTTGTTCTACGGTGGCCTCATTTCTTTGCTCTGTCAATGACGATCGGGTCTTGGGCGAAGATGTCCAGTCGGTGGTCCACGAGCATTTGTGCCATTCCGGAGAGGTTCGCACCAGGTCCGAGGTCGCAGGATGCCGTAGGAGGGACGATCTCGTTTGAAGGTCACCCTTGGGCACCCTCAGATCGCGTCTTCTTCCCATCCTTCTTTCCAGGTGCTGCCTTCTTCTGCTGGAGGTCAGGGGCGTTTCTTTCGCGCATTGAGCGTCCTTTCAGTTCGATGCGGTGCGCCCGGTGGATCAGTCTGTCGCAAATAGCGTCGGCGAGTGTGGGTTCTCCGATCGCCTCATGCCAGTTGTTCACCGGGAGCTGAGTGGCAATCAAGGTCGCCGCACGCTCGTAGCGGTCCTCGACGACTTCGAACAGATCGTGACGCTGTTGCTCGGTGAGCGGCGCAACTAACCAATCGTCAATTGCAAGCAGATCGACCTTTGCCAGTTTGGCCAACAGTCGGCCGTAGGACCCGTCACCGCGGGCGACAGCCAAGTCATGGAGCAGTCTTGGAGCCCGTACATAGTAGGTGGAGAATCCGGAGCGACAGGCACGCTCGCCAAAAGCACAGGCCAAAAAGCTTTTGCCAGTACCCGTCGGACCGGTCACGAGCAGATTGTGATGTTCCTGGATCCAGCGGCAGGTGCCCAGGGAGAGCACCACTTGGCGGTCCAGCCCACGAGGTGTCTTGAAGTCCACATCCTCCAAGCAAGCCTGGTAGCGAAGCCGAGCGCCCTTGAGACGGCGTGCCAGCTTGCGCTGCTGCCTGCTGGTCCATTCGGTGTCGATCAGCAAGCCGGTGCGTTCCTCAAAGCTCAGTTCGGCATATTGGCTGCTTCCGAGCTGCTGATCGAATGCCTCGGCCATGGCATGCATCTTCATGTCGTGCATTTTCTCCAGAGTGGCTTGGTTCAGCATCAAACCTCCGATTGCGAGTAGTAGTCGGCGCCGCGAATGTTTTCATGTGACGGTGCCGGACGTTGCCCAGGGGTGTTCTCGTCCAGGGGCAGGCGATCCATACCCGAAGCGAGAATGTTCTGTACGGTTTTGTAGCTGAAGGACTTCAGGTGAGCGGCACGCAGGCTGGCGACCTCGAGCCGCTCACGGCCATACATCCTCTCCATGCGCATGATTCCCAGGCAGGCGCGATAGCCCTGCTCAGGATGTGGGCGATCCTCCATGATGCGTTTGACCAGGTATGCCGTGGCGGGGCCGGTTTTCCCGGCCCAGGAGATTAGCCGCGACGGGCTCCATTCGGCATGCTCTCGGTGCGCACGAGGCATGTGTTCGGCCTTGGTGGCGTACTGAGCGCGTCCCCGAAGCCGTTGGTGAGAGGCCACGCGCTTGGATTTGAACAGCACCTCCACGGTAGAGTGTGTGGCACGCACGTCGACCCGCTCGTGGATGAGTTGGTAGGGCACGCTGTAGAAGTTGTGCTCGAAGGCGATGTGGTAATCGATGTTCACCGCGCAGTCGATCTTCCATTCGCCTAGTTCGTAGGGACGGCGAGGTAGAGGTTTTAGCGCCGGCCGATCGAGTCTCTCGTAGAGTTCACGACGACTGACTCCGAGCTGTTGCATCGGGCGATCGTTGAGAATCTTCAGCTTTTCCCGAATAGCCTCGTTGAGCGCACTGAGGCTGAAGAAGATCTGATTGCGCAGTGCCGCGATGATCCACCGCTGTACCAGGAGTACCGAGACTTCCGCCTTGGATTTGTCCTTCGGATGGTAAGTGCGGGCAGGAATGGAAACTGCGCAATAGTGACTACAGAGTTCAGCGTAGCTCCGGTTGACTCCCGGCTCGTAGAGACAGGGATCTGTGACAGCACTTTTTAAATTGTCAGGCACCAGGATAGCGGGCGATCCAGCCCATGCTTCAAACATCCTCACATGAGCAGCGATCCAGTTGGGAAGCTCCTGACTCTCCACAGCTTCAGCATACACATAGCTGCTCGCACCGAGCACACCTACGAAGAGTTCGACTTCTCGGATTTCACCTGTCTTTGGATCGACGATGCTGGGCTTCTTGCCCGAGAAGTCGACGAAGGCCTTCTCACCTGCCCGATGGACCTGGCGCATCGAGGGTTTGAGCTTCTTGGCGAACTGACGGTAGTGCTCGCAGTACTGGCTGTAGCCGTAACCATTGGTGTGGACTGCCTGGTACTCGACCCACAGTAGTCGTAGCGTGACGCCCGGACGCTTCAGCTCTTGGTGAATGTGCGCGACGTCGGGTC
>JAHOYX010000084.1 GCA_019038705.1 Spirochaetales bacterium
TCGTGGACTGTGCGGTACACAAGAAACAACTCCTGACCTATTTGAAGTTGACCGGCTGAAGCTGTCGTACCTACTGAACTTCGACGAAGCCCTCCGTGAGAGACAGAGTCCGTCGAACCAGAGTCTGCACCAGACCATCTCGAGCTGCGGGTGCCCAAATGCGTTTGCCCTGGGACCGGCGGCGACTCACCTTGTCCGGCGTAGATTGAATCGATATACTGTCTGAACTTCGGGGCACGGCATTGGCTGACCCATCTGCGAGCGTCGTATAACGGCATTACCCCAGCTTCCCAAGCTGGAGACGCGGGTTCGACTCCCGTCGCTCGCTCAAATGGCGGGTCCCTGATCCCGCCATTTGAGCCAGGAGTTTGGCTATGCCAAACTCCACGCTCCTCCAACGAGTGGGCTCGCGCGCACGCTGGCAGTTTCGCTGCTGCGAAACTGCGCGCTCCTTCTACGCGGGGAAGACCAGCCAACATAGCGGGGCTCGCTTCGACCCCTCCTGTCGCTTGCCTATGACTCAAGGGCGGTGCCCCGATCCCGGACGATCAGGACGCGGCAGTCAATCCAGGATGGTTACGACTCCCACGGCGCCGTCGAACGTAACGGTCTGTCCGTCCTCGAGTATCCTGGTGACCTTCTCAATCCCCACAATGCACGGTTTGCCCATTTCACGGGCGACTGAAGCCCCGTGTTGGAGCGCCCCGCCGCTTTCGAGTAATACGCCCGCGGCATTGATGAAGAGCGTCGTCCATCCCGGGTCGGTGGCCTTGGTTACCAGAATGTCTCCTGGACGGATCGGCTTCTCGTCAGGGCGAGTGAGGAGGTTCACCGGACCTTTCACCGTGCCGGAGGAAACAGGGGTACCCACCAACTCGTTCTCCTTGTGCGAACGGGGCGGAAGTCTGGGGATGTATCCCCGGGAATCGATGAGGACGGGCGGGTCATTGTGGGGGTTGAACTGGGTGTAGTATGCGCGATTGTCCTCGGCGATGGCACGAATATCCAGGTCGGATCCGGACTCTGCCCGGACAAGATCATCCAGCTTGAGGTAGAACACCTGGTCGGACGAGTCCAGGCGCCCCTCCTTGACCCATTGGTCAGCGAGCGCTATCGCCCGACGTCTCAGGTGGTTCACGCCCAGTATCCAGTAGTATTTCGGAGACTCTCGTAGTGCTGCAAGATTCTCAAGGCGCGCATAGAGCTTCCGGAAAGCTCTGAGTTTTCCCGGCCTCATCCTTGACAGGTAGTCCTCCAGGAACCGAACGGCTTTCAAGCCGTTGTGCGGCCCCCCTGTCAAAGATGCCCCGGGGCGTCAGATCGGGATCCTCCTGGCTTTCCATGGTCTTCAGGAGGGCGAACACTTCCAGAGGTTTCTCGTAGTAGCGAGCGGTGGCCGATCTCCGCGGCCGGGGACTGCCAGCGACATGTCGACAGATCCCCATCTTGCAGGCACAATGAGCACGAAGCCGGCGCCGCGACGTGGTTGCAGGGCATCCGGAGTGGAGGGGCACGAGTGATGAGAATCAAAATGACTGCGGTACTATTCGCGGTGATGGGGCTTGCGAGCTGCCGCCTCTTTTTCGGGCCGGAGGTTGCAATCAGCGTGGACATCACGTTGAACGCGGTGACCGTGATTGGTGAGACCTCCGCGGAAGATGAGTGGAGCTACACCGTTCAGATTGAGGCCGGCGATCTGGAATGGCCCCTCGCAGTGGGGGAGACCGTCTCATTTGAGAGCACCACCTGGGAGTGGGTCAAGTTCAGGATGAAGGTCACTGAAGAGAATGTGCTCCTGGACCGCGGCCCCTCCCTCGCGTCCTCGTTGCTCGGCAGAGACATCCTCGCCCAGAGTTCCTACGAGATCACGCGGGAGATTGAGGTGTCGGATGCGAGCGATGAAGCCGGATCCGTGATCTGGCGGTTCGAGTTCAGTCTTGACTCTACGGAGTTGTAGCCGGGTACACACGCTGTAATCGGGAGCGGAGCATCCGGTTTGAAACGGCGTGGGCTCGCTTCCGCAGCGGGGAGATCTTTGGATAAGCGACCGACTTCCTGATATCGACCATTGCCTCACTTCTCTCTTCTGACACGAGACAAGATACGCCGCAGCATCGTGCCGAAATTTGCGGAGGCGGCTCCCATACATTAGAATTAAAGTAAGCAAATCTCAGGTCCTGCTCAGGAGAAATCGTAGGAGGAGAAGATGAAAAGAGCACTACTGGTTGTGGGGATTGTCCTATCCGTTGCCGTCCTGTCCTTTCCTCAGGATGCCTCGATCTATCGCGAAGCCGGTGTCGTGCCGTTCTTCAGTCAGTCTCTCCGTCTGGGGAC
>JAHOYX010000127.1 GCA_019038705.1 Spirochaetales bacterium
CGGGTTCGGGTGACGCTGCGCGGCGACGAGGAAGAGATCTTCCGTGTGTTGGAGGACGACATTGTCGCCCACGCGGACTTCTCCGGGCACGAACGAGCTGGGGTGTATCGGGCACCGATAGAGCTTCGGAAGCAGGGAACGGCCCTGGACGTTGAAGCCCTCGAGATCGCCGTGGAACCGCTCACCGTCACGGTCACGCTCGAGGAGAAGCTCATATCCAGCATAGAAGTAGTTCCGAACCTGATAGGATTCCCGCCGCCGGGCTATGAACTGACCGACTATCGGCTCTCGCCTACCCAGGTTGCGGTGGTCGGTCCGCGCAGCCGTGTGGAGGACATCGGTTCCATCCTGACGGAGGAGATCGATCTGGCGCGCCGCCAGGGGGATTTCTCGGAGCGGATCCGACTCGAGAAGCCGGATGAGCTTCTTGAGTTCCCGGGAGGAGACGTAGTCGATTTTCGTGCACTCATCACCGAAACTGTCGTACAATCGGTTTTTGAGGACGTGGAGATCGCGATTGTTGATCTTGACCCGGCGTTCCGTGTGGTGTCTTTGCTGCCAACCGGTACCATAAGCGTACGGGGCAAACAGCTGGACCTGGAGGGGATTCCCGATGCCCGCGTGAGCATCATCGTGAATGCCGCCATTGTGAACCAGCCGGGAACCTATGAGCTGCCGACCCGTCCTCAGATACCGAGTGGTATTCTGGTGCTCGGTATTGATCCGGCCAGGATCGAATTGACAGTTGTGGATCGATTAAGCACCGAGGAAGGAGCCGGCCAGTGATTCTGGGAATTGGCATAGACCTGCTTCAAGTCCGGCGAATGGATCGATGGGTTGACCAGCCGGGACTGCTGGCTCGATTCTTCCATCCCGGGGAGCTTGAGGACGCTCGCCGCCGCGGGAAGTCCATGGCGCTGTCACTCGCCGTTCGATATTCCGCCAAGGAGGCCCTCGGGAAGGCCATGGGCATCGGGGTCCAGGAGTTTTCCCTCAAAGAGGTGCAGGTGGTGAACAACAAGCTCGGAAAGCCGGAGATTCTCCTCCACGGCAAGGCACTTGAGAGTCTTCGTCGATTCGGTGGCAGCAAGATTCATCTCTCCCTGAGTCACGAGCTTGACAACGCAGTGGCCATGGTCGTAATTGAGGGATAGATGTCCGACCTCACCTTCTTTTCGAAAACACCAATCACCTGTCCGATATGTGAGGCCAAGTTCTATCGGGAAGAGCTCCGCACCGGTCGCGGCAGATTGAACGCCGGAGAACTCACTCGAGAGTTGAGGAGAACCTATCTTCCGTCTCAAAAGTATGGCGAGGTCTTCCCTCTGAGCTACCCGGTGACTGTTTGCCCGGGATGCTACTATGCCGCCTATCACGTAGATTTTCTCGAGGTTCCCGAGGAGGCCATTGAGCCACTTCGCCGCACCGAGCAGAGTCGGATTGCCAACGTGCAACTCCTCTTTGATACAGTTGACTTCTCATCGCCGCGCGGACTCGAGGAGGGATGCTCAAGCTACTACCTTGCAGCCACCTGCTACGAGCACTTTGACAAGAACGTCTCCCCGCGCTTCAAGCAGGGCCTGAGCTCTCTGCGCGCAGCATGGCTCTGTACCGATCTGCAGCGAAAACGCCCAAATGACAACTACGATTATCTGGCCAAGGTCTTCTACCGGAAAGCCAGATTCTTCTACACCTACGCTGTTGAGCTGGAGCAGACCGGTAAGGAGAGCATCTCCGGCACTCGCCACGTCGGGCCTGATCTGGACAAGAACTACGGCTACGATGGAGTTCTCTACCTCACCGGATGGCTCGAGTTCAAGTATGGACCGACGAGCGATCCGACACAGCGCAGGCAAGCTCTCGCGCGGGCCAAGCGCGCCGTTGCTCGGATTTTCGGAATGGGCCGCGCGAGCAAAGACAAGCCCGCGGCGATACTCGACAGTGCGAGAGACGTGTACGAAGAGATCACCAAGGAACTTGGCGAGGAAAACCGCGACCCCGAACAGGCGAATGCCGAGTCGTAATCTCAAGCTTACCATCGCGTACGACGGCACCGACTTCGTGGGATGGCAGGTTCAGCGCACGGGGCGTACCGTGCAAGGCGTCATCCAGGATGCGCTAGAGCGGATGCATGGCTTCCCGGTGACGGTATACGCGGCGGGGCGTACCGACTCCGGCGTACATGCCGATGGGCAAGTCATCAATTTCAGGACGACCATCGATTCAATTCCATCCGCACAGTATCACATTGCCCTGAACGCCTCCCTTCCACCGGACGTGAGGGTTGTCATGAGCA
>JAHOYX010000209.1 GCA_019038705.1 Spirochaetales bacterium
AGAACGCTGAGGACCATCTCGGCGACGGTGAGCCTGAGGGTGGCGGAGCTCCTGCCGGCGAAGAGTCGGCCGAAGAGCACCTGCCTCCCACGGTTGAGGAACCCGGCGTCGAGGAGCCTCCCGCCGAGGAGCCCGAGGAAGAGGAAGAGAAGGACAAGAAGTCCGATAAGGAGAAGTAGGCCATGGCTATCAGTGACTGGAGTGCCACAGCGCTCTGCCAGGACAAGGATCTGCTCGAGTTTGAGGGGCAGGTCCTGGTCTGGACCCGAGACAAGGGGACAGCGCAGAAGTGGATCTCGAAGGCGAAGGATCTGATCGCCACGCGTCTGCGCTACTCGTTTCGAGACGTTGAGCTCGCTACCGACGCGGCCGATGTCCTGGACCTGATAGCTGATGTCACTCCGCTGAAAGATGCGGCCTGTTACCTCTCTTTGCACCTGCTCTGCCATGAGTGCTCAGTGGGCGGAGATTACTTCGAGAGCCTCGAGCAGATGTACTGGCACAAGTTCGAGAAGGAGATCCCGCGGGCTCTCGGCCTGGTCAGCCTGGACCTCGATGAGAGCGGAGTGATCGAGACATCCGAGAAATACAACGTCAAGACCGGCGTGACATTCGTGAGGGGCTCATGAGCGATGGAATACGCATAACGAAAGATGAGATAACTCCGGCTCTGCGGAATGTGAAGAAGTTCCTTCAGAACCCGAACATGATGGACGTGGGTAACGCGGCCAAGGGCGTGATCGTGATACGCACCGGCCGCGGCGAGTCCCTCAATGGCGGGACTTTCCCCGCGTATTCGACAGAGCCTTACTACGCGTCGATCGAGAGGCGGGCTCCGGGATATCCAGCGCCTGCCGGCGGACGTTCAACGGCTCTGCGCGGTGGCCGCAAGCTCAAGGGTCACATCTACGAGGGCGGATACGGCGAGTACAAGTCAGCCATGGGATTCGGCGATAAGCCTCAGCTGTCTGTCTCTCAGTCGATGCTCACCGACATCCAGGTAGCTGTGCTCGGACCGACAAGAGCGATCCTGTTCTTCGGAGACAGGCTCTCTGCGAATAAGGCCTACGGGCTGCATCACGGCAAGTTTCCGTTCTTCGGCCTGCAAGAGTCGGAGCGAGATGACCTGCTGAATACATTGCTCGGCAATCTGCGGCGTCTGCGAGGTGTGAGCTGATGGAAAAGGGCAAGCGCAAGAAGATCATCAACTTGATAAAGAACAAGTTCCTGACCAAGGGCTTCTTCAAGAGCTTCTCGGCGAGCGTGCCGACGAATCTTGCGCCCAATGCTCAGAGCCTGCCGAGCGCCCACCTCGCAAGGACGATCGAGAATATGAGGCGGCTGACGAACGGCCAGAAGACCAGCGACTTCGGATTCGACCTGATCCTTATCGTCCACGCTCCTACTGACGTTGATATCGTCAAGAGCGATGCTGAGGATGAGGCGGAAGAGACTCTGCTGGAGATGCAGGCTGAGGATGATTTTACCGATCTGGGAATTGAGATAAAGGTCACAGCATGTGACACAGGTCCGTTGTCCCTGGCTCCGCTCGGCGTGCAGGGATCGATCCTGCCTCCGTATGGAGCAGTCAGGATGTCTGTCGAAGTGACATTCGACTACCAGGCTATCGATTGATGAAAGGAGAACAGAATGGCTGACGCACTGGGATTTCTTGGAAAGATGGGGATGGCGCCGATTGCCACTTGGGACACCGTCTACTCGGCCACGAGCATGGCGGTGATCCCGATTTTGAGCGAGTCGATCTCCGCGAACTGGGAGAGGATCAAGGATGAGGCGCTGATCGGCTCAGGCGGACAGTTGCCCTCAGACCAGGGAGTATTCGGCGCTCCGGGCTCTACGAAACATCCGCTCGACTACAACAACTTTCTCGCGCTGTTCGAAGCAGTGCTCGGAGCTGAGGCCGGCGGAGTGGTCACTATCGAGGACTGCCTGGACATCTTCAAATGGCTCGAGTTCGAAAAAAGCGTCTCGAGGCATCGTTTCGGTGCGGCGGTGGCGAAGAAGATCGTCATCGCGGGCAGCCAGAAGGGGCAGGTGACAGTCGAGGTCGAGTGGGCGTGTAAGTCCTTCGACAACAACGTTGCTGTCTTCCCTGCTGGCGCCTCTGCTCCCGCGGCGATGACCAAGGTCCGGTTCCAGGACCTGGTCTTCCGCATAGGCGACCAGGCGAACTCTCTCGCGTCCGGAGATGCGATGGAGATCTCCGAGTTCGAGATCTCATTCGACCGCAACATGAAGGACGATGACTACGTCGCTCGGGCGGCGAACGCTCAGC
>JAHOYX010000057.1 GCA_019038705.1 Spirochaetales bacterium
CTCGCGCATTGCCTGCTCAACCTGCTCGCGCGTGGGCACCTTGTGATGCCACCCCGCCTCTCCTTCAATGAAGCTCACGCCCTTGCCTTTTAAGGTATTCGCAATGAGCAGGCTCGGCCTGCCCGGAGTGAACGGCACGCCGCGCAGTTCGGCGGCCAGAGCCGCGACGTCATTTCCATCGGTTTCGTGGACCGTCCATCCAAAGGCTGTCCATTTCTCGGCGAGCGGTTCCAGCTGGTTCACGTCCTCGGTGTGTCCGGTTATCTGAAGTCGATTTCGGTCCACAATGGCGGTGAGGTTGTCCAGCTTGTAGTGGGCGCCGGTCATGGCCGCTTCCCAGTTGGAGCCTTCGGCGAGTTCGCCGTCGCCAAGGAGACAGAAGACCCGGGATGCCCGGCCGTCCAGCTTCGCGGCCAGCGCGAGACCAACCGCCACGGAGAGCCCGTGGCCCAGGCCGCCGGTATTGTGCTCCACCCCCGGCACCTTTCTCGTGGGATGGCCAACGAGCCGCGTCCCGAACCTGTTTCCGGTCTTGAGTTCTGATCGATCCAGGAATCCCTGATCCGCCAGCACGACGTAGAGCGCCTCAACGCTGTGTCCCTTGCTCTGGATGTAGAAGTCCCGGTTCAACGACTCCCAGTTCTCCGGCGTGATATCCATGATGGAGTTGTAGAGCACGCTGATGATGTCCACACAGGAGAGTGAGCCACCCGTGTGGCCGGCCCCCGCCTCGTAGATGTAGGTGAGCACCTCACGCCGATAGGCAATCGACTTGCCGACCAGCTCATCCTCGGTCAGGCTACCAGTTGCTCGACTCGTCATGCTGGTAGGTGTCCCACTTCAGGTACTTGCTGAAGGCCTCGTTCAGGACGCCGGCTGTGTTCGAGCGTGTCATTACCACATGATGCTCAAAGCCATTGGTGCAGATGTAACGCAACAGCCCCTCCAGATTGGGCACCGTGACTACCGCGCTGCTGCCGAATGTGTCCAGCTTATCGTTGGTGAATGAGCCTTCGCCAATGTAGGCGAGGATGGCGCCTGTGGTGTCATCGGTTGAGAGTCTGCCAAAGGTCATGGGTCCCTCCGGGGCGCGTGCTTCCAGCGCTCCGTAGGTCTTCTCATCCCCAATGGTTGAGCCGAGGATGGGTGATATGCTCACCGAGGCCTCACCGCCGGTCAGCGACTTTGCCCAGTTGCCGCAGTGGAAGAAGACGCACTTGTTCTCGTCGTCCGCGTAGTTGTTGTTCCAGTCCACGATCCCCGCCGGTGATCCGGCCGCGTGTTGCATGGCGTACATGGTGAGCACCCCGGTGACATCCACCTCGCAGGCGCTCGGAATCATCTCTTCACTGAGCATGCTCATCACCGTGCACGGGTTGACGCCGATGTTCATCTGAATGGAGGTCCAGCACTGGAAGGCGAGGGCGTCTATGGCATTCTCCCGCGTCCAATCACGAAGGACCACGCCGAGCTTCCCCATCGTGGCAAGCCGGTCTTTCGGAACGAGTTTCGTGGAGGCATAGGTGGAGATCCGTTCGATCTCTGAGACCACCTTTGAGTCACCATCTTCGAGCTTGTTGATGGAGGCAAAGATCTCGGACAGATCCACGGTGGTTACCGACACGCCGTTGCGCTCCAGGATCTTCTCGCTGTACCGCACCGTATTGAAGGCGCTTGGTCGGGCTCCCACGGCTCCAAGCCGAACCCGACGCATCTTTGAGACAGTTTGGCAGACAGAGAGAAATCGATTGAAATCTGCCCGGAACGATTCTGAGTCGATTGAGACCACGTGCCGATCCGTCAACGTGAACGGCAGCCCGTACTGCAAGAGGTTGTTGCAGACCGAGATCTTGCCGCAGAAGCCGTCCCGTCGCGTGGCGGGTCCCATGCTGGTCAGTTCGTCGGGGTAGGCCTGCACCAGGATGGGACAGTCCAGGCCGGAGAGACGAATGGTATCCGCCACACCTTTCTCGTCCCCAAAGTTTGGCAGGACCACCAGGATGCCCTCGATGTCCTCTCGATTTGCCTTGAAGAGGTCCGCGCACTTCTGCGCATCTGCGAAGGTCTCGATGCCGCCGAGCTTCGTATCGTTCTCAGACACCATGACCGGCGTGATGCCGAGGTCTTTGAAGAGCGCGAGGACATCCTTCCGGGCCTCGGTCACGAGGTGGTCCGGGAAAAAGTTCCGATTGCCAAAAATCACGCCGATGGTTTGCATGGGTTCTCCTTTTCGATTATCTGCGTTTCGAGAGTACTCGGAAGTAAAACAAAGCGTAAGTCGGTAAGCTTGCCG
>JAHOYX010000072.1 GCA_019038705.1 Spirochaetales bacterium
ATCCTGCTCTTATGTCAACTCAGATGTTGTTCGGTCCCGTGGATACCACAGAGGTCTTCCGCGGCAATGTGTTCGTCCTTGTCTCATCTGCGACATGCAGTTCAGCGGGTATGATGGCCCGCATCTTGAGAGATGCCGGGATAGCTACGCTGGTCGGTGAAGAGGTCGGAAATGCGCCCCCCGCCTACGGGGACATCAGGCGCTTCCAGACGTGCATTAGCGGGATCGACTTCACGGTCTCAACGAAGTACTTCTTTGGAACCGGCCCTGCCGTGGCCATGCATGTGATTCCAGACATCGTCACCCGGCTGACCGTGTCGGACATTCTGCAGAGCATTGACCCAGAAGTCCAGTTCCTTCTCTCCGAATAGGGGCGGAACATAACATGACGCATTGAGTAGTCACCGCGTGCTCCTACAAGAGCGTTCGTCGTCAGCGGCTCCCTGCCTGGGCCAATCAGACTGACACCCTCGCGACCCACCGGCCGGCGGACGCGTCTCGAATATGGGGAGCGGGCAGTCAAGGAAGACCAAATAACCCAGATAGAAGATGAATTGAGCCGGATTCCGACGGTCGCGAGCTGAACACTATCTGCGGAAGCCGGCGTCCGCCTGATGGTCGTCACGACACGCGACAACTTCCTTGACAACTGTCGACATCGACACGGTGATCGTAAAGACGAAGCGCCGACCTTTCTTCACTGCACACCTTGCTGACCCCAGGCATGGATGTCGTCGAATTAGGTGACACAAAACAGATCGCGGGTGTTGAAGTAGACCAAGGAGAATCGAATGAAACGAATATTGACCGTGGCGATGCTGCTGATGATCGTCAGTGGATTTGTTCTTGGCGAAGAGCGACGAGTGATCGTACCGGTGAACGTGTCTCTGTTTCCGTTTTATGGATTGGGCAACGCAGTGACTGTGGTGAACAACGTGCAGATCAACGTTGGCGTGGGATACGCGGACGAGTTAAACGGCGTGGCACTGGGTGTGGTGAGCATCATAGGCGACGAAGTGCGTGGAACACAGGTCGGGGTCGTCAACCTGGCAGGCGGGGAGGTGTTTGGGGCGCAGGTTGGCGTGGTTAATGGCTCGCTTGAAGGGGTCCGTGGTCCTCAGGTCGGAGTTGTCAATCTCGCGGCGGAGTCGTCCTTCCAGACCGGTGTGGTGAATGCTGCAGCTGCTGCCTCCGGCGTTCAGATTGGTGTCGTGAACGTTGCGGTCACGAACACCGGCGCGCCCATCGGGTTGGTGAGTGTCGTCCTTGAGGGTGGGCAGACCCACGCCCAGTCATGGATCGACGAGACCGGTCTTGTCAATGTCGGGCTCATTCACGGTTCACGAAGCACTTACAACCTGTACACCGCGGGGACAGACGTCGCGCGTGAGCGTGTTTCGTTGGGGCTGGGTCTCGGCGCCCACTTCGGTGAAGATCGGTCGTGGGTAAACGTCGAGGCTCTTGCGGGTTCGGTGAGTCGAACCGATGCACTCTTCGAATCAGCCGCCCCTCTGTTCCGTGCGCGAGTGTACACCGGGTACCGAATCGGTCCTCTTAGCCTGATTGGCGGAGTCTCATTCAACTACCTGATGGACCTGGGTGACTCAGATGTGGAGGTCAACCCGCTGCACGGGTACGAGTTCGGATTCAGCACTGAGCGGCATCGGTTCTGGCCGGGCGCCTTTGTGGGCGTTCAGCTCTAACGACGGAGGGATGCGCCGGCCGCGGTCGTGCGGCCGGCGCTACTCGCACGGGGACCGAAGCGCCACAAGGGCACATGGGGAGAGTTCCCATTGTGAGATGAACGCCACGGGCATATCTGTGGTTGTTAGTCTTGTTGGTGGTGTTCGTCTCGGTATGTTTCTTCCCTTCACTGTTCCTCTCTCATACATCTCCTTACTGCCAAAACGATTCTCTCGCTTCTATCCCCATTCTTCGCGGCAGTTCAGAAGTCTTGCCGGCTTGTGACCGGAGTGTCGCAATTCTGGTCGGGACTGTGGAGCCGACAGCGAGGATCTACATCAACTATCCCGCTGTGGCCGGCCTCATTGATGGTTACATCGCCATCCGGCCCTCAGTCGGCGCGGCTTTCGCCAGAGAGCTCGCGTGCCCTCTCGACATGCAAGTCAACGTCAACCTCTTCACCGCTGTCGAGGGGATCAATTTGCGAATATGAAGTAGAATCCCTGCAATGGCTAAAGAGTCCATAGATTTCCGAGGTGCCCTCATCAAGGAACAGAA
>JAHOYX010000189.1 GCA_019038705.1 Spirochaetales bacterium
GCCTCGTACCCCGCGGTATTCGGAGCGCCGGTTGTCGTGCGCTGTTCTGGTTCGCTCGCGGACCGCTTGCCGCCGAGCAGATGGGCAATGCTCGCCCCGGCATCGCGCAGCCGTTTCAGCAGGCGACGCTCCTTTGCCTTGTAGGCCGGCAGATGGGAGAAAACACCAATCGCCATGAACCCGATTGGGAACGCCGCCCACAGGAATCCCGGCGAAACGATGAAATTGAGGAGCAACAGAAACACGGAGGTGGCGATGTTGGAGACCAGATGCCCGGACCAGTTGCTCCGCGCCTTCGCCAGCTTGCGGTAGATTCGCAGTTGTTCACGGGTGAGTCCCGGCCACTGATCAAGCTCGCGGCTTTCCCGTGCCTTCTGCCTGACTCCCGAGAAATGGCTGGCCAGCCCGATTCCCCACCCCAGCGCGACAATGAGGAACCACGGAAATCCCCCGAACATTACCATGGACCAGAGAAAGAACAACCCGCCGTTCACAGCCACATAGCTGATCAAGTGCCCCCGGAGGCCCGCTTTCTCCCGTTCCGCGGACGATGCCACGTGATCCTTGTAATCTTCCACCAGGCTGTCGTAGCCCCCGGTCCCTGCCGGTGTTTCCTCTAGTGCGCGATCCCAGCGCGACTGAATTCGGGCTTCTTCCTCGTCGGATGCTCCGCGGGATCCTCCGTGCGATCTTCCAGGGGACCCTCCCCGCTGGCTCCAGTCCCGATCCCAGTTCTTCCTGACCCGTGCGTGGGCGCCTCCGCCGCGAGGCACTTCACGAGGCGTTCCTCGCGCCATGCCGGCCGAGCCCCTGGTCAGAAACCCTTTGTCGGCGAGCGTCTCAAGAGCCGTATCGATATCGCCCGAGCGGTTCGGCAACCGATCCCGGACATCATCAATGGAAAGCCGTCGTCCCGCTCTCTTGATCTCCCCGAGTACGAGCGCCTTGAGTTCGTTGAAACCGGCGTACTCGGGTGACTGTAAGTTCTCTTTGAGGGCACCGCGGAGTGCTGAGCTTGAGCCGCGCGCGCCGCCCGTCGTGGGGTTTGTGGCGGAAGTCGCGCCGTCATTGTCTCTGGTGCCTGGCTCTTCGGCTCCGTCGTTCACTGAGATCTCGTACGTCTCAATCTCACGGCTGATGTTCTTCAGCTTGGACCGCCCCAGCGACCGGACGTTCAAGTCCAGCTTTGTCGATACCAGATTGAGCACATCCTGCGAGATGCAGATCCTGCCCGGCCTGGCGAGACTCTGAAGTCGATTTGCTATGCTCACGCCTTCGCCAAGAGCGTCGTCTTCAAGGAAATAGATGTCACCGAGATGGATCCCCACTCTGAGATAGATGGGCATCACAGGACCCGCGTCGTTATGCCGGCCGATATCGTTCTGGACTTCGACCGCACTTCTCACGGCGTCAACGGTGTTTGGAAACTCTGAGAGAAAGACGTCTCCCACGGACTTGATCACTCGCCCACCGTGTTTCCGGACCGAGTCGGTGATCAACTGGTTGTGACGCCGCAACGTTTCGAGCGTACCAGCCTCGTTCTCCTCCATCATCCGGGAGAAGCCCGCAATGTCCGTGTACATGATCGCGGCGAGTCGATATTCCTTCTGCTCCATCGCGTCCCCACAATAGATACTGGGGTCTGACGCGTCAAGACAAACCGTGGTGGTGGTGCTCACACCCTATGTAACACCCGCGGTGCGGTGCGGTGTTACCGGGAGTGAGTCAGAATCGGTAGGTGAGACCGGCCGTAACGGACAATCGAGACTGCAGGCCTGCGAGCAGGCTCCCGTCCGACGCGACGACGATTGGCGCCTGAAGGTAGGCGGAGAGCTCCGACGACGGCGAGAACATCGCCGATCCGACGATCACGGCACTCCGGTCCGGAATGAGTACAATGCCGGCGCCCGTGGCCGATAACAGCCCGTCGGCAAGGTCCGCGGTGAGTGACACAAGAGCTGTTCCGGGGAAGTCCAGCCGAATAACATCGGTCCTGTCTGAACCGAGAAACCCGTGCCGATACTCCGCGGCAATCAGCAACTGCGGCCTGGACAGCCGGACCATCCCGCCGGCCACCAGCTCGACGTGCGGAGCGACGAGGGTCTCCGTCTCGTAGAGGCCCGCGGTTGCGGACGGCACGATATCCGTCGTGCCGAAAGTCCGCCCCACGACGCAGGATCCGTCAATCCAGAGCGTTGCCGGGCCCACGGCGGTC
>JAHOYX010000191.1 GCA_019038705.1 Spirochaetales bacterium
GGGCCGGCTGGTCCCATTGGTCCCACAGGACCTACTGGTCCACCAGGCGCGGCTGGTCCAACAGGACCGGCTGGTCCAACAGGAGCTCCAGGAGCTGATGGACCAACCGGTCCTACAGGGCCCCAAGGACCTTCAGGACCCCAAGGACCACCAGGACCGGTTGGTCCTGGTGGTCCTGATGGTGATAAAGGTGAAGATGGTCCTATTGGTCCTATTGGTCCTATTGGTCCTATTGGTCCTATTGGTCCAATAGGTGAGACAGGGAAAACAGGAGCTACGGGGGACCAAGGACCTACTGGTGCTGATGGCGTTGACGGTTTGGATGGTACCATTGGACCACAAGGACCTATTGGTTTAACGGGAGCTACAGGAGCTACAGGAGCTACAGGAGTCGAAGGTCCTTCCGGACCAACTGGTTCAGAAGGACCCACAGGGCCAACTGGTGGTATAGGACCACCAGGACCTATTGGAGAAAGTGGACCTACGGGTCCTCAAGGTCCAAAGGGTGATGTTGGCCCAACCGGGGTAATTGGTCCACCAGGTGTAAAAGGTGATGATGGACCAACTGGCCTTACAGGAGCTACAGGAATAGCTGGAGCCACAGGTGCTACAGGAGCTCCAGGTGCTACAGGAGCTCCAGGTGCTACAGGAGCCACAGGAATAGCTGGAGCGGTAGGGCCTATCGGACCAAAAGGGGATACAGGTCTTACTGGACCAAAAGGGGATATCGGTCTTACTGGACCTACTGGTCCTCAAGGACCTATTGGATTAACAGGACCAGTTGGGGGACCAGGTGTTAAAGGAGATATCGGACCCACTGGTCCGACCGGTCCCGATGGTCCGACTGGCCCCACTGGAGACATTGGCGCACCAGGTAAGACTGGGGACACCGGCCCTGCTGGAGCCATAGGTGCTACTGGACCAAACGGTCCTACAGGTGCTACCGGGTCAATCGGTCCTACTGGACCGCAAGGACTCATAGGACACAATGGAGATAGTACAGATTTTAGTGGTATAAATGCTGTTAGCGGTCCTATAGAAAAGAGTGACTTAACTTCTGGGGTAAGTAAATATCGTGGTTCTGTTAAAACATATACATTAAAATCTGGAACATCGGTCTTGGCCGGACAACCAGTGTGTTTGGATATGGCCACTAACGGTGCTATAACATGTAAACCATGTGATTCATCAACAATTGCAGAAACTATATTAGGAATTAGCACGGCTACTAAAACTTCAGGGAGTGTTGTTGTTATGACAAATGGTTATATAACCGCGCGAAGAACTTCCGTGGCGAATACTGGGGATAAGACGGTTTTGATGGAGGATAATGTATATGATACCATTCATACTTTGGATGTTGGTCAAACCGTTACATTCAAAGATCCCCGTGCTGACAATGATTATCAAACATATGACAAGGGTAGTGTAATTTTCGATGCTGGGGCTGGTAATACTATTAGAGTCGTGTTTAATAGTTTTAAATTCGAAAGTGACACAAGCAGGCATTATGATAGACTCAGTATTAGAACATCTAATGACAAAAGTTCGTGGACAGACATCCAAGTCCCATGGATGCAAAAAATGTTATCCGGTACATATGCAGATGATTATGGCACCGGATTTGGAGGTAGTTCATGGAACAGTTCAGGATCCATAAATGGTAATGTATTACCAGCTACAGAGTCTAGAGCAATTTTACTGGGTATGCCAACATTACCTACAGATCTTCTCCTACCCACGCGATATGTAAGATTTGAATTTTATGCGGATAGTGGAACTAACGATGATGGTTGGAATATTTCTTTGTTCAGAAGTCCTTTAGGAACGACTGGTAATTTACCAGGAACAATATCGCAAAGATTGTATTTAGATACTGGTGATTTCACAAAAGTAAAAGATACAGGCGTTATTAGTTTAGGATATATAGCAGCCACAGACGCTGATAATGACGCTATATATATGAGATCTTTAGATTTTTCTGTTTTCGATGGTGCTACTGGTCCTACAGGTGCTACTGGTCCTGTTGGGGCTACTGGTCCTGTTGGGGCTACTGGTCCGACAGGAGCACCAGGAATACAAGGACCACCAGGAGCTACTGGAGCTAAAGGTACTAC
>JAHOYX010000136.1 GCA_019038705.1 Spirochaetales bacterium
GGCGTGGACAGTCTGGGCGACATGGCCGGCATGACCGTGGGTGCGCAGATTGGTACCACCGGAGCGTTTGCAATTGAAGATGCTGCCGGGGTGGAACTTGCGACCTTTGACGAGCTCGGACTTGCCATCGCGGCGCTGGCCAACGGTCAGATTGACGGCGTTGTGGCGGACACGCCAATCGCCGCCGATTACGTTCTTCAGAACGACGAGTACAAGGATTCCCTGAAGATCGTGGGTGAAGCATTCACCGATGAGTACTACGGCATTGCAGTGAAGAAGGGCAACGCCGAGATTCTTGATCTGATCAACGAGGGCCTCGCAGCGGTCCTGGCATCCGACATTCCGGCGCAGCTCGAGAACAAGTGGCTGAGGTAAAAGAGAAGGAAACAATCGGCGTCAGCGATGGCGCCCTGGTACCCGACCGGGCGGACAAGAGCATCTTTTCCGCCTGGCGTATCAGTTTTTTCGGCGCCCTCATTCTGTTGGGGGCGCTGCCGCTCATTTCTCCCGATCCCTTCTGGGAGATCATCAAGTTCATACCTGACGGCATTCTCCGCACCTTCCAGGTCACGATCCTCTCAATCATTTTCGCGTTGATCATCGGGCTCTTCACCGGGCTCG
Organism: Spirochaetales bacterium; assembly: GCA_019038705.1. GTDB lineage: Bacteria > Spirochaetota > Spirochaetia > DSM-27196 > SLST01 > JAHOYX01. The sequence continues at coordinate 622 of JAHOYX010000136.1, forward strand.
GCCGGATCTCGCGCATTCCGTTCATCAATCGAATCGCGACCATCTACGTGGAGGTGGTTCGCGGGATACCACTGCTCGTCCAGCTCTTCTACATCTATTTTGCGCTGGGGCAATTCGTGCAGGTCCCCAGGCTGGTGGCCGCAGTCATTGCCATGAGTTTCTGCTACGGCGCGTATATGGGGGAGATTTTTCGGGCCGGACTTCAATCGATTCCAAAGGGGCAAATGGAAGCGGCACTCGCTCTGGGCCTGAGCCGGGGGCAGGCAATCCGCAAGGTCATCCTGCCACAGACCTTCCGGCTCATCCTGCCGCCGGTGGGCAACGAATTCATCGCCCTCCTGAAGGATTCGTCACTGGTCTCAATCCTGGCCGTCTCGGATCTCCTGCGCCGGGGGCGGGAATACGCCTCGCGCACGTTTGAGTACTTCGAGACATACACGATTGTTGCACTTGTTTATCTCGTTCTCACGCTCTTCCTTTCAAAGCTCGTGGCGATTATGGAAGAACGGCTCACGAGGCACGAGTGATCATCATGGAGTGTCACAATGGCTGACCAGTTGCCACGCGTCCGCATAGCTGATGCCCACAAGAGTTTCGGTTCTGTCCAGGCTCTTCGCGGCGTGAACCTTGAGATCCAGGCAGGGGAAGTCGTGCTCGTGATCGGCCCGTCCGGAAGCGGCAAGAGTACGATGCTTCGGGCAGTGAATCGGCTTGAAGCGTTGACATCCGGCGACATCTGGATTGACGAGGATCACGTCACCAGCTCTGCCACCGATATTCGGAAGATCCGCGAAGAGGTCGGGATGGTGTTTCAGAGTTTCAACCTCTTCCCGCACCTGACCGCTCGTCGGAATATCATGCTGGCGCCTGCCCTGGTGAAGGGAATACCTAAGGACGAGGCCGAGCGCCAGGCAACGGCACTGCTGGAGCGAGTGGGTCTCTCCGACAAGGCAGAGAGCCACCCCGGTCAGCTCTCCGGTGGCCAGCAGCAACGGGTCGCAATTGCCCGCGCCCTCGCCATGGGGCCAAAGGTCATGCTCTTTGATGAGCCCACGAGTGCGCTCGATCCAGAGATGATCAAAGAAGTTCTGGATGTCATGCTGGACCTCGCCCGCGACGGGATGACCATGGTGGTTGTCAGTCACGAGATGGGATTTGCGAAAGCCGCCGCGGATCGCGTGGTTTTCATGGATGAGGGCGAGATTGTTGAGATTGGCTCTCCGGCCCAGTTTTTTGATTCGCCCGTGCAGGACCGGACCAAGCGGTTCCTGGAGCACATCCTCTAATCACCCCGCCGTCTCTTGCGTGCCGTCCTTGGTGGTCCTATAGTGGACAGGGGAGAAGGGCGGAGCTGTGGGAACCGGACCACTTACCGAAGCACTCATCTTTGG
>JAHOYX010000013.1 GCA_019038705.1 Spirochaetales bacterium
TCTCAGGCAGGTCACCCTTGCTGATCCGGTCCACATACTCGGCGGCCACGTTCAGGGGGCCGATCACCGCGTCGAGTAACTCGTTTATCCCGTTCAGGAGTTCTCTCTCGCCGCCCGTGGCCTCCTTCAAATCCGCCCTCGTATCAAGGCGCCCAGCCTTGGCTGCATCCACAAGGTCAAGCACTTCTTTGATGACGGTGCTTCCTATTGCGGTCCCCGATTTCTCTGCGCTCATGGTCTCTTCCTCCACTTCAGATTTGTTTTCGGGTTCTCCTGGCGTAACCCGTGTAGTTCGGTCAAAGATGCTTTTGTCGATCTTACTGCCCATGTCCTTCCTCCTCGCGTTTCATTGAGTCATCTGCTTGGTTGGTAATCCCGCAACGCCGCAGTACTTCATCCGCCACGCGAATGTGCTGCGTGGCGACTTTGGAATTCGGAGCAAATTCAAGAATCGTCTGCCCATGGGCCGCGGTTTCCGACAATCGGACATCTCGTGGTACAAAAGCCTGAAAGACATCCGTGCCATACTGCTGCTGTACCAGCCTGATGATCTTCAGCTGAATCTTCATCTCTCTTCTGCGAGTCGGCAGCCTGTCCAGATTGACCATGGTGAAGAGGATGCCCAGCAGTTCCGCCTTGATATCCATGGAGGCCTTCATCCTGCTGATGGTGCTGAGAAGAGTTATCAACCCTTCCAGCGCCAGGTATTCCGGAGAGATCGGGACGATATACTGATCTGCCGCCACCACGGCGTTCACCGACAGCATGGACATGGCAGGAGGGCAATCGCAGATAACAAAGTCGTATCGTTCCTTCGCGGAGCCCAGAACGTGAGCAAGGAGCTTCTCTCGGTCCGGCAAATCAGCCAGGATCAAGTCACTACTCGCCAATTCGGATTCGCCGGTCACCAGATCCAGCCCGGTGGTGCTTGTACTCCTGATCACCGACTCGATCGGCACATCATCAAAAAGCATGTCCATGGCCGAAGGAGACAGGTCTGCGGCTGCAATCCCCAATGAAAGAGAGGCATTGGCCTGGGCATCCAGATCGATGAGAAGCACTCTGAAACCCAGCGCAGCCCACGCCGCGGAGAGATTGACGCTCGTGGTGGTCTTTCCGGTTCCGCCTTTGCAGTTGATCACCGCGACAATCACGATAGCGCTCCCTGGGTAGAATCAGACCCGAGACCCTTGTTGCCGGTTCCCCTCCTCCAGCTGTAGTTCCCATCCATGTCATCGCTGAAGTGCATCTTCTTCCAGAATCCAACCGCTGAGCTTCGCACCCTGTCGGCGGTGATCTTCTCATATTGCTCCTTGAAACAATCCATCACCTGCGTTGCGTACCCGTTCCTTTCAAACTCGGGATAGATGTTGATTGAATTCACAACCAGCGTGTCTTCGGAGACGGACACCCTCATCTTCCCGATTCTTCCTCCCTCCAACTCCACGTTCATCCAGAAGTAGTCTGATGTCTTGTTCAGACATCTGTCCGGCTCTATTCTGAGAACTGAACTCATGCCGTGGCCCTTCTTCTCGCCGCGGTTGACTTCGCTCCCCTGACGTTCCTCAACGAGGCGGCCAGCAACTCCGGGCAGCCCTCAGCTATGGGCCTTCCATGCCCTGGATAGACGGTCCGGATGTTCTTTGAACAGATCCTCTCCAATGCATCTGTGAAGCCCTGCTCATAGGTCTCATCAGCTGATCCGATGAAGACGGAGCTGTCGCCGCTGAACAGGACCTCGTCCTGCTCACAGTAGAGGCACACTGAGTCGCTGCTGTGGCCGGGAATGTGAATGACCTCAAACGTTCGGTCACCGAGTTTCAACATCTCACCGCCGTTCAGAATGCGGTCCACCCCCTCCAGGGAGGATGAGTACGCGTATACGACGGGATCATATGCCGCTCGAATGGCGGGCAGCAGGCTTGCGTGATCGTAGTGGC
>JAHOYX010000231.1 GCA_019038705.1 Spirochaetales bacterium
GGCTGAGCCTGACCTCTCTCACCGGTCTGGACAGCTTGGTGGGCTACAAGGGGGAAGGGCCCACCCCGGTCGAGAACGCGTACTCCGATCCGTTCGTCGGGATCTTCGGCGCCTTTGCCATCCTTGCCGCGCTCCAACACCGGGACAACACAGGTAAAGGCCAGCATGTCGATTTCTCACAGCAGGAAGCCATCATGCAAATGGTCGGACCTGCCTATATGGACTACGTCCTCAATGGACGGGTGGGAGGACCCAAGGGGAACGAGCACCCGCTGTCTGCCGCGTCCCCACACGGGGTCTTTCCATGCGCGGGGGACGACCGCTGGATCAGTATTGCGGTGATGACAGATAGCGAGTGGCAGGGCCTGCGCGAGGCCATGGAGCATCCCGAATGGGCCGCGGAGGATGCCTATGCCATCCCGAAAAACCGTCAGGCGAACATTGATGAGCTGCACCGGCATCTGGCAGGATGGACCGCCGGTTTCGATGACCGCGAGCTGGCGGATAGGCTGCAGGGTTTCGGCGTGGCGGCCGCACCCGTCCTCAATGTGGGCGACTTGCTGGAAGATCCCCATTATAAGGCCCGTGAAACCTACATTGAGGTGACACACCCCCTGGGTTTCCGAGAGACTATCTACGGCTCATACGTCAAGACCAGCGGGTTCGATGCGGATATAAAACCCGGGCCGGTGATTGGGCAGGACAACGAGAGGGTGTTCAAGGAGATCCTTGCCATGTCTGGTGAAAGATACGATCAACTCGTGGCCGATGAAGTGATTTACTAAGAGAGGACCAACCGAATGCAACCGTTGAAATTCGCACTCGCGACGCCCGCACTGATCAACTACCCAGCGGCCATGGCACCCTGGGAGCCAGCTGCGGGGGGACCCGAAATCATCCGCTACGCCAGAGCCGCGGACAAACAGAGGTGGAACTGGCTGACGATCCCGGAGCACGTCTTCATGCCCGGCGTGATGGAAGAGACGATGGGCGCGCGTTTTCCCGAGGGGCTTTCCGCAGCGGCGGTGCTGCTTGGGGCGACCGAGCGCATTCACATGCTGACCTACATCTTGGTGTTGCCCCTACGCAATCCGCTGATGCTGGCCAAGCAGGTGGCCACCGTGGACTTCCTGACCAGCGGGCGCTTCACACTCGGAACCGCTGTCGGCCACATGGAGCCAGAGTTCGATGTGATGGGTGTGTCCTTCAAAGAGCGCGGCAAGATCGCAGATGAATCCCTGGAGGTGATGAAAGAATGCTGGACCGCGGACCGCCCCAGCTTCGATGGGCCGTACACGAAGTTCGACGACATCGCCTTTGAACCCAAGCCGGTACAGAAGCCACATCCGCCGATCTTCATTGGCGGGAACTCCAAGCCCGCCATGCGCCGCGCGGCGAAGTAGGGTGATGGCTGGATTCCTTGGTTGATCACGGCAGCGGAGCTGCCTGCCGCCCTCGATTACCTGCGCGCGCAGCCCGGGTTCGCGGAAAAAGCAGACACCTTTGAAATCATCATGCCGACGACCGAATACCAGATCGAGGACTACTCCCACGCGGAAACGGGCGAGACCAAAATTGAGGGAGACCGGGATGGCATCCTCAGGGATATCGAAACACTGCAGAAGGCAGGTATGACCGGCGCCCAGGTCATGCCGCCCCAGTTGGAGACATTCGAGCAATGCCTCGAGTGGATCGCCTGGTTTGATTCCGAAATCATTCCCAACTTCCAATAAACGGAGTTCCGACAATGAGCAGCACAGCAGATCTCATCCTGTTGCGGATTGAGGATGGCGTAGGAATCCTCACCCTCAACCGTCCAGATAAACTGAATGCGGTCAGCTGGGAGCTGGCGGAGGAACTTGCCCGCACGTTCGTCGCGCTCCGTGAAAACGACGAGGTGCGGGTCATCGTCCTCACCGGTGCGGGACGGGCTTTTTGCG
>JAHOYX010000033.1 GCA_019038705.1 Spirochaetales bacterium
CTATTCATCCGTGCTCCAGGCCGCCTTGAGCATATTCCCACCGGGCTTTGATAGGGTCGCCAGAAGTCTGGGTAGGACTTCTGGCTCCTCGGAAAGCGAAAAGTGTCATTTTCGCTTTCCTCACGAATCAATGACTTCCATTATCCGTCATTGATTCGGGCGCCCCACGCGGGGCACGTCGAGGATAGGTGGTCAAATCACCTGTTCCCCTATTCATCCGTGCTCCAGGCCGCCTTGAGCATATTCCCACCTATCCTCGATGCGATCAGCAGAAGGATAAAGGTGATCACGATCATCAGAAAAGCCATGGCGGCGGCGATACCAAACTCCATGCCGCGGTGCCAGTTCAAATAAATTCCAATGGGCAGCGTTTCCCACCCTCCCCGGTAAAGGAATATGGCGGTAGAGATCTCCTGGAACGCCATAATAAAGAACATCATCACGCCGACGAGCACGCCCTTGAGCAGCAAAGGCAAAGATATGGTCATAAAAGTTCTGAGTCTGCCCGCGCCCGACACTTCCGCGGCCTCCTCAAGGGAAACATCCAACTGCAGATAAGAGGCGTGCGCCATCCTCAAAAAATACGGGAGTCGCCGTGCGAACAGGGCCAGCGGCATGATGATCCAATACCTGGCCAGGGGTATCGTGTCCCAGAATGCCAACATGTAACCCACACCGACCGCGATGCCCGGGAAAGCAAGCATCAGGGTGATCACAAAGTCGAGGGCATCTTTCCCCGGGACACGGGTACGGACAATGATATAGGCGGCCGGAAGTCCAAAGGCGACCCCGAAGACCAGGGCCAATCCACTGAACAGGAAAGAGTTTTTGATCAGAAGCGGACTTTCCAGGAGGATCAGCCTGAAATTCTCGAGGGTCCAGTACGTGGGAAACGGCTCAAAGACCCATCTTCTGGAAAAAGCGGATAACCCCAGTACGATGGGGATCAACAGGACAATGACGGCGATAAAAAGCAGGTACACGTATGCGCCCGTTTTCAGCAGCGGGCCCGGTTCGATCACCCTGCCTTCAGACGTTGTTCCTTTTGAAAGACCGGTATACTTTTTCCTTTCAACCCACCACCGGGCGAGCAAAAAGAGGGAAATGCAAAAAACGGCCGAAACAACCACTGCCACGATCCCCATGTACTTGCGGTGCATATCGGTAAAGTGATAGGCGATGTTGATGTACGCAACCGAGGGCAGAAGATCCGTCTGCCCCAGGATCATTGGTGTGAGCCAGTCAGTAAAGGGCCACAGGAATACGAGGACGGCACCCGCCAGATAACTCGGGGTGCAAAGAGGCAGCGTTATTGTGATGAATCTCCGGAATCCGCCAGCTCCCTCGACTTCGGCGGCCTCTTCAAAGGAGGGGTCGATGTTGGTAAAACCCGCGGCAAGACCGAGGACGATAAAAGGAAGCATGTGCAGGGATTGAACGAATACCAATCCGTGCATCCCGTAGATAAAGTTGATCGGCTCCTTGGTCCATTTCAAGACGTCCATGAGGAGCAGGTTCATCGTACCGTACTTGCCGAAAAAGATGATGAAGGCAAATACGCCGGCGAAAGCGGGCAGGACGATGGGCAAAAGGATGAGAGCTGTGAAAACAGTCTTTCCCCGATGCCTGTATCTTGCCAGAATGTACGCCAGGGGCACCCCGAACACAGTGGTCGTCAGGAGCACAAAGGTACTCAGCAGCAAGGTGTTGCCAAAGATCCTGAGATAATAAGCGTCCTTGAAGAACTCCAGGTAATTACTTATGCCCCAGCTGTCAGTTCCAGAGATGTTGAAACTTTCCTGCAACAGAATTGACAGCGGATAAAGTATAAGGAAAGCGATGATCAACCACAGCAGTGCTGCCAGAATGACATTGCCTCGGGACATATCACATCCTATCTGGTCTACCTGTTGATGTTAAGTAAGAACC
>JAHOYX010000005.1 GCA_019038705.1 Spirochaetales bacterium
CTGCATTGCCCTGGCGTTCCTGGTGATGAACCTGGACACGATGCTCCGGCATCTTCTTTGTCTCTTGTCGCGGCTGGTCTTCCCGTCCGCCGAGCGGCAGCCAACACCGCGACGCAGTGCAATCGCCGTGTTGTCGGGGTCCGCACTCGCGATCTGAACTTCGAGTTTCTCTGCTGCGCCCTCAAGAGCGTTGTTTTTCAGGAAGCCCTAAGTCCAAGGCGGTAGCCATGTTCCATGCCACGGGGGAGATTGGCCGCGGTCGCTGACCGTCAGGCCATTCTGGTGATATCAGAATGGAGGAAGTTCGGGTCAGGCTGCCGGAAGAAGAACTGGCGCGAATCTGCAGACTATAGTCAAATGGAAGAATCAACCCACACCGGAGAGGGGATGTGTCAAACGAAATGAAAATCGGCTTTCTAAGTGGCTACGACAAGGGAAAGATCGAGTTTGCCGGCAAGAACGGGTTCGGCAGTATTCAGCTCATCGTCAATCCCGGCGGACCTCTCGATCCCACAACGGTGGGAAGGGATGCGATACTCGAGGCAAAGGAATTCATAGAGGGCGCCGGAGTTGAGATCTCCGCGCTGGGTGCGTACCGCGGCAACTGTCTGCATGGAGACAGCGCAGAGCGAGGTGCCGCCATTGAATTCCTGAAGAAGACCATGGATCTCTGCGAGACGTTGGATGTGGCGGTCCTCGGTACGGTTCCAGGGAGGGACACCGAGAAGAGCATCGACGAGAATATCGCGGGCTTCAAGGAGGTCTTCACCCCCCTGGCCAGGATGGCCGAGGACGCGGGGCTAAGAATCGCCTTCGAGAACTGCCCGAGGTTCCACTACTTTCCTTTCCGTGGAGTCAATATTGCCTACTGCCCCCGCGCCTGGGACATGATGTTTGACGCGGTTCCGTCTGAAGCGCTCGGGCTGGAGTACGACCCCTCCCATCCTGTATCGATGTTCATGGATGTCATCGAACCGATTCACCGGTATGGCGAGAGAATCTACCATGTTCATGCCAAGGATACCGAGATTCTCAAGGGGAACCTGAGCGAAAACGGGATACTCCAACCGGGGATGTTCCGGTACAGGCTCCCGGGATACGGGGATGTGGACTGGGTGAGGTTCGTGTCTGCACTGTTCGAGATTGGGTACAGCGGGAACATGGACATAGAAGGGTGTGTCGATCCGATGTCCCTCGGTAGCGAGGAGCAGGGTTTGCTTTTGGCAAAGAAGTTCCTCTCCCAGGTGCTGCCCTAGGTACACCCGCCTGCGAGCACCTTTCGCTTGACGCTAGCTGAATGTCGGCAGTACAAGTGATCACAGATACATATGGAGGAGTGACGATGCCCAAGATACTGATGCCTGTCGGCGATGCCGCCGAGACCCTGGACACTTTCTACCCATACTTCCGTCTCCCGGAAGAGGGCTATGACGTCGTGGTGGCCGGGCCGGAAGCAAAGCTCTACCACACGGTGCTACACGAAGTCCCGCCCAATTCCGATGTGCCATGGGAGGTCACTGAGGAACGCCCTGGCTACCACATCCAGGCCGAGGTTGCTTTTCGAGACCTGAAGTCCGAGGACTTTGCCGGGATATTCATTACCGGGGGGCGCGCTCCGGAGTATCTGCGCTACGACACGGATCTCCTGAGGCTCACCACGGAGATTGCCGAAGCCGGGAAACCGGTCTGCTGTCTCTGCCACGGGATCGAGATTCTGTCCGCGGCCGGCGTGATCAAAGGGAAGAAGGTCTGCACGGTCACCAAGTGCGCTCTGGATGCCGAGCAAGGTGGCGCGACATACCAGGGCGACGGCGTGGTGGTCGATGGCCAGTTTGTGACAGCCGGGGGATGGACGAACAACACCATGCTGCTGAAGGAGTTCGTGCGCCTGCTCAAAGAGGCGGGCTGACACCGC
>JAHOYX010000102.1 GCA_019038705.1 Spirochaetales bacterium
GCTTCTGCTTTTCCATGCCATGCTGACGTCGACCACGGGCCAGATCGTGGACAGCCTGGAGATGGCATCGGTAAAGGCGCTCAACAGCATCTCCAATTTCGCCACGCGCCAATTCGATAGGAGCTGATCGTCATGAGACGAAAACACTATAAGAAGAGAAGGGCGGAAACACCTCCGCTGGATGTCACGACCTTCCTGAACCTGATGGTGGTCCTGATACCCTTTCTGCTCATAAGCGCCGTCTTTTCGCGCGTTACGATCATGGAGTTGAGCGTTCCGACCAGCGCAGCTCAAGCTGCTCCACGCACGCCGAATTTCGCTATCGAGGTCATCGTCCGCGAGGCGGGACTGGAGATCGCAAACGGGCAGTCCGTGGAAGCCGCGATCCCGAAAAAAGACGGTAACTACGATATGCAGATGCTGCACGAGGTACTGACGCGCCTGAAGGCCCTATACCCGGAAAAGGAAGATGCGACGATATTAATGGAACCTAAAATCGAATACGACTATCTGATCCGGATCATGGATGCGGTCCGCGGCGCCGAAATTCATACGGAGGGGAGCGAAGAGGTCCAGAAAATTGTCCTCTTTCCCAAAATATCCATAGGAGATGCGCCATGAGAAACAGCAGACGCATGAAACGCATGGGCCGCAGCAGGAAGAGGAAGGGTAGAGGCCTGAACCTGACACCCCTGATGGACGTTTTCACCATCCTGGTGTTCTTCCTGCTTTTCCACTCCTACGGCGGCGATGTCATGGAAGCGCCAAAACAGATCGAGCTGCCCGATTCCGTTGTAGAGACCAAACCGAGGGAAACGGTGATGATCATGGTCAGCCCGGAGATAGTGCTGGTTCAGGGAGAAACGGTGATGAGCACTCCCGAACTGCTCGATGGCAGTGTCGGGCCGATCGCTGAAATAACAGAGAAGCTGAAGCAGCTGGAACGCAATATCATCGGGATCAGCACCAAGACGGTGGCTGACAGCAAGGAAGTGACTATCCTTGCGGACAAGTCGATTCCGTTCGAGGCGCTTAAGAGAATAATGTCAACCTGCACTGGTTCGGGATACGGCAGGATCTCCCTCGCCGTCATCCAGAAGGCCGCTCAGGGCTAGTGAGGATGCCGTGAATACATCCATTTTAGAGCAGGAACTCGCGCCGCTGGAAGCTCAGATCGAGCAAGCCCGGCAAAAACTCGAGGCGCTCAAAGGTGAGGTGCGCGCTGCAGAGGGAGAGCTGAGCGCGTTCTCCGCTGATAGAGAGCGATTCGATGCTTTGGGCGACGTATGCGACGCGCTCGATAGGCTTGGTGAAATGGAAGCGGACGGACTCTTCTGGGATGAAATTCCCGGAGCCAGAGATCCCGCCGGACAACTGGAAAAGATGCGAGCCCGTGTCGCCAGCTTCGAGGACGAAACCAGGGGGGTTGTAGAAAAACAACAATCTCTCCAGGGGCAGATCAACCAGTGTCTCGACGAACTGTATATCCTCGAAGAAGAGGTACGTGATGCCTATGACCGGGATGAACGGCGCAGGGAAGAGTTCATCGTAGAGCGGGAGATGTCGTCCATTCCCTATCGCGCCGCGGTCATGCCATGGACCAGGGAGGCTGAGAGCGAAAGGCGTCTTCGCCGCGCCGTTTTGGCAGCGCTTTTCATATCCCTTGTTTTTGGTGCTCTTATTCCTCTGATTAATGTGCCTATACCGGACCGCTCGGTCACCGTAGCCCAAATTCCAAAACGCCTGGTTCAACTGGTCAAGAAGGAGCTGCCAAAGCCCGCACCGGTGCCGAAGCCGGAACAGGTCGAGGAAGAGACAAAACAGGCGAAGAAAGAGCCCAACCCCCAGGCCGAAGAGCCCAAGCCTGTTAAGCAGCCGAAAGAGGCGGGGCCGGATGGCAAGC
>JAHOYX010000155.1 GCA_019038705.1 Spirochaetales bacterium
ACTATATAGTGACCAACCCGCCCTTTGGCATCCGCATGGGTCACAACGCCGATCTGGGCGCGCTCTATCGCCGGCTGCTGGAGCAGGCCGCCCTCGTGCTGCGGCCCGGCGGTGTCCTTGCCCTGCTCGTGGGAAAGCGGCGGGGCAGATTCAACAAGATCCTCCAGTCGACCAAGGAGTTTCGCCTGGAGCACGTTCGCATCATTGAGATTGGTGGCGTCTATCCGGGGCTCTTCGTGTTGCGGCGAGGTTAGCGCTACTGCGCGGGTGACTGCGCGCTACTGCGCGGGTGTGACTTCGTTTGGAATGGATTCGGGCAGGATGTCCTTGACATAGATGTACTGGTACCTGCCGGAATGCTCCTGATCCGGATCCTCACAGTTGTCGCGGCCGGCGAAGAAAAAGAGAATGTCGTTCATGTCTTCGGAAGATTCGGTCAACGAGTAGCGCACGAGGTGTCGCTCGTTTTGCGGCAGCAATTCACCGTTCAGCGGGTAGGGGCTGATCGGATCAATGAGCCCTCGCAAGGTATTCCGCAGCCCACCGTAGTAGGCCCGAGATCGACCAATGATCTCCGCCGTCGGCCCACCAGCGTATCGATAGACCTCGTAGATCCCCGCTGTTGACGGAATCTTCCGAATGACCACGTCTTTCTCCAGAGGGAGCAGGCGGCTCCAGCGGATGGAGAAGTAGGCCGATCCCGCTCTGATCTGTTTGGAGACCGATGGTTCCATGCTCAGTTCTTCATGCTGCCCATATCGACATCGTTGCCCGTTGCCTTTCGGAGACTCATGAGTGATACGAGCTGTTGGGTTACCTGCTCCAATGCCTCCACCGATTCCTCAAGCCTGCTCACAGGGTTGTCTACCTCCAGGAGATGTTGCTTGGTCTCAAGGCCCATCTCATCGATACCCGCAATCAGAAACGAGAGCTCGGTGACGGTGAGCTCCCGAAGCGCATCCCGGTCAATCTCTTTCTCCGCATAGTAAATGTAGCGTAGCATAGCGTCTATCGCGGCGGTAGCAAGACCGGTATCGGCCGATTCTTCATCTTCTTCGCTCTCACTGAGAAAGTGTACAAGCGCCTGAAGGTACGGTCGGCTGGTGTCGACCGCCTCAATGGAGAAACGCCGTTGACCGATCGTGACGATGTCCAATCGACCATCGTCGTACCTCTTCAGGACCCGGTCCACCTGAGCAGAACACCCGATGTGTTCCATCTTTTCGCCTCGGTGATAGACCACCCCGAACGGAAGCTTCTCTGCGATGCATCTGGCTACGAGCAGGCGGTACCGCTCCTCAAAGATGTGGAGCGGTAGCGGGGTGTTCGGAAAGAGAACAGCATTGAGCGGGAAGAGCGGAAGCCGTGTCATGTCAGATCCGAAATATACTAAATTCGATCCCATGATGAAGGCCGAGTCCGTGTTGTCGTGAGATTCGGTGTGATTTCAAAAGCTGCCTGACAACTCGATCAACGCCCACTATACTTTGTCTACGGAACTATGAAACTGAAGAACTATCAGGAAGATGTCGTCCTCCGGGCGATAGATATTGCGTTGGAAGATCAGCCGGAGCTCGTCTCCGACCCCGCCTTCGTCAACGATGTGGCCGCATATGTCCTCAATCGTGTGCCGCCCCGGTATGTGATGAGTGAGCGAGGATTCCTCAGACTGACGGTGGAGCAGTTGGAAGAGGGAAACGGCAATCAATCCCTGGCCAACATCATTGAACTCATGATCCTCGTGAACCGGGGGATCGAGATCGTTCGGAGCCGCCGGCCCTCTTCGGCATCGGTTGCCTCAAGCGGCAGTGACGCGCCCGGTCCTGAGGAGCCCAACGAGTTCGTCCACAACTACCCGCAATTCATTGGACGGGTTGTGGATGATGTC
>JAHOYX010000161.1 GCA_019038705.1 Spirochaetales bacterium
ATGTATGGCGGCGGCTCTTCAATCGTCTTCAACAGCGCGTTGAATGCGCTGTTTGAGAGCATGTGGACCTCGTCGATGATGTAGATCTTGTATCGAGAGGTAGTCGGGGCGAAGAGGACCTCGTCCTTGATCTGACGAATGTCATTGACCGAGGTGTTCGAGGCGCCGTCAATCTCAATTACATCGATTGCGGACCCGCGGGCAATCTCTTCGGACCCATCGTAGTCCTCGCAGGGTTCCGGAGTCGGACCAGTCGGACAATTCAGCGCCCGCGCCAGAATTCGAGCCGCGGAGGTTTTTCCGACACCGCGAGGGCCCGCGAAAAGAAAAGCATGCGCAATTCGTCCGGATTGCAGGCTGTTGCGGAGGCTTGCAACAACAAACTCCTGCCCCACCAGACCATCGAGGTTGCGCGGTCGCTTCCGGTTTGCTGTTACTTCATATTCCATTATCTACTGCCTCGGTAAAGCGAAGAAAGCCTCTCCAGCTCAAGCCAAGCGTTCCGCGGCACCCTGACCGGTCACCTACCGCTGCTTCCTTCCGGATCTGACGGGGTTCGGCGATAGTCAGTCGCACGGGGCCCGACCGTCAACGCTGAAGAGGCGAACGGAGAGAGAGGGATTCGAACCCTCGGTACCCTTTAGAGGTACACACGCTTTCCAAGCGTGCACCTTAAGCCGCTCGGTCATCTCTCCGGAGCGGAGAGGGTGGGATTCGAACCCACGGTACCGCAAAGCGGCACAGCGGATTTCGAGTCCGCCCGATTCAACCACTCTCGCACCTCTCCGTAGTGGAAATCAAAGTCTACTGAAACAGCCCCTCGTTTTCAACAACATGCGGTACACTGAAGCCCGAGAGGAGCCCTCATGGAAGTCAACTGTCTGTCCGTGCCCAATCCACTGTCATACCTGATCTGTGCCGGTGTCAAGGATGTTGAGAACCGCGGCTTCGGCACCGACTATCGAGGTCCGCTGTACATACATTCCTCCGGAAGATATGCGCTTCGCGGAATGCCGCCGCTGGATGATTATCCGGTCCCGGTGATTCACGAGTTCAACGAGTTGTTGAGTTCGATCCAGGAGATGGACAGGAACAGCCGGTTCATTGGGATTGCTGATGCCGGGGCCCACGTGATCCTGAAAAACGAGGACACCCAGTCAGATCGGGCAGTCAACGAGTATGCGCTACTCAGCGATGTCTACAGCCACTATCGTGAAAACCCCAGGAAGCCGTATTTCCTGGTCAACGCTATGATCGGCAAAGTCACTCTCGTGGACGTGAAGCAGAACGCTAAATCGGATTGGGCCGAGGAAGGCTACCACCACTGGCTACTGGACGACGCAGTTCTGTTTTCGGAGCCGATCACCGGGCTTCGGACAACCCGAACCGGTCTCTGGAAGTACGACCTGCCGGAAGACTGACGGACCGTCGCCGGCTCCCCACGGGATCAACTGCAGAAAGAAAAGGCGGCAGAGTCAAACCCTGTCGCCTCGCGTGCCCAAGAGGACTCGAACCTCCGGCCTTTAGGTCCGCAACCTAACGCTCTATCCAGCTGAGCTATGGGCACAAGACCAGGTGGTCTGATGACCGCTCGGAGAGGGTGGGATTCGAACCCACGGTACCCGGTAAAGGGTACAACTCCTTAGCAGGGAGCCCGATTCGGCCACTCTCGCACCTCTCCAGTGCTACTGCCGTTTCCTTTCGCGGAGAGAGTGGGATTCGAACCCACGGAACCTTGCGGTTCAACGGTTTTCAAGACCGCCTCTTTCGACCACTCAGACACCTCTCCGAATCTGAACGGGTCATCAATATAGCTACCGCCCCCCC
>JAHOYX010000037.1 GCA_019038705.1 Spirochaetales bacterium
GTCGTGCAGCATATGCCGGAGCACTTCACACGCGCCTTTGCCGAGCGTCTGAACACGCTGTGCCGGGTGACGATCAAAGAGGCAGCCAACAATGATACGGTGATCCCGGGGCGGGTCCTCATTGCCCCCGGGAATCACCATGCATTGATGAAACGCAGCGGGGCCAGGTATTATGTAGAGGTGCGAGAGGGACCGCTGGTGAGCCGTCATCGCCCGTCGGTGGATGTGCTGTTTCGTTCAGCGGCCCGCTATGCGGGGAAAAACTGCGTTGGCGTGATCATGACTGGAATGGGGGATGACGGGGCCCGGGGAATGAAGGAGATGAAAGATGCCGGCGCAACCACATTCGCCCAGGACGAGGCCACGTGCGTTGTGTTTGGAATGCCGAAGGAAGCAATAAAACGAGGAGGCGTCGACAAGACACTTCCTCTCCGTGCCATCGCAGGGGCAGTTCTGGAAGCCTGCGACTGAGGTCATGCTGAGACTGAAGACATTATTTCCCGACGACTGGGAGCATATACTGGATGTCTACAGAGAGTATGTGTCTTCAGCGGGGGGCACGACCGCCGGCGACGATCTTCTGCTCATGATCATCGAGGCCGGCGTGCGATTCGGAGAAAGGCTGTCCCGACTCCCCGGCCACAGTTTTCTTGAGGTCTGCTCCGGGCTTGGAATCCCGTCCCTGACCCATTCCTTTCTGAGTCAGACAAGCGTACGCGCCCTGGACATTGACCCGAAGATTCTATCCTTTGCCGAGGAACTGAAGGATCGGTTGGGTTGCGATGTCGAGTTCGAATGCCGCGATGTCTTTGAGGACAGGCCGGAGTTGAAAGACGGGGAGATGGTTGTTGCCGAGAAACCGGCAAGCTACAAGACGAACACTCTGGAGGTTGAGTACACCATAAGAAACTGGTGCGCAATTGGAGGCCATGGGCTGGCGCTCATTCCTTCTTTCCTGACTGAAGATACACCGACTATCTACTCAGAGCGGTGCATGAAATATGAGAAGAAACTCAAACAGGTGGGGTTCACGGTAGAAAATAAACAGGTTTCTGAACCCCTACCCTACAGATGGATAATCGCGACAAAATGAGCCTGCCGTAACCCGTACTAATCAAACCCCTGGCAGAATGCAAGAACGTTCTTGCCCAGGTCCGGCTGATAGTACCCTCCTTCAAGAATGGCAAAGCGCCGCCCGTGCCCCATCTTCCGGGCCAGCTTCTTCATCATTCTGCCTATGAGATAGAAGTCGAAAGTCTTCAGCTTCTTCCCGACGTCTTTTTCGTAGGTGTCGAATCCGGCCGACACGGCAACCATGTCGACGGGCGGCAGGTTGCTCACATAGTCGTGGATAGTGGACAGGTAGTCCTCTCTGTTTGCAGCCATGGGGTTCAAAATCCTCACGTCTCTGTGTCTCGACAGCACATCAATAGTGCCGTCTCCTGTGTGGGCATCAAAATCCAGGATGAAGGCGCTTCTGATGCGGCCTTGATGCAGCAATCTCAGAAGCGCGACTCCCATGTTACAGAAGGCACAGTACCCCCATGCTGAGTTTCTGCTCGCGTGGTGTCCCGGCGGGGCCACGCATGCGAAGGCAGGGTCTCCTTTGAGGGCGATCTCAGAAGCCATCACCGCGCCGCCGGCGGCCAGGCAGGCCATATCCCAAAGCTGGCGATCCTGTGAGATCACGGCAAGGTGGCTACCCGTGTGCGCCCTGCCTATGTCCTCAGGAGAGGCCGGCTGCGGCAACACCGCTTCGTAACCTTCTTCCG
>JAHOYX010000010.1 GCA_019038705.1 Spirochaetales bacterium
GTGGCCGTTGCCCGAATGCTCGCCGCCGAACCGGTAATCTTCCTGATGGATGAACCGCTCTCCAATCTGGACGCCATGCTCCGGGTTGACATGCGCATTGAACTCAAACGGCTTCATCAGGAACTGGGCGCCACAACGGTGTACGTGACCCATGATCAGGTGGAGGCTCTGACCCTTTCGGACCAGATTGCCGTCATGGACCTGGGCGAACTGAAACAGGTGGGGACGCCGGAAGAGATCTACAAGAAGCCCGTGGATCTGTTCGTGGCCCGATTCGTGGGAAGCCCCCGGATCAACACCATGACCGGTCAACTGGTGTCAACCGGCGGCAAGCGAGTATTTACCGCGGACGGGCTCCAGGTGGAGGTGCCGCAGGAGTTGGACGCGAACTCCGCCGAGCTGATCGGCGCCGTGCGGCCGGAGGACATCAAGATCTCCCGGACAAAGGCCCCGGGATCCCTGGAGATGCAGGTCTATTCGATTCTGCCCGCCGGCTCGGAAACTATCATCGATGTCCGCAAGGGATCGCTCAACATCGCGGTTAAGGTGAACGGGTTTGCCGACTATCGCATGGATGAGCCTGTCTGGATCCGGGTTGATACCGAATACATGAACTTCTACGATCCCGAGACGGAAGTACTTATCGGGTCAGGTTGAGAGTCGTTGGCTCGGTCGCCGGGCCGATGACGATAACCGAGTCTGCCCGTTCCGAACTCCCGGCACATTGAGTGTTCATTTAAAACGTTCGAATTCTCACTTGACAATCGAGACATGCATGATACGATGTCGATAAACCGTGGATTCAAACGTTTGAATTTGTTGAGCCACAGGTTTGCAGGGTGGGGATTCGATGAGTACTGATTCCATGTCGCTTGTTAACGAAGGGTTCTTCCGTGCGGGCAGCGATCTGCTCATACGCTGGCAGGCTGGTGATGCTGCCGCGATGAACGAACTACGGGCTCTCTTTGACGCGGTGATAGAAGGGCAATACGATGCTGTCTTCCACGAGCCATCGCCGACTGGTTCTGTTGGACTGACCGCCTCCCTTCACCTGACGACGTTGACACTCCTCAACGAGCTCTACGGTCTGAATTCTGCTGACTTCTACAAAGGTGACCCACAGCGATATGTACGAACGACACTGATGACCCAACGCTTGCTGGGTATCCGCAAGCTAACCCTGCATTGGCCTGTTTATGCTTTCGGCGCTGAGGGTCTGGGGCAGGCCACAATATATGCAGGCGGACACGCTCCTGCCGCCGCCCTTGGCAAACCGTTGGTCGATAGGACCAACTGGCGCGAGTTGAGTACACCGGATATGGAGATTGGCATCTTCCGAATCACGGAAGAGATGCTGGCATGTTTCTCCGACCTGACAAACCTTGAACCAGTTGCTCACTTGCCGGCACCCTATAGCCTGGCTGCCGATATCTTCGGCCAGGAGGGGTTGATTTTGGCGTTGGTAGAAACGCCCGGCTTCGTGGACGAGTTCCTTGACCATCTGACCGAGCGACTCTTTGTCCCCTGGTGCGCCCGTCTCTTTGAGCAGTTTCCGAATATCCGTATCGAACTCTCCGATGCTTCTGGTTCACCTGATTTCATTGGTCCACATCTGTTCAAGACGACTGCAGCTCGTCCTGTCCTCCGGTTGATCAACATCAACCCCTGGGGGGATCGAATTTTCGTCGCAAACTATCGCGGCGATACCACACCGAGTACATCTGGCGATGAAGGGTCAAATTCGAACAGTGCATCGGCAGCTAC
>JAHOYX010000210.1 GCA_019038705.1 Spirochaetales bacterium
TTGGATGAAGTCGGCCAATTGTATCGTGGACAGAAACAAGAGTCCAACGAAACGGAACAGGACCAGCAGTTCTCATTTTGAGGGATGCGCGGGGCTTGGCATGGATTGTGGCCTTGCGAGGGGATCGACCGATGTCATTGCGGACTGAAACCGTTGACGGCTGGGGTGCCCGGTGAGGAGGATAGTTGGATTTCGGTTGGGGTGAAGTGACAGTTTGGCCCCTGGAGATACCGGCGATGGGAGAAAGACGGCGCGCAGTGAAGAACGGAGGTGGAGCTTACCCTCCCGGGTCGGGCAACTCCAGTTGGGTGATCATGAATCGCAAGAGATCCTGCCAACCGTCGTGGTACCAGTAGCAGGCTACAATGCCCAATTCCTGAAAGAACCGGGTGCGTCTGCCGCGAGTTGTTCGCAACAGCTGATAGCGACGGTCGTACAGGTCCAGCATGGTATGCAGCAGAAACGCCAGGATATTCAGTGTGGCCAGCGTTTCGCACAGGTGTTCCTTACCGTGACCGAAGTTGTGCTCCAGGTTGTAGCCCTTGGTTTTGAGCGTGTTGATGTCTTCGTTTTCAATCTTCCACCGTGCTCGGCCGGCTGCCACGATATCGGCAACAGTCTCTCGCGAGATCCGGTGATTGGTAATGAAACTGTTGCGGTAGATTTTCCGTCCGTCTTCACCGGTGACAAGAACACCGACCCATCCGACCAGCATCGCATCTTCGGTCCCACGAATCGGTACATCCTCTATCCATTCATACCGGGTGCTTCGATGCTCCTTGCCGGTCCATTCGGTTGACGTGTAGTGCTCCAGCTCCCCGCACAGTCGGTGACTCTCGATACACTCCTGTAAGTGCTTGTGGGATTGAGGCTTACAGACACACAGGAAGTTCATCTCCGCTTCCCGTACCAGGCTCAGAAACGGCTGGTTTGAGTACAGATCATCGCCCATGATGGTCACCGAGAACGGACTCAAATACTCTCCCATCCGAGCCAGCCACCGCTTGGCCGCAGTGATCTCGTTCTCCGCTTTCGCCGTCCCATCAGTAGAGCGAATGAACTCAGGCGCAAGAACCACAACATCCTTGCGTCCGGCCTTTACGATCGCCGGGGTAATGAGCATGTGCTTGTAGCTGATCTTTCCGTTGCTGTGGTGTGTCACATGGCACTGCGGACAAAGGATCCGGTCGCTTCGGTAGTATTCGGTGCCGTCCAGTGTTACCAGCAGATCATTACCGATTGAGCGAAACTCTTCCAGCGTCCCATTCTCGCTGAGTTTCTCCACTACGAGATCGAACATGCCGTACAGCAATTCCGGCGGCACCGCGTCGAGCATCGTGCGGATCTGGTTGTCGCTCGGCACCTCAGTCACGCCGAACAGGCTTGCCGCATTGTGCCGGGCCTTCGTTCTGCCCATCGTTCGTTGGAAGTCGAGAAAAGATGGGCACTGCATGAAAAACACCGAGAACGCGCTGAGTGCGAAATCGGCCATCGAGTAGCTTGTGTTCGTGCCCACGCGCCTGTCGGGAAACTGCGACACAGTCTCCCGCAAGGAAGAAATGAGTTCATCAAACTGTAGCGAGCCCCCTCCTGCTGCCACATAGTGAGTCTATCGGCTAGCGAAGATAGTGTCTAGTGTGGAGATATTAGAGTTCTGACCCATTTCTGGTTCAGCTCATCAAGTCAAAATGAGAACTGCTGCAGGACAGAGAGCCTAGAAGAGTTCTTCCTCGCTGGCAGCCTCGCCTTTCGCGG
>JAHOYX010000205.1 GCA_019038705.1 Spirochaetales bacterium
CTCTATATCAGTACGGACTGTGCGCAGTCAGGAACGACAAGCCGGGCGACGCGGTCGATGCCTGGGAGAGGATCACCGCTCTTGACCCTTCCGACGACCTTGCATTGAAAGCCTGGCAGAGAGCTGGTGATCTTTACTTCCACACCGGACATTTTGATAACGCGAGGAAATGTTATGGCAGTCTGGCCGGTCAGACTGCCGATCCCGACGCCGCCGCGCGAGGGCTTCTATCCCTCGCGATGTGTGACTATAACGAAGGTCTCGATGAAAAAGCCCTGACCGGATTCAGAAAAGTGATGTCCGGTCATGAGGGTACTCCTGTTGTCGAAGAGGCGATGGAAATGGCTGCCAGAGCGGTGTACAGACTGGGTATCGATAACCACGACAGCGGCAGGCTGGCCCAGCTTGTGGATGAGTTTCCTGCCAGCCCGCTGGCCGCCGATGCGCAGTTTGAGATAGGATTGCGTCATTATGAGGAAAAGATGTATACCGGGGCGGCTGTGGAATTCAAAAGAATGGTAAATCTGTTTCCGACGAGCAGCTCGGCAGGAAGGGCCTGGTTCCTGATGGCCGATTCATGGACTCAGATCGATTCTGTAGAGACGGCACGAGTAGCCTGGGTACAGTTCCTTGAATATTTTCCAGAGAGCAGCCTGCGTCCGTCCGCGGTCTTCCGGCTCGGCATGATCCGGTTCAACGAAGGTGACTATACGACCGCCGCAGCAGACTTCGCTGAAGTCCTCGAAAGCGGGGTGGACGTCGAGACCGAATACGCTGCCGCCTATAACCTGGGAATGAGTTTGAGGATCCTCGGAAAAAAGGAAGAAGCTATTGCTGCTCTTGCCAGTCAGAGGACCGGCGGAGAAAACGATGATGTTAAAAAGCTTGAACTGGCCCGCCTTGTCGGCGAGATCCACGAGGAGGAAGGGGCGTTCGACAATGCGGCAGCAGAATATGCCAGGGCACTCGGAATCGAGGGAGTCGACCCCGGGGTCGCGGTGGAGTTGCACTATCGACAGGGGCTCTGTCTGGAGAAACGGGGCGATGTGACAGGAGCGATGTCTTCCTATAAGGAGGCGATGGCTTTTGGTGGCAAGACAGATCCGTTCAGGCTCTCGGCAGTAGCACGCTATGCTTCTCTCAACGAGGAGAAGGGGGATTTCAAGGGCGCGCTACTCGCTTACAGGGATCTTATGAAGAATACAGATGACCCGGAGCTGGCCGTTGCCGCCAGGGAAAGGGCCGATGAAATAGAAAACGCGATGCGCTGATCAGGGGGCAACCCTGGCAGACACTTTTTGACGCGTCCTTCTGGTGGACGGGATCCAGGAAAAGGAGATGTGATGTTTGCTGAATTCAAATGGACAGAGGCTATAGCTGACAGTCCGATCTTTCTCGTTCTGATCGTCTGCAGTATCGTCACCCTGGCGGTCGCTATCGAAAGGGCGATGTACTACTACAAGCGCAGGGGCAATCCCGACGATACCCTTGCCCTGTCGATCAAGAGGGTCATGGGAAAGGACCTCAAAGAAGCCGCGAGAGCTTGCGAGGCGACCAGTCATCCGATGGGGGCAGTAGCCGTGCAGGTATTCGAGAGTCAGGACCCGTCTGGCGAACCGGCCGAGGAAAGGATGCAGATCAGCCTCAGCCATCAGAAGATGCTGCTCGAGAAGAACCTCGGCGTGTTGGGCACGATGGCCGCGATAGCGCCCCTGGTGGGCCTGCTCGGGACTATATGGGGTATAATGAGAGC
>JAHOYX010000148.1 GCA_019038705.1 Spirochaetales bacterium
TCCCAGTCCACCGGCAGGTCGTCCAGCGCAACTTCGGACCGTTCGAAGTAGATCTCCACCAGATTCCGGAAGGCGCGGAGATCTCGTGCGCGATGCCGATTCCTGATGATCGTGAGGCTGTCGTGGGGTTTCATAGGTCGTTTCCCGAACGAGATAGAGGGCCCAAGGGTTTCAATTGTTAACCCTCAAGCATCGTGAAAGCTAGTTAGTTCCCATCCGGAAACGGGGTAAATGGCGCACTGCGCGACCCAGAGCGGGGTGAGGCAAGGACTTTCGGGAGGTGCTATTCCGATGGATACCTGAGGCAGGTCCAGGAATAGCGGCGTTTGTCCTGATTTGAAGGCGTATGGACGCACTTCTCCCTACCTGCCCGTGAGTTGAGGGCGTGGACTCTGGATGAGGTGGGAATCAGGCCAACAGGTGCCGGGCAAGCGTCAGAAAGTTCGCTGCCAGAACTGAGGCGTGCACGTAACTGGAGAATGACTCTGCGCCTCGCCAAGTGCAGCGGTCCAGTCCGAAGGCGCGTTTCAGAAACGAGATCATTCCCTCGATCCCTGCCCGGAAATTCCTCAATCTCCGATAGACCCAACTGCTCCGAGCCATGTCACTGACCTCGAGTCCCCGCTTCTTGGAGAAGGCCACGTCCTCGACTCCCATGGCCTTGGCATCGCGCAGGTTATCCTTCGAGGCGAAACCTCCGTCGAAGGCTGCCTGCCTCGGCACCACGCCCAAAATCAGCTTCTGGCGCTCAAGCAAAGGAACGGTCATAGTGGTGTCAGCGGGATTGCCATCTACCACCACGCAGTCCAAAATCAGACCAGAGGCGCCGCCGGTGAGATAGACCTTGTGGCCGTAGAGCGTATCACGCCGGTCTTTCACGATGATGTCCGTATGAGACTCGAAGAGTGAAACGACCTTCTCGCTCGCCGGCACCGACTCGCCGTGGAGAACCCGCCGCTCAGTCTGGTCGATGACCTTGCGAACCAGTGCGACGACCTGTCGTAGCTCTGCAACCAGGCAAGAGGCAAGCTCTCCGCTGACGCCTTCGAGCCGCCCTGCTGCCAGCTCCGCGTAACCCACCGTCTTCTTCGTCACCTTCAACAAATCTCGGTAGGCCACCGTTCGTTTCTTCGCGCTCCTCGTGTTTAGGATGGCCAGGGCCCGACGCTTCGCCCGCCTTCTATGATCGCTGAAGTGACCTACATCAAAGCGCTGCCCGGCGCGGTTTAACAACCGGACTAAAACTCGCACACCGTCGAGAAGCAGGGATGAATCCGTGGGCGCATGGATGTTTGACTCCGTCACCGTAGCGTCGATGCGAACTTTACGTCCCTTCTCGATCCCCCGCGCCTTGGCCCAGCGCACCAACTGCTGCTGCACTGCCTCTAACGACTCAGGACGTACTTTCTTCAGGTTTTCCGACAGCGTGGAGCGAGCCGGCGTCTGCTCCAACGCCCCGAAACGACAGAAAGCCCGATACGTCACCGAGTCGCTCAGGTGAAACGCAAGCTCCTCGTAGCTGAAGCCGTTCATCTGTTTGATGAGTAAAACCCGCAGCACCTGATCTCCCGTAAGACCACGAGCTCCGGTCCGAGGATTCTTCACGCCCCAAAGCAGGTCTTGCTCAATCAACTCCGACATGCGAGGATGAGTATCAATAATCCGGCTGATCTGCGCGAGTTCTTCCGTGTGGACGTGTGAGGCAGGTGGTCGGTCAAGGGAAAGCTGATCTCTGCGGCGCATTCGGG
>JAHOYX010000020.1 GCA_019038705.1 Spirochaetales bacterium
CAACGAAAGCCAACTATCCATCTGGCTCACCAGACCCATCAGAATCACCAGAAAGATCATGTACCCCTTGGATACAGTTCGAGCCCCGGCAGGTTGTTCTGGGTTCGTCATCTCTTCCTCCCGCAAAGTGTTGATGGAGCAGGGTAGGAGAATGCGTCCCGGGCGTCAATGAGATGAAGCTGACCGTCAGGCGAGGCTCAGGTCTCCTGCTGAGCCGCAGGCGACGGGTCGTTTGTCTCGCTGCCTGCCCCCCGGAAGATGGCCAGGAGACCGCCACACACCACGGTTGTCACAAGCAACGCCAGTGCAACTACGGCGAAACTGCGCTGGAAGCTGTGTAAATCGCTCAATCGGCCGATCACCGGTGTGAACACTCCGCCGCCGAGGCTTGCGCCCAGAAAATACACACCCAGGAGCGTTGACCGGCGTTTGGCGGGTGCGTGGGAGAAGAGGAAAGACTCGGACACCGGCATACGCACGAAGATGAACACTCCAATCAGTATGAGCAGGACGTAGAGACCCGGACCCACTGGAACGCGGGGCAGGAAGTAGATGGTCGGTATCACCATCACACAGGCGCCGAACAGCAGGGGGATCTTCCCGATCCTGTCGGAGAGATACCCGGCCAACGGCGCCACCCAGAATCCGGCCGAGAAGATCAGCGCCAGCAGACCGGCTGACGCTTCGGCACGGAGACCCAATGAGTCCACCAGCAGCAGAGGGATGAAGCCAATCGCTGATCCGACAAGAGCTCCGCTCGCCGTGGTCAGCACCAGGAACGAGATCAACCATGCCCAGAATCGTCGACTGTGACTCTCGCTGGTGTTCGGCCTCTTCTCTCTGACAGAGGCGCCACTTCTGCTGGCGGAACGCCGTAATAGAATCACCAGGACAACCCCAAGGAGCAGCGTTGGAAGGCTGAGAGCGAGGTAGGTATTTCGCCACCCCAATGCCATGGCGATTCCGCCGGCCAACAGCGGCGCGACGAAATAGCTTGCACTGCCTCCTATAACGTGGATCCCCAACGCGCTTCCGCGTTGTTCCGGTCTTGTCACGCGCGAGATCAAGTAACTCGCCGCAGGATGGTATCCGCTGGCCGCCAGCCCGATCAGCCCGTTCGCCACGACCAGCAGCGGGAATGTCGGGGCCAGTCCGAACAGAATCCCGGCGATGGCCACTCCGACCGTTCCCACCAGGATCATGATTACCGGGCTGATCCGGTCAGTCAGCCATCCCGACGGCAGGTGGCCGAGCCCGTAAGCCATTGTGAAGGAGGTCAGCAGCAGCCCCGACTGTGTGTAGCTCAACTCGAAACTCGTGCGAATCAGCGGCAGCAGTGGCGCGGCCACCGCGGTGATTACGTGATGGGTGAAGTGAGCGAGCACAAACAGCGGAAGGGGAGAGTTGAAGAATGCACGCACCGAGCCAACGATGCGATGCGAAGTGCCTGAGTCTCTCACCGGTATGTTCCTCCCAGCGTGCGTTCGCCGAGTATAGTCGGGACCCGGAATCGTGTCCGCGCCTATCTGCCGTTTTTCAGGGCAAACGCATCTTGGCACCTGCGGCTCGAGACCGTCCAGTACAGACCTTGGTTCGAAAAAGAATTCTCTCACAAAGCCACTGGGGCACGAAGATTCCTGGTCAGAGTTGTCCATTGATGATTCTCGTGTGCCGCAATAACTCTCTCCAGCAAAACCCGAACCG
>JAHOYX010000046.1 GCA_019038705.1 Spirochaetales bacterium
GTTGTCACGGCTTCCGGTGGGCTATCTTCTGAACTTCGCCAACACACGGGTAGGGCGGAAGCGGTTTGTGAACCAGAGGGATTGATTCATCGTAACGGTGGTTTCCGCCGGCCGTAATCGGCGTTCCACATTCTCGCTCAGTACTTCCTCGAATCCGTTGCCGACGGGTCCGCCCGCGCGCAGGGAAGTACCACGCGTGACCGCCAGGATCAAGGAGGAGTAGGAGAGCATGGCGGGGCCGATTCAGAAGGCTCGGTCAAAGAGGGCATGGGTCGGCACGGGAATCGGGTTCGGCGTGAACCTGCTGCTGATCACGGCGATTCTCTCGTCGTACTGATGGCGCAGTACCGGGACTACCTGTCCGAAGCACGGCCGGGATGCGTTGGGCAGGCCGTCCGGTCGATCATCCTGGGCCGCCTGAACCACCAGGCACGGAACAGAACGTTCTGTACTCATGTTTTCCGCCCCTCCAGGCTTTTGATCTCTGTGTTGTTATGTCGAATCGCCCGACGCGACCGATTCCAGATCAGAGTGTGTTCGACTGCACCAGCGCAGACGCTCTTCAAAAACGGTGGATTCGACAGCTGTATGCCACAGTGCGTCAAAGAATGAGACACCTGAGGTATGCAGGATGAGGCGCTGGTAGAACCGGTCAAAACAAACCGCTGCAGGCGATGTTCCCCTGCGCCATCAGCAGTTTTCAATAGATGCACCGCCACATGCTGCGCAACATATGAATCCCGGACCGAACAGGAGTTTTCTCGCAATGGAAGATGTTATGGCGCATCACAGGGTTGTTCCTGTCGGGCACACGGTATATACTCCGATATAGACCACAGAGGAGGTTGCCTATGGACACCGCCAAACTGTTTAAGAACGGTAGAAGCCAAGCTGTCAGGCTTCCTAAGAACTATGCTTTCTCCGGTGATGATGTCTATATCCACAAGATTGATGGCATCGTGCTGCTCATCCCAAAATCGGATCCCTGGCGATCGTTCCGCGATAGCATCTCGGAGTTCTCTGATGATTTCATGGATTCGGAACGACTCCAAGGCGTTGCTGATACCCGAGCCGCCATCGAATGATCTATCTGCTCGACACGAATGTCTGCATTGACATCATCCGGCGCAAGCGCCCCGCGATCATAGACCGCATTCAATCCCATGATGTCGGGGACATCGCAGTCGGCTCCATCACCGTGGCAGAGCTCGAATACGGTGTTGCCAAGAGCCAACATACCGCGCAGAACAAAATCGCCTTGATACAGTTCCTCGCTCCGTTCGAGATTCTCCCATTCGATCAACCTGCGGCCGAGCAGTACGGCTCTATCCGGCAGAACCTCGAAGCCGATGGCCACCCTATCGGTCCCATGGACATGTTGATCGCAGCGCAGGCCCTGGCCGCAGATCTCACTATCGTTACCAAGAACGTCGGGGAGTTCTCTCGCGTTCAAGACCTGCGAATCGAGGATTGGACGATGTAGTTCCCGGCTCAATGCTCCAGTCGGGATACCGGCGTGACCTCAAGTCGGGAAGCTGGATGCGGCACGACACGCGTTTCCACTTGTCAACGCACGGCCAATCGGCGGCGATGTTGAGGACCCTGTTGCGACCACTGCTCCGTGCACCCTCTACGGGCCAGGGGGCGCTTCGGCTCCTCGCGT
>JAHOYX010000055.1 GCA_019038705.1 Spirochaetales bacterium
AGTCCATGGTTTTCCTCTGCGAGAAGTTGATGCTGTCCAGATTGTACAAGAAAACCGAACTGCCGCGAAGAATGGGGATGGATCAAACCTATCTCCCTTCGGGGCCGCGAATTGCTGCCGTTGGTGCTGCGCGGCAACCCTTTTCCAGAGCAAACAGCTCCAGGGGAATGGTTTGTCAGCATTTCATCCCCATTCTTCGCGGCAGTTCATTGGATTCACAGCTGTTCAAAGATCACGTCGCCATACCCCGCGCGGAGGAGCACGTCCCGGACGAAATCCTGGCCATTCGCCCCCGCGATCGTGAGCAGGTCTGCGATCTCCGGCATCCCCATCACTTGCTCTTCAACGAACTCGGCAACCCGCCGCCAGCCATCCGCGCCAATTGAAATGTCCGGATACGGGTACTCCTCGCCTACGATGTCCTCCACACGGATCTCGGTGATGGTGGGGGACGGAGGAGACACAACCGCACGGAGGATGTCACCATCAGGCGTGCTGATAGTTTCCACGCGCAATCCGCTCGCCACTTCCGCCGCGTCGTCAGCAGCATCCGGCTCGGACGGCTCCGCGAGCCGGAATCCCGCCAGATCGAACCCCGCGGTGACCACGACCGTGACTATGACAAAGTCCCGGCGCCCGCTGAGATCCATGCCGATGTCGACGGCCAGGTTGTAGGTCTGGAAGTAGAGGTACTCGTTCGCAGACAGCGTTTCCTTCACAGTGGAGTCCGCTGTTCGCAGTTTGGCGAGGATCTCGGTGAGCGAGACGTCTTCAGGGAGGTAGTCATAGGGAAAGACGGACCGGTGTACGTACTCAACGGTATTGAACGCATAGAGATCCCGAACGGCCTCCAGCGTCACCGTGGACGACGACCATGTTTCGGAGCTCTGAAGTCGAACTTTGGGGAGGAATGGCGCCAGGTCTATGCCGACGAGGTCGGTGAAGAAGATCACGAACACCGCAATCAGCAGTATCGCCGCAAGCAGGATCCAGAATCGTCGCAGCTTCATCCCTGCAACTCTCCCTCATCCGGCGCGGGTGCGGGCGCGAAGATGACCTGTGAGAACCCCGCCATAGCGAGGAAGTTGCGCACGATATTCCGCGCGTTCGTCTCCGCCTTGCCGAGAATTCCCCGTTTCACTGCGTCAGCTTCGGTCCGGGTTTTCACCTCCGCCAACTGCTCGGTCATTTCCAGCAGCCCGATTCGGCCGCCCTGCTCCCGGATGAAGTACTCGTGGATGCTTTTCTCATCCGCGTCCACCGACAGGATTTCCGCGGCGGGAAGCTGTACGTAGATCCGCTCCGGGTCGGAACTGTCCTGGGCGATGGTGAATCCACGCCCCAGATCAATCCCGGCTCGAACACGGATGTTTATTGCGAAAAGAATCCGACGGTCCACAGTTCGAATGAAGAGGAAGCTCTTCTCCTCGCCGAAATAGACGACGTCCCGATAGATGTGTTCGTGGGTGTGCAACTCCAGAAGATCGGTCAGCTGCTCCTGGATCGATATGGTGTCAAGCCGCGCCACCGGCGCACAGCCGGAGAGCAACACCAGAAGGATCAGTGCGCCAGCCGTTCGAAACGCAACCGTTCGCATCGGTACACTATACGGGATGGCACATGCAGCAAGCAATTGCCCTGTAGTGTCGCG
>JAHOYX010000157.1 GCA_019038705.1 Spirochaetales bacterium
CCTGTGCCGAGGACAAGCGAGAAGACATTCCTGCATGCATCAGCACCATTGGTGACTTCTGATGTGCGTTCGCCCTGGGTGTCAATCGATGGTCCATTGATAAGCGTGCGGCTCTTCAGTAGCATACCGGCATGGGTTTGCGCGGAGAAGTTTTTTCGTGGCGCATTTCGAGCGCCAATGATCGCCGGACGTATTTTCTGAATCTGAAAGAGAATCGGACGGGCGATCTCTACCTCACCATCGTTGAGAGCAAGAAGCACGGTGAAGAGGACTTTGACCGGCACCAGGTCATGGTGTTTGAGGAAGACCTCGGCAGCTTCCGGGTGGGCATGGAGAAAGTGTTCGGGTTCATCGAGGAGAGGAAAGGGAAGCCGAAGAGGCGGTTCAGGAAACGCGAAAAGAGCGACGGTGAATAGGACAGCGACCGTGCTCGCGAATGCGGTCTCTGTGATCTCTGGTGGGATAGCCCTTGTGCCGCTCGAATCCGTATCGTGGATCGCGGATAGAGTAGTCGATCATCCAGGCATCGCGCGCTGTCTTCGCAAGGATGCTGGCGGCCATGACAGCAGGGACCACGGAATCGGCTCTGACAACCGCATTGGCCGGGCAGGGCAATGCAGGCGTGTGCAGGCCGTCCACGATGACGCTCTCGGGGCTCAGATCCAGGAATTGCACGGCTCGCCGCATGGCCAGAAGGGTGGCGGCCAGGATATTGATCTCATCAATCTCGATATGTGATGCCCAGCCAATCGCCCAGGCGACCGATCGTGTCATGATCAGTTGGGCGCTTTCGTCCCGCTGCTTCGCAGATAGCCGCTTGGAGTCATCGAGCACCTCAGTCGGGAAACCTTTCGGCAGAATGACAGCGCCCGCCGTTACGGGTCCGGCCAGGGGCCCGCGACCTGCTTCGTCTACGCCGCATATCAGCTGCATGAGCGCAGCCTACCACGTTGAGAAGAGCTTTACAGGCGGTGACAGAGAGAATATAGTCGGGAGGCTCTCCATTCTGAGAAACTCGGAGGATGTTTGGTGGTTGTGGAGGCGGGACACCCAGCCGTGACAAAACGTCCGTGGCGCCCTCTCTACGGGGAGATGCCGGGGGAAATCGACTACCCGAACACCACCCTCTACGAGGCCCTGGTGGAATCGGCATCGACCTTTCCGAGACGTTTCGTGTATGACTTCCTGGGTCACCGCCGACCCTATCGGTCATTGCTCTCCGAGGTGAAACGCGTGGCGCAGGGGTTTTGGGCGCTCGGGGTGCGTCCGGGTCACCGCGTCTGCACGCTGCTGCCGAACACTCCGCACATGATAGTCTTTCTCTACGCGATCAATCGGATTGGGGCCGTACTCGGCGTTTTTGATCCGGATGCCGGCTCGCGAGATGTGAGCCATCTCCTCGAGGATTTTCAACCGCAGTGGGCCGTTGTGACCCGGGAGCACGTGGCTGGATTTCAGCGGCTGGCCGGCGGAAAGAGTATCAGGGGTGTCGTGGTG
>JAHOYX010000068.1 GCA_019038705.1 Spirochaetales bacterium
GGTCTCGAACCGGCGACCTTCAGCTTGGGAAGCCGGTCCCCGCCCCCGCCTATTCTACGGAATCCGTATAGCCCGTGCGAGATTCACACCGATCATCGTATAGCCCGGAAGCCCAGATATACGATCCCCGGAGGGCCAACCTGACACAGAAAGTGGCACACACACGGCAGTCCGTAACGGCACATAACGGGGCGTACCGTCAGCCACTCACTGAAGACTTGGGTAGCCGCAGTCCCTGGAAGTCTCAGACTTGCTGACCTCCAAGGATCGGAACTTATCGTGGGCTACTATTTCACCAACTCGATCTCACCCGGCCGCCAGGTCTTGTCGAACCAGGGCTCGGTCGGACTGTAGAGACGCAAGAGGCAGAACCAGCCCTTCTTGGGAACAGTCTGAATCCAGTTCGCCTCTTTCCCCTTGGGCGACTTAGGGCCGAAGTAGAGGTCAATTGACCCGTCGTCGTTCGTGATCATCTTGTCGCGTTTGTTGTTCTTGTTCGGGTAAGGCTGGCCGGTCTGCAACATGGAGCGGGTCTGCGAGTCATAGACCACGACGGACATGAACTTTTCCGCGGGAGCATCCCCTGGAAGGTTCAGCTTGTACGACTTGCCACCGTCCAGATAATCGCCCTTGCTGTCCAGATACCCCCAGGCGTATTGCGATCCCTTGCCAATAAGTTTCCATACCATGGCCGGAGAGTTGAAGGTCGCCATGTAGAAATATTTTGCCCGCGCATCAATATTGCGCCCACCCAGTCCCTGGTCCTTGAGATACTCATGAGAGTTGCCGATCATGCCACGCTTCCAGTAGCTGCCTTCGTAGAGGAATTCGGATTGATCCCGTTCATACCAGAAAAGAGCGCGTACGGTCGCATTGCCCAACTTTGCGGCTTGTTTCAGAATCTTCTTCATCCGCTCGTCCGGGACAAAGGGCCTGCCCTTCTGGATGCCGATGGACGCAAAGAGACCACGAAGCTCGGGATCAAGGAATTCGATCGGCTCGCGATCGATCACGGCGTAGAGTTCTTCGTAGAACTTGTAGTTGGCCGAGTGAACGGTGTTGAACTCCGTCCCCGTACCCTCGATGAACTCCATCTCAGGCGGATTAACCGCTGCGCTAAGCGGATAGATCTTGATGCCGTTTCTGAACAATTGGCTGGAATAATCCGGTTTGCCATCCTTGAGGAACCCGCGCAGCAGGAGCCAGACCGCATAGCTGCGTGACCTGGCGATGGTATATACGCCCTGCGGAACGATCCCCTCGAAGTCTGCCTCGTCATAGCCAGGTGGCAGGATCAGGAATTTGCCGCCATTGCCCTGATGAGGGCCCGGAGGGCCCATGTCAATGATGTTTCGCGTAAACGAATCAAC
>JAHOYX010000181.1 GCA_019038705.1 Spirochaetales bacterium
TATGACTCTTGCACCAGTTGGCTGAACTTCCCCTGGTTTCGCACACTGTACTGAACAATTCTCTTTTAGTTTAATCGTCATCTATTTTCAGATCTTCCCTGATCAGGTTTGATATCATTTTGCCGCAAAGATCCCCGGTTTCACCGAAATCCCGTGAATTGGTAACCACGACATAGGCCCGATCCAGCTCAGGCGCCACGATCACTGAGGAGTACCACATCCCGTTGCTGCCGCTGTGTAAAAGAGCATATCCCTTGGCCCAAGGCTGCGATTCGGTAACACCCCAGCCACCTGCATAGTAGCCAACCGGCTGCACCAGCTTGTTCATCGTACCCGCGTCGAGAAGAGAATTCTCAGCAGACAGAAACAACGACAGAAATGCAGCCCAATCGTCGATCGAACAATTGACCGTTCCCGCCGGTCCAAGAGCCTCAGAACAGTCGGACTGGGATGGCCGCCACGCGTCGCCGGATCTTTGATGTCCCCACGGTTGATCGATTTGACCACGCGTACCGGGAAAACCAAACCCGGCAGAGGTCATCCCCAAGGGACGAAACAGGCGCTCCGCCATCAAGTTCTCCCAAAGCGATCCGGTAATCCTCTCCGCCATGCAAGCGGCGGTCACATAGCCCAAATTGGAGTAATGGAACTCTCCCTGCTTGTGAGCCGGAGGCGCGGAGAGTTTTTTCTTCACTATGGCCAGGCGTTTCTCTCTGGTTTGTTGCTGATCATATGTAAACCAGTCTTCTACACCGGCACTATGTGTCAGTAACTGCCAAAGTGTGATGTTATGATAGTCCTGATGGATATTCTGCTTCAACTCGGGAATTGCATCGGTCAGGGTCATCTCCCAACCTAGCTTGCCTTCACCGACCAGCGTGGCCAGCATGGCGCAGGTCATCGCCTTGGTGCAGGATCCCAGACACACGCAGTCGGAGGTTTTCATCAGAGTAGCGCTGCCAGCTTTGCGAACGCCAGCAGCGCCGCTTGCGATCACACCATCGGATGAAATGATTGCCGCAATCATTCCCGGTGCTTTGCCCTCATCGACGGCCTCGGTCAGGATCTGCCTGATAGCTTCGGACGCATCCGACCCGGGTTCTGGCTGTGCATCGATCGGATGAGCGGCTATCTGCAACCACGCCACAACAATCATGGTCACGATTTTCGCGAGCCCTGGTCGCATGAGCTGGTGCTTCATTTGACGTTATCACTCTCAGCAAGACCGGTGTTCTTTACCAATCTACCCAACATCAAATAGGTGGGCGGCTCCA
>JAHOYX010000199.1 GCA_019038705.1 Spirochaetales bacterium
TTCTCGCTGCTGATACGACACAACATTCAGCGCGTGTACAGGGCCGCGTACGCGGTCGTGAGGAATCGTGATGACGCCGAGGATATTGCGCAGGAGACTTTCGTGAGGGCGTATCAGAGCATCAGTCGATTTGATGAGTCTCGGCCGCTCTTTCCCTGGTTGTATCGAATTGCTCGAAATCTCTGTCTGAATCGGATAGAGCGGGTGACAAAACGAGAAGTCGAACTCCCGGAGTTCGACTATCTCTCGGATGCGGCGGCCGGCCCCGAAGAGTCCGTCGTGGCGGCTGAGGAGCGTGAACGAATTCGAGACGCGGTCAGCCTGCTTCCTGATCAACATCGGCGGATCATTGAATTGAGTCACTTCCAGGAGTGCTCATACCGGGAGATTGCCGATATCCTGGATGTCCCCATGGGAACTGTGATGTCTCGGCTCTATAACGCTCGACGGAAACTGAGAGCACTGCTGGAGACTGACGGGAACGGGTGGTAGGTATGGCAATACACGAACACAACAGCGAAGAGATCCAGCTCAAAATCCAGGCACTGGCTGACAATGAGCTTCCCGAGAAGGAGATTGGCCCGGTCCTGGAGGCCGTTCAGGGATCGTACGAGTACCGGGAAGAGTACGCCGAGTTGCTTCGCCTCAAGAAGCGTCTCTCCGGTGTCGTCGGCAAGGGTCCCGGAAGCGACTGGGTCCTTGCCTCTGAGCGCAGCATCACCCGGAAGCTCTTCCGCGGGGTTGGCTCCGTGTTCTTCATCGGCTCATATCTGGCCCTCCTCGGAGTTGCGGTGGTGACTCTCTTTCAAGACTCGGACGTCCCAATCTACGTCTCCATTCTCGTTGGAGTCGGCATTCTTGGACTCGTTGTGTTGCTTGGGACCGCGATAGCCGATAGAGTGCGAGAAAGCAGGACCGACAAGTACCGAGGAGTAATTCGATGATCCTCACAACGACAGAAACCATTCCCGGAAAACGAATCGTGAAGTCGCTCGGACTTGCCCGCGGCAATACAATCCGGGCCCGTCATATCGGCAAGGACATCTCCGCCGCATTCAAGAATATCGCCGGCGGCGAAATCACCGATTATACGAAGATGCTCGCGGAAAGCCGGGAGCAGGCTATCGACCGACTCATTGAGGACGCCGAGGCGCTCGGAGCCACGGCGGTTGTCGGCATGCGCTTCACCACCTCATCGGTTATGCAAGGCGCAGCTGAGATTCTGGCGTATGGTACAGCCGTCGTAGTAGAGGACGAGTAACGGGCAGTC
>JAHOYX010000018.1 GCA_019038705.1 Spirochaetales bacterium
TTAACACAACGAGATCCCCCCGATTCCGTCAAGTGGAAATTATCCCTAATTTTTCCGAGCCCACTTCGCAAGATCCATTCCCAATTTTCTAAGGGAATGGGTGGGGCCGGGTTCTTGCTTACCCGGCCGATTCATGCAATCTTTGCCATCATTGAATCCAGCTCGATTTTCCCGAAAGAGGTCGACCTTGCATATCCTATCCATCGTTGGCGCCCGCCCCAATTTCATGAAGATCGCCCCTATCGCATGGGAGGCCGGTCGTCGGAAACATCTTCGCCACACTATCATCCACACCGGCCAACATTACGATGAGGCAATGTCCCATAGTTTCTTCGAGACGCTGGACATTCCCCGGCCGGATGTGAACCTGGGCATCGGATCGTTCAGTCACGGGGTCCAGACAGGGAAGATCATGATGGGCGTTGAGCCGGTGTTCCAGGAATTGAAACCGGACTGGGTGATCACCGTGGGCGACGTGAACTCGACTGCCGCGGCTTCTTTGGTGGCCGTCAAGCTGGGAATCCGTTGTGCGCACGTGGAGGCGGGCTTGCGTTCTTTCGACCGGACCATGCCCGAAGAAATCAACCGTCTGGTCACCGATGCGATATGCGACCTGCTGCTGGTCACCGAACAGGCTGCGCTGGACAACTTGAAGCACGAGGGCATCCCCGACAGCAAGGTCGTCTTCACCGGCAACGTGATGATCGATTCACTGGTCCACAACCTGCCCCGGGCCCGGGAACTGGCCAAGGCGAAAGAGCTGGGACTTCAAGAAGGCGATTACATTCTGGTGACCATGCACCGACCCAGTAACGTGGATGATCCGGCCAAGCTGGAAGAGATGACCGACACCCTGGTGGAAATTTCCCGAAGATGTCCTGTCTTTTTCCCGGTTCATCCGCGCACAAGAAACAACCTCGAGGCGGCTGGGTTGTGGGCTCGGCTGGAAGAAGCCCCAGGCATGATGACGACCGGGCCGTTGGATTATCTGTCCTTCATATCCCTGGTTACCTCTGCCAAAGCCCTGCTTACGGACTCGGGCGGGATACAGGAAGAAACGACCTACCTTGGACTACCCTGTCTGACAATGCGGCCGAACACGGAACGGCCATCGACCATTGATTTAGGGACAAACGAATTGGTGGAGCCGGCGCGGGAACCGATTCTGGAGGCCATCGACCGTTTGTTGGACGGGAAGTGG
>JAHOYX010000182.1 GCA_019038705.1 Spirochaetales bacterium
TCGGTCTCCACCATACTGCTCTCCAAACACATTCCCAAGGAGATGAGCAAATGCAAAAGACCGAAGCCTCATGGTACGACCAGATGGTCAGGAAGCTGCAGATCAACGGCAAGAGCGAGAATACCCAGGAAGCCTACACTCGTGCGGTTCGCCAGCTGACAGAACACTACAGAAAGGACCCTGCTCTCATCAACGAAGACTCTCAGGCTCTGTTACTACGGGATTCGATTCTACTACCAGGTTGTCGGCAACATCGAGTGGAATCTGTTCTCCATTCTGAAAGTCCAAAAGGAGGAGCGGCTTCCCGAGATTCCGGCGACCTCGGCCGCCATAGCCGGTCGGAGACGGTGCTCGGTCCATCCGCTATCTGTCCTCTTACGTATTCCGTACTGCTATCTCGAATCATCGCATCATCACCATGAGCAACGACAAGGTCGTGTTTCGATACACCGATACGAAAAGCGGCCAGAACACGACGCAGAGCCTCGCCCCTTTCGAATTCATCAGGAAATTCCTCCAACACGTGTTGCCCTCAGGCTTCATGAAAATCCGATACTACGGGTTCATGCACCCTTCTACTTCCATACCGGAGAAACTCGCTGTGGCGCCGCTGGAAGCGTTCCGCTCATCATGCCGGCCAAAGAGGCAATCCGTCAGGCCATCGGCAATGCCGTGCTGCGAACGCTGCAACGGTATCGTCAGATTCCTGCGGTTCATCCCACCCAAAGTCCCTTTGCCTGCCTCTGGCTTTACCTGATACCCATCATCCCCCGTCGATGCCGGCCATCACCAGATCGCACTCATGCTCGCCGGCACCAAAGGTCTGTCCATCTCGCAGCTCTAGGCGCGGAATCCCGCCACCGCACTCGCTTTCTTGTCTTTCTTCGGGCGGCAACGGCCGACAGGTCCCTGCGCTGTCGCCTGCACTTCGATTCATCCGCTGCCACTCCCCGCATTGATCGATAGAATATCCTCGCATTTCCCATAGGACCACATCCTTCTCGACCAGAGCTTCTTGATCATTGGCTTGAATCGACCGCAAAGGTCGACTCAATCCTGTGGATTATGGAGCGTCAGTTCTTGGCATCGACGAGCTGGCCTGTCACGTACTTGTGGAGCACGCTCTTGACGAGGGATTGGTACTTCAATCCTTCTTTTTCTGCTTGTTTCTTTATCCGGTC
>JAHOYX010000088.1 GCA_019038705.1 Spirochaetales bacterium
TTACTGCCAAAACGATTCTCCCGCTTCTATCCCCATTCTTCGCGGCAGTTCAGAAGGTTCGCACGCTCTCGCTGACCAGATTGCGGCCCGATGAGAACGCGGAGAGGTTGGTCTCCCGGAACCGCTCATCAAATCGATCCGAAATGACCTGGCGCATCGCGTCCGGCGAAACAATCGGAATCAGCCGGATCAGCGCGCCAAGCATGCACATATTCAGCGCCTGGCTCCGTCCGAACTCGGCCATGACGGTCTTGTGGAACGGCAGCTCAAATTGGCGCGAACTGATGTTCCGGTGAATGCGCACGTTGTGCGAGTCTACGATGATGATGCCGCCCGGTCTCACGACGCCCGAAAATCGGTCATACGCCTGCTGGGCAAGGCAGACGGCGACATTGGGCTCGAGCACCTTGGGAAACCAGATATCCGAATCGGCGATAATCACATCCGAGCGTGCAGCGCCGCCACGGGCCTCGGGCCCGTACACCTGTGTCTGGACCGCATTGAGCTCTCCGTAGTACAAGGCAGCTTCAGCGAGCACGATCGCTGCCGTAATCACTCCCTGACCGCCGGTCCCCGAGAAGACGAATCGTTGGATCATGGCATTACCTTCTCTCGGACGAGGCTTGCGTACGAGTCACAGTACTCAGGTTCGGATCTGTTGACGAAGACGCCAATTGGAAGGGGAGCCCCCTCGCCGTCGCAGGCGCTGTTGACCCAGCCGTTCTCATCCGGTTTGACCGCAACGGTGTTGTCCCGGTACCCCTCCATCATGGCTACTGCGTCTCCGCAGTCATTGTTGCGACCGTAGTAGGTCGGGCACTGAGAGAGCACCTCTACCACCGAGAATCCCCGATGCTTGATAGCGTCAGTGAGAATCCTGGTCATTGCCTTTGCGTGGTAGGTCGTCGTCCGCCCGATGTAGGTAGCCCCGGCAGCTCGCGCGAGTGCAACCGCGTCAAAGGGCTTGCCCAGGGTCCCGTAGGGTGCGGTGGTCGCGAGCTTTCCACACTCTGTCGTTGGGGAGTACTGGCCACCAGTCAGTCCATAAATCGAGTTGTTCATGATAATCGCGGTGATATCGATGTTGCGACGG
>JAHOYX010000193.1 GCA_019038705.1 Spirochaetales bacterium
GAGTATCTCCTGAACTTTGCCAACACACGGGCAGAGTGGAAGCGGTTTGTGAACCAGAGGGGTTGAGCGTGGGCGTTGGCTGCGACATTGGTGCGGTTGAAGGGAGGTGTACGGCTTGACAGGAGATTGGGTTGGTTTCTATGCTGACCGGTGTACGGGCCGTGACGGAGCAGGAGCAGACACCCGAGTGGTCATGCGGATTTGGGATGGCTTCCCGCCGGGTCCGTCCAGTCAACGTCATGTCCTGGGAATACGGCTTTCGCAATGCTGTCCTGCGTGCAGCAAGGAGAAAAGACGATGACTGTTACCGAGAAGATCATAGAGCACATACACCGCTTGCCGGAGCCGATCCAGATCGAGGTGCTCGACTTTGTCGAGTACTTGGAGAACAAGGCTGAAGCCGAGGAACGCCGCGAGTGGAGTAGTTTCTCGCTGTCGCAGTCTCTGCGAGATATGGAAACGGAAGCTCCCTCATATTCAGAGAAGGACCTGAAGGACGTCTTCACATGATCCAAGAAGGACAGGTGGTCCTTCTTCGCTTTCCCACAACGGACATGGCAGAGGGAAAGCTTCGTCCTGCTGTGGTGGTTCGGAAGCTCCCCGGACCATACGAAGACTGGCTGGTTTGTATGATCTCGTCCCAGATCAATAGAGCCATTGATGGATTCGATGAAGTTATCAGCACCAGCGATTCGGATTACGGAAATTCTGGACTGAAGGTCGAAAGCGTTATCCGCGTGTCACGCATTGCGGCAGTCGCGCGAGAGGCCCTCGTTGGTGCGGTTGGATATATCGCCTCGGAACGCCTTGAGCGAGTCAGATTATCCTTATCCGATTGGATCAACGGCGAATAGCCACGGCCTTGGCTGCAACGGCCACGCGACATCTATCCTGAAACAGGGGTGAGGATGGGTTGACTACGGATATATCGGGCCGGGCAGGCGGGCCACGCGGATGGCGCGGATGGAAGACTTCGTCTCTGTATCTGCGTGATCCGTCTTATCCGTAGTTGATTTCTCCTTCTCTGCAGGTTATCCACTGCTCCTTCGTCTTTTCATTGTACCGCGGGCTCCTCGCCGTCAAGGTCA
>JAHOYX010000123.1 GCA_019038705.1 Spirochaetales bacterium
TCTGAGCGAAGCCCTGGAGGAGAACCAGCAGATTGATGAGGCGATAGTGGCCTGCAGAAAAGCCATAGCAGTATTCCCGGGCAATCAGGATGGACAGAGTCTTCTGGTGGACCTTCTTTCCCGGTAGTTCGTGAGATGCAACTGTTGTGAACTGCCGCGAAGAATGGGGATGAAATACTGACAAACCCTGCCCCTGGAGCGATTTGCTCTGGATGAAGGGTCGCGATGCAGCACCAACGGCAGCAATTCACGACATCAACGGGAAATAGGTTCGATCCATCCCCATTCTTCGCGGCAGTTCCCAAGTTTTCCTATCGGTCATCTCTTCTTGAACAACGAATAGCCCGCGGATACCATACACCGAGCCGTGACGGAAAGTATCGGTTCCGGTCGCCACGTGGTTCTCCGAGGAGTGCACCATGAATCTTGACAACAAATATCCCCTTGCAGCACTGCGGATCGTCCCCGTCGCCTACATGATATCAATTGGGGCTTTCGTGGTCTTTGGCGAGTACCAGCTTGCCTCCGGCGCGGAGGGACCGTGGATGACACCGACCATGTCGGGCCGGGGCCTCCAGATATTCCAGATCGCGGTTTCGGTTCTCTCTGCGCTGATGGTGGCGCTGGCCATTACAATGAAGCGGACAGTGATGAGTGGTTCACCGGGCGGCATGCGCAAGCTCGTAAAAGGAATTATGAAGAGCAAGGGTCGAGGCAGGGGCCGAAGCGGGGTCGGGGTGGTCCTTGTGCCGTTGGCTCTGTCCGAGACGGTCGCGGTTCTCGGGCTTGTGTTGTTCTTCATCGGGGGCGGCGAGCGTTTGCTTTGCTACCCCTTCTATGGTGCCGCGCTGCTGTCGCTGATCACTGTTCTGCCGAACAAGGACTACCTGACCAAGCTTGTCGCCCTGGACAAGGAGGTCGTCATGGAGATGCGGGGGTAGGACTGTTCCTGCCTCTGCCCGAGCGGCGGCACTGCGATGTCGTGATGATGTCCGCCGATGCGTTTGCCAGGGCCGAAGCCGATTGGCCGCTGACGATCGCCGGAGCTTCACGAACCAACTCGGAACTGGTGAGCGCATCGACC
>JAHOYX010000197.1 GCA_019038705.1 Spirochaetales bacterium
GCCTTTGCGGATTGGCGTCCGACGTCTGATTCAATTTCCTGGCAGGTCGGGTGACTGGGCATCACCCTCGCGCTTTCCCGGCGGCCTCGGCGGTGGAGGTTTTGGAATTCTGCAAATTTGCAGATTTGCTCCCGTGTTGGTTTGCTCCGTCCCCGCCCCTCTCCATATCCGCCAGCGCAGACGCCACCACACCCACCTCCCGATGTTCCCTGTATTCATCTTCGCTTCGGTCCCGTGCTTGGTGGTGTAGGTGCGGGTGGCTATCTGCGGAACTTCCGCAGATGGGGTGTCACTTGAAACCGTTACAAGTGAGGACCTGACTCTTGCAACAAATGGGTGACTGACTCCACAATGCTTGGCAATCTTGTTGTCAGTCCAATCCCTGATCTCCAGCATCTTCTCGACGGAGCGGCGCTTGTCATCTTCCACATCCAGCGCGGCGCGGCGTGGACCTCGGACAATGCTCTCCAGTGGTCGCGGGCTGCCGTGATCCCCATATGGGGATTGCTCGCCACACGAAAAGCCATGACCTTGTTGTGCAAGGTGGTCTGGGCCTTCCCGGTCATCCTGGCATACGCCTCAACCATGTCGGCGAATTTTCCAGCCCTGCGAATAGTTGATTCGTTGACCCCGTGTTCTTTGGCTAGGGTGTCGGCGGTTCGATTAATGGGTGCATTTTGCACACATTCTTTTTCTGTGCTCCCTTGTGGCCGACCAGGCCCCGCCTTTTTCGCCCGATTGTACCTGCGCCCCAACACGAGCCGGTACTGATCGGCGGTTAGGTTCCTGCGTCCGAGCTGGGGAAAGAAAACGACGGTCACAAGGACCGCCGTTTGCTGGGCGAGGTGAATCATTTTCGATTCTTATGGATTATATCATTACGGGCCACGCCTTGTCATTGGGAAAAGTCCGCATTCTGTGGTGAATGAACGGCGGCCACAATCACCGCCGATGGCTGGGCGAGTGGATTATTTGCCTGCTGGTCAATGGGCGGGTGGGGGATTCAGCCTTTTTAGGCCGCCCAACCTTGCCAGAAAGGTGGACCGCG
>JAHOYX010000131.1 GCA_019038705.1 Spirochaetales bacterium
GGTCTCTGCCGGGATCGTCCGGCATCCGCCGACGATCAGTCCGAACGGTATTGTCAACTTGAGGCAGTGACTGGCAGACTGGGTGAATGAACAATGATGCACCCAGCTACCACGGATACCGATTTCCCCCGGAGATCATCAGCCACGCCGTCTGGCTCTACCACCGCTTCTGCCTGAGCTTCCGAGATGTCGAGGAGCTCCTTGCAGAGCGGGGGATCATGGTCACCTACGAGACCGTCCGACAGTGGTGCCGGAAGTTCGGTCCCGAGTATGCTCGTAGGCTCAAGCGGCGACAAGGTCGCCTGGGTGATACGTGGCACCTGGATGAACTCTTCGTGAACATTCGGGGTCAGCAACACTATCTCTGGCGCGCCGTTGACCAGGACGGCGACGTGATCGACATCCTGCTCCAGCCTCGCCGCGATCGGCGTGCGGCTGAACGCTTCTTCCGAAAGCTGTTGAAAGGCCAGGGCGGCGTGCCCAGGCGGATGGTCACCGACAAGCTCAGGAGCTATGCGGCAGCGCACCGAACCACCATGCCCTCAGTCGCTCACGACACAAGCCAATACGCGAACAATCGGGCGGAAGTCTCCCACGAGCCGACCCGACAGCGGGAGCGAGGCATGCGAAGGTTCAAATCCATGGCTCAAGCGCAACGGTTCTTGTCGGTGCATGGGATCACCCAGAATCTCTTCCGTGTCGGACGTCACCTGCTGCGGGCAACCAACTACCGAATGCTGCGGGCTCGTGCCTTCGTTGTTTGGAACGCGGTGACGTGTGCTTGACGAGACCCGAAGTCAACCGCCGATGGGCTGGCCGCGCTCCAGCCTCGCTAAGTTGACAGTACCGTCTCGCCATCTCGAGAAAGCTCTGCACTCGCGGCAACACCCTCGGGAGGTCTGCGTTTCGGGCGCAAGGGCCGGGGTTGACTGAGAGACCCGGATGCCGCCATTCTGTCGGAATAGCCTGGTTGACGGAGGATTCACTGGTGAGATTCCCACGCAAAGGATTGACTGTTTTCGGCTGCGTCGCAGTTCTTTTGCTC
>JAHOYX010000194.1 GCA_019038705.1 Spirochaetales bacterium
CCGTGAATCCATCCTGGAGGCTCGGTCGCGACCTCCTGTCGCTCACGGTCCCGGGAGTGAACTCCCCGCCCCAACTTGCATTGTTCGGCCCCCATCGTACAAAATGCTCTGGCACGATCTTGCACGCAGACTCCCCAGCGCTGCGATATAAAAAGATTCCGGTGACCAGCAAAGGTATTCCACGATGACCAAGAAAACCCGCCGATTCAATGTCTTTGGTAAAAACATCCTTATTCCACTGCTGATATTGGCATGCAGTGGTGTGGGTTTTGCGGCAGAAGTGACCTTCAAGGGTCCCTACGACGACGAGACCGTGCAGCAACGTGATGCGCGCATGGCCTGGTGGCGTGAAGCCCGGTTCGGGTTGTTTATCCACTGGGGTGTCTACGCCGTGCCGGCGGGGACTTACAAGGGCGAGCAGATACCGAATATCGGCGAATGGATCATGCACTATGCACAGATCCCGGTAGCGGAGTATCAGCAGTATGCAAAGCAATTCAACCCGGTGAAGTACGACCCCGAAGCCTGGGTGCGCATGGCCAAGGACGCTGGCATGAAGTACATCGTCATCACGGCCAAGCACCATGACGGTTTTGCCCTGTTCGATACCGCGGTCAGTGACTGGGATATCGTGGAGGCGACGCCGTATGGCAAAGATGTTCTCAAACCCCTGGCCGAAGCCGCCCGGAAACACGGCATCAAGCTTGGGTTTTACTACTCCCAGGCCCAGGACTGGCACCATCCTGGGGGCGCAACCTGGGATGGGCATTGGGACCCGGCCCAGGATGGGAGCATGGACGACTATATCCGCAATATCGCTGTACCCCAGGTCAGGGAACTGTTTACCAATTATGGCGAGGTATCGATTCTGTGGTGGGACACGCCGATCGACATGACGCCGGAGCGGGCCGCCATGTTTGACGGCCTGGTTGATCTCCAGCCCGGGATAATCGTCAATAACCGCTTGTTAAACGGTGTGGACGGTGATCTGCGAACCCCAGAGCAACATATTCCGGCGACCGGGCTGGATTATGAC
>JAHOYX010000200.1 GCA_019038705.1 Spirochaetales bacterium
CGGCCGGGCACTCTGCATACCAAAGCTACGTTCCCGAATCAGATTGATCTTAAAATCAGCAATGTATTTTTGCCTCATCTCACACTCCCCGGCTAGCCAGATATTGTCTAATCCAGGCTAAAGAAAATCTCCCCAAAGTCGATCCAACATAGGGAATGGAGATTCCGTTCGCGGATTATGTCGTGAGCGAAAGCTGTGATTTGCGGCCCGATGGTGCGCTGAGACCGTGTTATTGGCCCTAAAATCCACTTTTTTCTGAGAGGCACGGATTACAATCGGGTTGCCGACAACTTGAAAGAGGAATATTCGGCGTGCGCCCAGTAGCAATTGATCCGCACCAGGAAGATCACAGGAGTTCTCAAGGATGAGCAATAGATCCACCCCGTTATGGATCCGCATCATAGGCGCAGATCGCGTGATCAGCTTGCGTCTGATCGCCACACTGGCGGTAGCCACCCTGATTGCCGGGACGATGCTGGCCATCTCCCGTGTCAACGAACAGTACACCAGCAAAGCCCTGCAGGTTGAAGCCGAATCCCGCATTCTCCTGGAAGCTCACAACCTTGCCCTGATCAGCGAAAACGTATTGCATATGGAGTTTCCGGAATCGAAACTTGGGCCACTGGTCACGGAACTCCAGAAGGCCAACCCCGAAATTGCCTACGTCATCATCGTCGACCACCGGGGTATAATCGTGGGCAGCGATGATCCCCGCCACGTGGGAAAACCCTTCAATCCACTACCGAATATGAAACCCTCCTCCAGCGACCATCCGTCCAATGGACGGGGCAACGTCATGGAAAACGGAGAACTGCTCCTGGCCGGGGCGGTGATTAAGGGAGCGGGTGAGAAAATCATGGGACAGGCAATCGTCGGGATCGAAAAGGAGACCGTGGAGGTTCTGGTCCGGCAGGCACGCAAGGACCTGTTTGCGTATGCGGCCATCCTGTTATCGATAGCCATGGTATTGGCGGGATTGTTGATAACCTGGTTGCTCCGTCCGATTCCAGCCATTGCCGAGGGCCTTG